>JAFQBA010000021.1 GCA_017416845.1 Clostridia bacterium
ATTTCTTAAATGTTACCGAAGAAGAATTTCAAAATGTTATCCATTTAATCAATAGTAGACCAAGAAAATGTCTTGGCTATTTATCACCACTTGAATTTTTGTCTAAAAAGTGTTGCACTTGACTTGACAATTTGCCCCCCCCCCTCCTTTAGGCAAGGAGGGCAACGCATTAGCCTCATTTCATCTCACCTACAAACTCCAATTTATTCAATAGTAATTGAATCGTTTGCCTTAACGGTTTTAACCTCACCGTTAACCATGCACCAGATGTCAATGTCGGAATTGTTGATTATCTGAGTTTCGGTTACTTCCATTTTTTCAACAGCATTAATATAGGTACAAATATCATAGATGGTTGCATACCATACATCGTCTCTGCCGCCTATATATTCACAATACTGTGCCCATTCATCCCATGTCCAATTTGAGTTCGGCTGACCGATGTCGTGAGAATGGGTGAAGATTGAATACATGGAAAGCTCTTTTTCTTTGATTGCAAAATATTTATCTGCAACACCCGTAAGTCCGATAAGACTTGTTGAACCAACGGTTGCGGTTATGGGAAAACTGATGAAGTCAGCAGCTTTTGGTGCATCAAACAAAGGATTTGCAGGAACACCCCAGGGAGCGTCTGCCCTTTCGTAGAGATAACCGTTTTTTGCAAGGATTTCGCTGTAGTTTGTTGTGTCGTCACCTCTCACACCATTGGGATAAGCATAGCCTTTTACACTATAGCCCGTTGCTTCGATTATTGCTTCACTCTTTAAGAGGTCCTCTTCAAATTCTTCGTCTGTGATAACGGTAGAGAAGTGAGCATATGAATGGTTTGCAAGCTCGTGACCCTGATAGAGAGTCGCAAATTCCGATGCAGGAATTGAAGCCGCCGCCATCGTTTCGCTTGTGCCGTCTGCTCTTGAACCTACAATGTGGAAGGTTGCTTTCATTGAATTGTCATTGAGGATTTTAACCATGTTACGGTCTGTTAAAAATCCGTCATCAATGCTCATGGTTATTGCTTTGAATGCTCCGCCGGGGTAGGTTGGCGAAACATCGTTTGCACTTGTGTTGGGTTCGAGCTTCAGGGCAGATGCCGGAGCAAAGGTTGCTCTGTAGGGAGCTACCATGTTTTCGTTATTTACAAGAATTGCTTTTATTTCGCATTTGGAAGCTTTTGATGCAACACCGTCAAGTGAAATTTCGGGTACATACTTTCCGCCTGCGGGAACCGTAAAGCTTTTTGCAACCACATCCTCAAGCTTGTGGGTTGTAGGATTTATGAGAGCAAGAAAAGCTGTCATTTCTTCATCGGCAAGACCGTTGTTTACGATTGTGGGGCAAAAAATGTTGCTGATGCGGTCAACCTGACTTATTGAATAGCCGTCACTTGTCCTGAAGCAACTGTATTCACCGTCTGCACCGGGAACAATTGCAAGTCTTTGAGCAAGCTTAATATTGTCAAGATAAAACTCGTTAACACCGTCTGCATAGCTGTATGCCTGGAAACGGAAACGTGTGAGGCTGTCTGCTCCAAAGGTGCCGTTTAGCTTGTAGTCACCGATTTTTTGGTTGTCTATCCACATTTCATAGGTGTCGGTAACGGGGTTTACAACAAGCGCCATGTTCATCCATTCGCCGTAGTTTCTGACAACAGATGAGGTTATGTAATTGGGTTTGCCTGCATCTGTGAGACCGTCAGCAAAAGCAAGGGCAAATTTTGTTTCATCTTCCGCAAAACTTCTTACTTGCACCATTCGCGAAATTGTTGCGGAATCGGTGTAGAAAAGAAGCACAAGGGCTTTGTTGAGATAGCTTGCGTTGCGGTCGGACTCGGGAATCATAATGTCAAACTGAACCACAAAGTCACCGGGGAGGTTTGTGCCGCCTGCGGGGAGATTGTCGTTACCGAGCTGTGCGCTTGAATGGGTTGTATCGTAGATACCCTTCATATGAACGACTTTACCTTTTTCGCCTTTGGGGTCGTCAATGATTTCGGCAACTGCCGGTTCTTTGGTGCTTCGCCAGTTCCATTTTGTTGTGTCGAGACCGTTTTCAAAATCTTCATCAAAAATCTTGTAGGCAAATTTTGTTTTAAAGCTTACCTGAGCTTTTGCGGTGTAGCCAAATGCATTTGTGGCTTTGGCTGCAAGAGTGTAGGATGTATTATAGTCAAGAGCGGAGGCAGGAGTAAAGGTGTAGCTTCCGTTGCCGTTCGCTTTTATTTCGCCCTGTGTCGCTTCGGTGCCGTTTAAGCTTATGGAAAAATCTTCATATTCTCCGCCAAAGGTGATGTCAAAGCCGCGTTTAACCGCAATTTCTTCGTCTCCGTCTTCAATGCCCGAAATTGTAACTGTCGGAATGCAGTTTTCGCATCCTTCGCAGGCATTGTAGAGTTTGAGGTCATCAAACCAATAGAGCATGGTTGTGGACATCCATTTTGATGTAACCGTCATGGGAGCGGCATATCCGCCGTTTTGAGCAAAAGTGGAAAGCGCTTCGGAATCGGTTGCATTTGCAAAAAGGTCATATACAAATGTTCCGTCGGTTTCTTTTAAAAGATTGCCGTTGACAAATGCTGTGAAAGATTCGGATGCAACATCAACATAAATGCAAACATCAATCCATTCATTGGTGTTTACCGCAACGCCTGCGGTGGTTGTGAAGGATTTGTCTGCTATTGTGGGAACGATTTTTCCCGTTGAAGCAGAATATGAAAGCATGCCCACCGTCTCACGGAGCAAGGTTTTGTTGTCTGCCTGATAGAGATATATTGACGGGAAGTTTGCAACCTTGTCAATTTCGCCAATGCGAACAGAAAACTCATATTTGAATCTGCTTGAAACACTGATGCGTTTTGTCATGTTGAGCTGTGATGCGTCAACCGTTACCGTGCCGTCGCCGTTGTCGGTAATAATGTTTTCAAGCCTTGCGGCATAGTTGTCGGCATTCTGGTCTTTTTCAACCTTTTCGACAACAGTTTTGGTTGTTTGCTTCCATTGAGAGCTGTTTAGCGTTCCCGATTCAAAGTCTTCGGAAAATGCAAGAGTAAAGCAGGAATCCGCCTCCGTTGTACCCTCTGCAAATACTGTTGGGAATGCTGATAAAACCAATATAAATGTAAGGAACAAAGATAGAATTTTCTTCAATTTAATCTACTCCTTTCTGTTATACTTTCATTATAAAATATTCAAACGCTTTTGTCAGTAATTTAAGTGACAGAAATTCGAGATTCGTGTCACTTTGGAACAGGTTTAAATCGGAGCTTATGGGGAGGGTTTGAAAAACAAAACCGAAATATCTCGACAAAGCGAAACATTCCGGTCAAAATTTTTGCCTTTTTAAATTTTATGTTAAATACAAATTATTTTTCACTATCTTTCGCATCTTTTTTGCGAAATTCCGACGGTGAAACGCCAAAGAACTTTTTGAAAACCTGCGAAAAGCTGTTGGACGAGTTATAGCCGATTCTTGTGGAAATTTCGGTAATACTCATATCGGTTTCCGAAAGAAGATGATATGCCGTATCCATGCGAAGTCTTGTGATTTGCTCACGGAAAGTGCAACCATAGTGTTGTTTGACAATTCGAATCAGCTGACGGTTACTGATGTTTAGGCTATCTGCAATGTCGTTTAGGGAAATGTCGGTTGCATAGTAATGTTCAATCATGGTGTGAACCTTGTGTGTTCTGCTTTGATTGCTGTCGGGAATAAGAGCAGAATGTGAATTCAGCATCTGCTCGGAAGAACTCAGCACATGAGCAATTGTCTCATACATCCTTGCCGACACAAGCATGGGATTGCGGTTGATAATGGCTTTTTTGAGCAAAAGAAGGCTTTCAACCATTTTTTCATCACATTTAACTGCCATATACGGAGCAGTGCAAATTCGTGAAAATTTTTCATAAATTTTAAGCTTGCTTTTGGAAGCGGCTTTTGACATTGAAAACTTAAATGATAAAGAATTAACCCATGATTTTTCAAAAAAACGGTGTTTATATTCCGGCGGCACAATAATTAACATACTTTCGTCAAACAGAACATTTTCTCCGTCACCAAAATATCCGTGCAATTTTTCGGTGAGATTGAAAAAAAGCTCATAGGTGTCATGATGGTGAAGTCTTTCACTGCGAAAATTCGGAATTGTTGTTTTGTAGACTTCATCAAATTTCAAAACACCAACATCGGCATTTATTTTGAGACACAAATCTTCCACATTGACATCATATTCCAAAAGATTTTTATAGTTCAGACCATATGAATTGTTAGCCATTTTCTCACCACCCTTTTTTGAAATTTTATCATAAAAAACATTATTTGTCTACTTTGAAATTTCAAATTGAAGTTTTTTTCATATTTTTTTCAGTTTTTTCATATAACAAATTCCATTTTGGGTGTTTGAAAGCGACATTATTAAAAAAATCCTGTCACTTTGTATATAGAAGAGTATGTAAAAAAGGGGTATAATGGATTAGATAAAAGAATCAAATTGGAGTTTGTCGAGCTGTTTAACACAATGGCGTGAGGCGGCACTGTCCACAATAATGACGGATTTTGCAAATTGGAGGACAGCGGGGGACGTACACGAAGCGGCTTAGCAATTTTTGCGGTGC
>JAFQBA010000022.1 GCA_017416845.1 Clostridia bacterium
ACAGGGTGAAGGGGGAAAAATAATAAACTTCTCATCTGCAGTAGGTCTTAACGGACTTGCAACCTGCTGTGATTATGCAGCATCAAAGGGCGGAGTAATATCTCTTACCAAAGCGCTTGCGAAAGAGCTTGGTCCATATAAGATAAATGTAAACTCGGTTGCTCCGGGAGTAGTACAGCGTCCGGGCGAAGATACTGATACAAAGAGGACATTAGAAACAAATCTTCTGGGAGAAAAATGCGTTGCGGAGGACATTGCAAATCTTGTAGAGTTTTTAGTTTCGGATAAAGCAAGATTTATAACAGGACAGACATATGTCTGCGACGGCGGAAGAACATTGTCTATGAAAGGAACTGATTGATATGAAAGCAATGCTAGTAAAAGATGGAAAATTGTTATTTACAGATGTTGAAATGCCCTCTGCAAAAGATGATGAAATACGCATAAAAATCAAGGCGATTGGTATAAATCGTGCTGATCTTTTACAAAAGAAAGGAACATATCCGTCACCAAAAGGTTGGCCGGAATGGCCCGGTCTCGAAGTGTCAGGCACTGTTGATGCTATGGGAGAGGTTGCAAAACAAAAAGGAAGATTTAAAATCGGAGACTCTGTGTGTGCACTTTTAGGCGGAGGTGGTTATGCCGAGTATGTTTGTGCTCCGGAGGGAATGGTTATGCCAATGCCGGAAAACTTAAGTTTTGAACAAGCAGCAACACTGCCCGAAGCATATGCAACTTCATATTTGAATTTGTTCTGGGAGGGGCATTTAAAAGAGGGGAATACCGCTTTTATTCCTGCAGGAGCCAGTGGTCTTGCAAGTGTTGCAATTCCTATGGCTAAAGCCTTTGGCGCAAGAGTTATTACCTCTGTACTATCCGACGAAATATCCGAAAAAGTTAAGCCGCTTGGCGCTGATATAATCATAAATTCTACAAAAGATGACGTTTCCGCAATTCTAAAACAAGAAGAAGAAAACGGAAATCCGGTCAATGTGTCAATGGATTGCCTGTGCGGAGAAACCCTTGGTAAGAGTTTGCCCTATATGGCTGAAGGCGGATATTGGGTAGTCATTTCAACTCTCTCGGGCACAGAGACAAATATTATGTTAAGACCTCTTCTTACAAAAGGGCTTCACCTTGTCGGAAGTATGCTCAGAAAACGCACAAGCGAAGAAAAAGCACTTCTTCTTGCTGAACTTGTAGAAAAAGTATGGCCCAAAATTGAAAAAGAAGAAATGAAGCCATCTATATATAAGGTTCTGTCTTTGGAGGATGCAAACGAAGCTTTGGATATTTTAGAAAGAGGTGAAAATATAGGAAAAGTTGTTTTGAAGGTGTGCGATGAATAAGGACAAATCTACGTTTTGTGCTCTTCTTGTTATGCTTTTGTGGGGAACTCTTTTCCCTATGGTAAATTTTGTAAATTAAATTGGGTTTGTCGAGCTGTTTGAAGATGAAATTAACACCGGAGCGTTGCATTCTCCTTGAGGAGAAGGGGGACCACCGTTAGGTGGTGGTTGAGGTGTAGTTGCTACTCCAATTTAACATTTGTGTCAAATACTTTCCTTGTTTTTTGCGCAATGAATCAACAAATCATATGTTGTTTTTAGCAGTAAAATCTGATAAAATAATATGTATATAATATGTAGATAATGGAGATGGTTATTTTGAAAAAGACAAAACTTTTCAGAGTATTTTTATCAATGCTCATCATTTTGTCCATGATGCTGTCTGTCGTTCCCACATCTTTTGCCAAGAAAAATGTGGAATCAAAGCTCTTCGATTTTGAAGACTATGCAGGCACATGGACGGGCACATCTGCCCACACAGTCCCTAAAGGCGATACTGTAGGCTCGTTTTCAGCCTACGGCGGAACATCCGCTGTTCACGGCATGGAGGCGGGTACACCTGCAAAGAACAGTACATACGGTGTTTCCGTTAAGGAAACTCACAAACCCGACCCCGGTGAAACTCAATTGAAAAAATACGCAGGTATTCTCTATACCTTTAGTAACAATTGCAAAATTAATGACACAATTCACGTTCGGTTCTCATACTATGCCGACACAAATGTTGAAAACAACAAGCAAGCTCCCCGTATGCTCCGACTTTGGGGTCCTGCAACCGAAGGTGCAAGTGCCTCTGCTGTTATTCCCATTTCATTCAATGGCGGAAACGGCGGCGGTTCTGTATCAACTCACGGCGTAACCCTTACAAACTGGAAGACAGACACATGGTATGATGTTGACTTAACCTACAATATGCATACCGGTGAATACACCACAACAGTTGTGGGTAAAGACGGCACAAATGCAACCAAGTCCGGTGTTGCTTCATCCAAAATGTACACCATTAACCGTCTTGAATTCTTTTCAACATACACCAGTACAAAGCTTAAATCCGATGGCTATGGCAATCAGGTTTATTACTGGGACAACATCAAGGTTTTCGACGACTGGGCATATCACGTTCCTGAGGCAACTGCCGTAGACACCACAAGACACGGTGACCTTTTTGATTTTGAAAATTGCGAGCTCACTCCCGAGGGCAGTGTTGCGGCAAATAAATACACAGGCACATCAGCCAAATCCACATTTGAACTTACAATCAACGATACATACCAGTATGGTGTAACACCGTACATTGTTAAAGAGTCCGAAACCTCCGATAACAAGATGCTAAAGCTTGTATCACTTCCGGCTCAGACTTATTCCCAGGTTTCCTACTATCCCAAAAAGGCAGTTGAAGACACTCTCTATG
>JAFQBA010000023.1 GCA_017416845.1 Clostridia bacterium
TCAAGCTAAGCTTGACTGATGAGGTGTAGCCGCAAAGCGGCGTTATTTCAGTGTATCTTATTAGCGAGACACCTCATCCACCGCTCACGCGGTCCCCCTTCTCCTCCAAGGAGAAGGCTTACGTTCTGGTGTTTGTTATATAGTTGGGGATTTTTTGAATTTATTCGGCATGCCGAGGTCGTCACGCTCTACGATGTTCTTGTGTTAAACAGAGCGATAAACTCAAATTTGTTTGTTATGCAACACTAAATTTTGCAAAATAATTTGTTTTTTGGCAAAATAAACCTTGACATTCTGCTAAAAACATATTAAAATATAGTAGGTTATGGTTAGAATAGGATATTGATGTTTGTAAACGAGTATTATGTGAGCAATTTTCAATCATCAATCCTACGAAAACTACAGTGTTGTGGCAAAACTGTAACAGAGTTTACTCTAACTTTACATTTTTGTTACAACAACAATTACTGCATTGACTGTAATGTTTTCGAATGTTATAATCAGTGCAAGGTTAGAGTTCAATCTGACCGTAGTGTTAAGTTGTATTTGAATGAGATGCGGCTTAATCACGAAAAACCACATCATCTCATTCAAAAAAATATTATTAAGGGAGGATTTGAGAATTATGAAAAATCTCAAAAAAGTTCTTGCACTCGTTGTTGCATTAACAATGGTGCTCGGTACTGTTGCTTTCGCAGCTTTCACAGACGTTGCTGTTGAAGATGACGAATACACAGCAGTATCCACACTGTCTTCACTTGAAATCCTCAACGGATATGAAGACGGTTCTTTCAAACCCGATGGTGACATCACAAGAGCAGAATTCTGTGCTGTTGTTTGCCGTGCTTTAGGTTATGAACCTGCTGCAGGTGCTACAATGTTCACAGACGTTCCTGCTGATCACTGGGCTGCTGGTTACATCAACACATGTGCCGGCGCTAAAATCGTAAACGGTATGGGCGATGGCACATTTGCTCCTAATGCAAATGTAACATACGAACAGGCTGTTAAAATGCTTGTTGTAGCTCTCGGTTACGAACCCATGGCTGCTCAGAAGGGTGGCTACCCCACAGGTTACATGGTAGTAGCTAACACCTACGGCATGACCAAAGGTGTAAGCGTTGCTTCACAGGCAGCTGCTGCTTCCAGAGGCATTGTTGCTCAGCTCACATACAATGCACTCGACATCCCCATGATGGATCAGACCGGTTTCGGTACTAACACTGAATTCCAGATTCTTGATGGAACAAACGGTAAAGATTACAAGACTCTCCTTACAGGTCTTGACGTTGCTAAACTCGAAGGTATCGTAGAAGGTACTCCTATCATTGAATTCGATGGCGAAACATGTGCAGCAGACGAAGTTGTATACTGCATCAAAGAAGCTAACGACAATGAATACTTCGAAGACAAACTTGAAGATGAAGATTGCTACGATGCTACTCTTAAAGTAGCTGAAGGCGTTAATGCTGCTGATTACTTCGGTGTTGCTTCTATCGTATACGCTAAAGAAGTTAAGAAAAACACTTATGAAATCATCGCTATTATGCCCGGCGAAGACAGCGAAATCGTAGAACTCGGTCTCGAAGATCTTGATGAAGAAACAACTGATTCCAAAGTTGAATACTATCCTTCAGCTTCTTCTTCCGACACTGACAGCTACAAGCTCGATGCTGAAGCTAAATTCTACTACAACTATGCAACTGTTGATTCTTTGACAGAAGTTATCTTCAACGAAGAAGGCGATCTCAGAACAGGTGCTGATGTTGAAATCACACTTATCGAAAACAGCGGTGACAACAAATTTGATATCGTTGTTATGAAAGAATATGCATACGATCTCGTTAAAACAGTTGAAGACGACGAATTCGAATCAAACGACGGTGCAACATTCAAATTTGATTTTGAAGATGAAGATGTAAACATCTCTATCGTTAACAAAGACGGCGAAGAAATCGGTCTCGAAGATTTCGCTGAAAATGATGTAATCGCTTACATCACAGATGGTAACACCAAGAACTATGATTGGATCGAAATCATCAACCTCGGACAGAACGCTGTTACAGGTACAATTGATGAAAAAACAACTGATGCTATCTATGTAGACGGCACAAAATATGACTATATCGTTGATGGTCTCAAACTTGGTGATGAAGGTACATTCTTCCTCACAAGAACCGGTAAGATCTTCGCTTATGACAAAGATGCTTCTGTTGCAGGCAACTATGCTATCATCCTTGACTGTGGTGCAGATGCTACATCTTTCTCCGATGGCTACCAGGTTAAACTTCTTACAAAGAACAACGAAATCATCATCTACAACCTCAGAGACAATCTCGTTGAAGATGACGAATTAATCGCTGATCTCGACGCTCTTGCTACAGACGCAGGCGACGATGTTAAAGCTGATGCTGATGAAAGACTCATCACATTCAAACTTGATTCCAAAAACTACATCAGAGAAATCAACTTCGTTGAAGCTACAGCTATTGCTGATGATTCCGAATACGATGCTGATGGTGAATCACTTGGTAACGAAACAGTATCTCTCGACGCTGTTATCTTCAATGTAACACCTTCTTCAATTGATTCCGTATATGCAGCTGGCGTAAGCTACCTCGTAAACGAAGGCAAATACTCCGGTTATGTTGCATACAACGAAGATGATGAAGCTGATTGCATTATCATTACCGAAGGCGGAAGCCTCATCGACTATACACAGGATCTCGCTGTTGTAGCTGAAGTTACTACTATCACAATCAATGATGGTGCTGACGACGCTCAGAAGATCAGATACTATGTATCCGGTGATGATGAACTCAAAGAAATCATCGTTGTTAAAGATCAGGATGTAACAGCAATGGATAATTCTGATTATGATGATATCGATGTTGGTGATGTATTCATGTTTGCTGACAATGGCGAAGGCGTTGCTACTGCATTCGAAATCGTTGCAAACCTTGAAAACGACGAATATGTTCTCAACACTGATTTCACAGATCTCGTAGAAGATGATGAAAATGCTAACACAAAATTCGTTATCGGTTATATCGAAAACTGGAAGACTGTTAACGCTGGTGTTCAGGCTATCACATCCGAAGGTAACCTCACAATCAAAGGTTCCACAAACGACTACACTGTAGAAGAAAGAAGCAAGAACACAGTTATCCACGTTGGTGACTGGAGAGAAGGCGACGTTGATAAACTTGAAGATGGCGAAGCTAACTACTTCGTTGCAAGAAAAGTTAAGAACAACGTTAACGATATCGTAGTTGTTTCTAACAGAGCAGCTGTTGTTGAAGACGAACCCGCTGATGATGTTGTAGATTCTGCTGCTGATTCTTCTGCTGATTCTTCTGTAGAAGCATAATTGTTGATTCTTAAGTTCTCAACTTAATTAATTTAACAAAAAATAACCACGGCATTTGCCGTGGTTATTTTTTTAAAATTATTAGTAAATAAAAGTATGTGAATCAAAAGGATGATAAAGATGAAACAGGGAATATATAAACACTATAAGGGCAATTTGTATGAACTCTTATTTATAGCAAAACACTCCGAAACCCTTGAAAAAATGGTTGTTTACAAAGCTCTTTACGGTGATGGCGATGTATGGGTTCGCCCATATATTATGTGGAATGAAGAAATAAAGGTTAATGGGAAAGCTGTTAAACGATTTGAGTATGTTGGAGAAGTGTTTGATTCTGATGCTTTGTAATTTGTGAAATGTAATTTTGGGTTAATCATTCAATTATTAAAGCGTTTTGTTTAAAACTATTGACAATATTAAATTTTGGTATATAATAGAGATATAAAAATTGGAGCTGATACTATGAAAGTTACACTAAATCCCGATAAAGAGGTTGTCAAAGTTGTAAAGGACGGATTAAAAGCAAAAAACGGATATTGTCCTTGCAGAATTGAAATTATTGAAGATAATAAATGTATGTGCAAAGAATTCCGAGAGCAGATTGCTGATCCGGATTTTGAAGGATATTGTCATTGTATGCTTTATTATAAATCAAAATGAAAATTACAGGAGGAATTTGCTATGGCAGAAATTATAATAACAAAAGATAATTTTGAAGCAGAAGTTTTGAAATCGGATATACCTGTACTTGTTGATTTCTGGGCACCTTGGTGTGGTCCGTGTAAAATGCTCTCACCTGTTCTTGAAGAATTTGCCGAAGAATATAACGGGAAAGTTAAAGTTGGTAAGGTTAATGTTGATGAGCAAACAGAACTGGCTGTTAAATATGGCATTATCAGTATTCCTGCTCTTATTGTTTTTGAAAACGGTGAAAAAACAAATTCTACTGTTGGATATTGCACAAAAGAAGCCCTTGAAGATCTTGTAAAATAAAGTATAATAAAATCCTCTGTTAAATTATAAAATAACAGAGGATTTTGTAATTATAAATATTTATTTGTTTTAGTGATTATACTGTGAACAAGCAACCCCAAAAACATACATGAAGCAATCTCGCCCAGTCCGACAGTCAGTGCCATGAACCACCACGCATCATTAAGACCATAAGCGTATTTTAAAACAAACGGAACTATTATTACATTTGAAACAACCGGTGAGAGTGAGGCTAATATTTTGTGCTTTCTCATTAGATAAGTTCCCACAGCTCCGATGAGTGTGGCAATTGAGCCAAAAATAATATCGAGCATTGCACATGCGGTAAGCGTATTAGAAAGTAAACAACCTACAGTAAGTCCTGCTATCGCCTCGGGAAAGAAACATGGCAAAATTGTCAGTGCTTCTGAAAGTCGAAGTTGTATTACTCCGTTTGCGAGCCCTGCAGAGTTTGAAATAAATGTCAGTATCACATATAGTGATGCAATCATTGCAGCTCTCACAAGAGTAGCTGTTTTGTTTTTTGTTTTCATATTAATTCTCCTTAGTTTTGATTTAGAACATTTTTTCAAAAACTATACTATAGTTTTTGAAGGTACTGTTCAAGTGAGGATGGTTTCGAACTCACTTTATTTTAAGTCTGATGATTAATAAAGAAATTTATAAATCTTCATTCTTTTTTTTACGGTTTTAACATATTTTTCTGTTTCTTTATACGGAATTGACGAGAGTATGTATCCATCTTTATTTTCTTGTTTTTCCAGCCACTGAGCCACATTTCCTTCACCGGCGTTATATGCGGCGAGAGCTGTTTCAATATTACCGTTGTATTTGTCAATCAAATATCGAATATATGAGCACCCAACTCGGATATTCAGTTCGTCTGCGGAACAATCGGTAGAAATATTAAACTGTTTGATGCACCATGATGCGGTTTCATCTTTGAGTTGCATAAGTCCTTTTGCTCCTTTGTGACTGACAGCATTTTCATCAAATTTACTTTCGGTGCTTATAATACCCATAACAAGATATTTATCAAGATTATACTCATTGCTGCAAGTTATTATTATGTCTTCGTATTTAAGTGTATATGCCTTTCTCATTATTGGTTTTGCAACAAATAGCAGAGAAATAATAACCAATAATACAGCCATAAATATGTACAAAATATTGCTGCGGGATTTATTGTTTTTTTCAATCATTCATAATACTCCTTAAAATGACATCAATCTTGGTTTTCAGTTCGTCGCTTGTAGAGTTGTTATAAACGCAAAAGTCACTTTGTGAGGTATAAAAATCATCATCGTGCTGGCTTGCGATTCTTGATTTTGCGTAGTTTTCTGATATGTTGTCTCTTTCTGTGATTCGTCGGATTCGTATTTCTTCGTCTGCAAGAACCGAAATAACATAGTCACATTTATTTTGTAATCCTGCTTCAAAAAGCAGAGGAGCATCAAGAAGAAGATTTTTCCCTTCGTTATCTTTTAATATTTTCTCAGTTTCAATCAATATATGCTTATGTGTTATTTTTGTTAATATATCAAGTTTTTTATTATCAGTAAATACAATGGAACCAAGAAGTCTTCTGTCAAGTGAGCCATCGGAATTTAATATATTTTTTCCAAAAGTGCTGACAATTTCGTTAAGACAGTCACTTCCGGCTGAAGTAACTTCGCGTGATACTTTGTCAAAGTCTATGCATATAAATCCGTATTCTTTAATAATATTTGCGGCTGTGCTTTTTCCTGTTCCTGAGCCGCCGGTTAAGCCTATAATCATTTTTAAATACCTCTTAATATTAATGAGCATCATACCAGGTATCACCTGTGCCGGTTTCGGCAAGAAGAGTAGTTTTGAGCTTTGCTGCTTTTGTCATACATTCTTTCAGCAGTGTTGCCACTTCATTTGCTTCTTCTTTTAGTGTTTCTATGATAAGCTCATCATGAACCTGGAGTATAAGTCGAGATTTTAGGTTTCGCTCTTTCAATTCTCTGTGAACACTTACCATAGCTATTTTAATTATATCCGCTGCCGTTCCCTGAATAGGAGTGTTCATGGCAACTCTTTCGCCAAAAGATCTGGTCATAAAGTTTGATGATGAAATTTCAGGGATATATCTTCTTCTTCCAAACATGGTAGAAACATATCCGTTATCTTTTGCATTTTGAACTGTTGCGTCGAGATATTTTTTTACATTTGCATATTTTTCAAAATAATTTTCAATATATGCTTTGGCTTCTTTAACGCTTATATGCAGATCCTGAGAAAGAGAATAATCTCCCATTCCGTATACAATGCCAAAATTCACAGCCTTTGCTCTTGAACGAAGCAGGGGAGTAACGTCATCTTTTTCAACACCAAATACTCTTGATGCGGTTGATGCATGTATATCCTCGCCGTTTGTAAATGCCTCTATCATGTTTACATCGTCTGCCATGTGTGCAAGTATTCGAAGCTCAATCTGGGAATAATCGGCATCTGTGAGAATGTAATCGCTGTTTTCGGGTACAAACATTTTTCGTATCTCTCTGCCTTCTTCTCTTCGCATGGGAATGTTTTGCAGGTTAGGTTCTGTAGAGCTTATTCTTCCTGTTGCTGTTACTGTTTGATTAAAGCTCGAATGTATTCTTCCCGTATGGGGATTTATTACTGCAAGCAGTCCGTCGCCATAGGTGGATTTAAGCTTGGCGGCACTTCTGTATTCGAGAATTTTTTCAATAATGGGATGACTTGAGCGTAGCTTTTCAAGCACGGCTGCATCTGTGGAATAGCCGGTTTTTGTTTTTTTGATTATTTTAAGTTCAAGCTTTTCAAAAAGTATAATCCCAAGCTGTTTTGTGGAGTTAATATTAAATTCTTCTCCGGCAAGAGAATATATTTCTTTTTCGAGTACAGATATTTTTTCGGAAAGTGATTCGGTAAACTGCATAAGGCTATCTTTGTTTACCTTAAATCCGCTTATTTCCATGTCTGCAAGCACACGAACAAGAGGAAGCTCGATGTCATAAAGAAGATGGTCCTGTTCGCATTCCTTAATTTGCTCCTCTTCATATTCCTTCAACTTTTCTATTGCACAAAGCTCTGATGACACATATGAAATCAAATCTTTTTCATCAATTGTAAATATATCTTTTTTATCTTTCCCCGAGCCAAACACTTCTTTTTCTGAAAGAAGCGGTGCAGAAATCAAATCGATGGCAATGCTTGCAATATCATATGTCGATTTTGACGGATTCAGCACATATGCTGCGATACCTATATCATAATATGAACTGTCAAATAATATGTCATACCTGTCAAGAACAAGCATAGTTTGTTTTATGTCTCCGGAAACCTTTAGCAGATTCTTGTCCTCAAAAACATTTTTAAGTATATTTGCAATATCGTACGGTGTGTTTGAATTGTCTGCGCGCATGAAATATATCTTATTTCCGCTTTTAAATGAAAAAGCGTCTATATCGTGGGATGCATACAACCGATATATGAGAACATCTTTAACCTCATCTATCAGTTTTTTCATAACTTCTTTATCTGATATAATTTCAAAATCGGTATTATTTGTGATGCTTTCAGAGTCTCCTGCTGAGAGTTCCTTAAGAAACGCATTAAATTCAAGATTTATAAACAGCTCTGTGAGCTTAGGGATATTATAGGCTTTTCTTTCGTAATCGGAAATAGATGTATCAAGCTCAACATATCTGTCAATAGTACAAAGCTGTTTGCTGAGAAGTGCCATGTCCTTGCCGTCTTCAAGTTTCTTTCGAGCGGCAGGCTTAACAATGGCATCATTCAGATTTTCATATAAATTTTCAATTGATTTGAACTTTTGAATATATCCGAATGCGGTTTTTTCACCAATCCCTTTAACACCGGGAACGTTATCGGATGTATCTCCCATAAGCCCCTTTACATCTACAAATTCGGTTGGAGTAACTCCATATTCTTCAAAAACTGCATTTGCATCATATGCGGTTGTTGTGGTTTGTCCCATGCGTGTTATGGTGAGCAAAATATCAGTATTATCTGAAGCAAGCTGCAAGTCGTCACGGTCACCGGTGAGAATGTGGCATTTTATTCCTTCTTCATCACACATTCTGCTCACGGTTCCTATGATATCGTCTGCCTCAAAGCCTTCTTTTTCAAGGATAGCTATATTCATGGCTTTGAGAACTTCTTTCATTACGGGCATCTGAACTTTGAGTTCATCAGGCATGCCCTTTCTTTGCGCCTTGTATTCTTTGAAAATATTGTGTCTGAAGGTGGGAGCTTTAAGGTCAAATGCAACACACATATAATCGGGATTTAAGTCTTCAATGTGTTTAAACATAATTTTCAGAAAACCGTATATTGCATTGGTAAACAGACCGTGTTTGTTTGTAAGCAGTCTTATACCGTAAAATGCTCTGTTTATTATACTGTTTCCGTCTATAATCAGTAAGTTTTTCATATTAACCGCATCCTTTGTCCGGATATAATGTGAATGTAAAAAATACATACTTTAATATTATAACACAAAAATCTGAATAATGCTACTGTTTTAGAGGATAAATTTTATTGATTTCTTCGCATATTTTTGTAAATGGTTCAACGCAGCTCGCTGTACCGCTTTTGCCATTTTCGCTAAATACTGCCATTGCATATTTGGGGGCTGAGTATGGAAAAAACCCGCAAAACCATCCGTGAACTGCATATTCTCCGGAGGGGGTTTCCCATCCTGTTTCGGCGGAGCCTGTCTTCCCGGCTATTTCTGCTTCTGACATGCAAGCCTGTCTGGCGGTACCTGAGAGTACACATTCTCTCATCATTTTTCTCACAGCCTCAGCAGTCTGCTCAGATACAACCCGGAATTTCATTTTGGCACTTTGGGGAATTGTCAGTGATATACTTTGCCTTATACCGTTGTTGGCTATTGTTGCTGCCATAATTGCAGCTTGAAGAGGTGTTATCAATATGTCTCCCTGACCAATGCTCATGTTTAAAATGTCCGATTCGCTGTATTCATCTTTTTTCATTATATTTCCTGATGCTTCTTCATTGTTAAAATTCAAATGAGTTTTTCCAAATCCGAATTTTTTTGCCATGTTGCAAAGCGCCTCTCCTCCAACTTTAAGCCCTGCATCATAAAAGGTGCAGTTACACGAATTTGCAAATCCTTCACTAAAAAGCTGGTAGCCATGACCGTCTTTTTTATGACAATTAAAAACATGAGAAGACGGAAGTCTTTTGTCATATGTTCCTGTACAATAATAATAGCTGTTCGTATCTTTAAAATCTTTTTCAAGAAGACTGCAAGCAGTAATTATTTTAAATACGCTTCCTGCATTATATTCGCAGATTGCTCTGTTAAGCAAGGGAGCATCTTCGGAAATCATTGCTTCTGATATGTCTGAGCTGTCAAAATCAGGACGACTTACCATGGCAATAACCTCAAATGTGTTTATGTCAATAATTACGGTTGCTCCTTTTGGAATATATTCATCCATTACAGTTTCGGCTATTCTTTGTATATGATAATCAATTGTGAGTTTAATACCGTCCTGTGATGGATTTATATTGTCTGTAGTTATGTCCGTGTTGTCAAGAGGGTTGCCTCCGGCATCTGATTCATAAAATATACTGAGAGTCTTATCGGTTTTCAGAATATTATCAAGCTTTTTTTCAACTCCTGAAAGACCGCTTCCGTCGGTGGCATTATAGCCAAGCAAATGACTTGCCGGTGAAGATTTTGAATATCTTGAAAACATAGGGAATATCTTTGAATCGCTAATGTATTTTTCAGATATTTTTCCTTTGGGAGTAAGGTTCAAAACTGATATTTTGCGGCTTGTGAGCGGTATCATATTTCTGTCGAATATCTCTTTTCTCACCGAAGAAAAGACTACACTTGCTGAGGATTGTTGTTTTATTATACTTCGGCTTTGGCTACAATCTGATATGCCAATGTACAGTATTCTGATGCTGAGAACAATCAGAATAAATACAGTGCAAACGAATAAAGGAAGAATTCTCAATTTTTTCATATTATTCACCCTTTAATAAAATCCCCTATAATGGTTTTATTATTTATAAATTACTATTGATTATTTTTTCTTTTGGGTGTACAATGATTATATAAACAAAAGAAAGAAGGAAAAATAAAATGAAATCTTTAAAGAGAATTATCAGTATTTTAGCCGCTATAAGCATAGTTGTCACATTTGTGGCGTGTTCTAAAGATTCGGCTGAAAAGAAGGCAAAATCAGACTCTTCAAGCTCGTCAGATAAGCCTGCAAAGGAAAATACAAGCGGTAAAACGAATAATCCCGGCTCCGCTATACCGGTAGCTCCCGGGGCTAATCCTTCTCAGGACGGTTCTGCTGACGCCGGAACTTCGACGGGGGGTAAGTATTCCGGTGTAGAGACATATATCAATGATAACGGTAACACTGCAGCCAAAACGGAAGCAGGTGTTGAGGTGGAACTTACAACTGAAAATTTTAATGCTCTTATGAATGAATATATGACAATTCAAGGTTCCGGTTCAGAAAGAGAAAAAGAGCTTCTTGATCAGCTTCAGATATTTTTTGACAATATGGCTGCTCCGGAAAGTGCTGAGTAAAAAATTAATTATATTAAGAAAAAAAGCAGAAACGATTTAAATTCGTTTCTGCTTTTTACATGTAGTGAAACTAAGGTTTAAATTAGCCGACAATTGATTTTACACATTCTGCAATTGCATCATCCTGGCAGTTTGCAAAGAAAAGCGCTTTAAATTTTTCACCGCCGAGAGCACCTTTAACAAGATCCTGATCGAGGTTCTTGAGAATGTAGATAAGGTCATTGTGAGTAACCTTTTTAACTTCATTAAGGATTTTTGCGTTTCTCTGTTCGGGAACAGCTCTTTCTTTGGGATAACCACCGCCCCATTCTTCGACAAAGAGTTTTTCAAATACATAACCGAGGTTAAGCTCTGCACCCCAACCCCAACCTTTTGCAAAGGGCATTGCAATACAGTTGCCGTTGTTAACCTGTGTAAACTGATATGCATCAGTAGGATCTACAACATGTCCGCAAAGAACACCGGGGAATGAGTTACATGCAAGCATTGCACCCTCGCCTGTGCCACAACCGGTAATAACCAGATCGCATGCCTTTGAATTGAGAAGAACAGCTGCAAGAATACCAATCTGAACATATGTAAGCTGAGCTTCATCTTCTGCTGAATACATACCGTAGTTGTATACTTCGTGACCGAGAGGTTCAACTACCTTTTTGAGTGTATCAACGATGATACCGTTTTTAGCCGCCTGGCTGTTTTCATTGATTAAAGCAATTTTCATTATGTTTACCTCATTTCTGATTATAATCAAATATATTATACTACATTTGTTTTAAAAGTTCAACTGCTTTTCTTATTAATTTTAAAAATTAATAAGCTGATGGATTAGATTTATTCGTTCAGGCACGGTTTCTTTGGGTAAATTATATCCGCATACAGAAATCTTGTAAGAGGGAAGATCAAATTCAAGAAAATTCAATCCGTGTACATCGTTTAGAAGATGGGGCTCTTGATTGAGAATCAGGGTTGAATCAGGAAACCCTGATATTCCCTTGCCGGTAAATTTTACATAGCTTTCCTTAAGAGTCCATATTCTGAAAAATTCGTTTCTCTGCTCTTCAGGTGTGCTTTTTGAAAAAATATGGTCATATTCAGTCTTATTAAAATATCTTTTGGCAAGTCGTGGATTGAATTCGGTTATTTCTTCAATATCTGCACCCACATCAGAATCTGATATTGCACAAACGGCAAAAGTTCCCGAGTGGGAGAGACTGAAGTGAATATCTGAATTTTTTATGTAGGGTTTTCCGTTTGGATGTTTGTCAAATATGAGGGAGTCAATATCTGCCCCAAGACTTTTTAATCCTCCACAAAGAGTAATCCATGCTCCCACAGACAAATTTCCTGCATTGCGTTTTTTTAACGATACAGCTTTTTTTCGACGGTGTGGGGGAAGACGTTTCATTGCCGCTTCGAGCAATGTGTCATTATTAAATACTGATGTATCTGAATATAATAGCTTTAGCATTAATTATTTCACCACCTGATTGAAGTATTGACATTTAAATTCTTATAAGGTTGAGGCTAAGAATATAGTAATTAAAATTATCGATAAGTGTATTTTTATTTTATCACAGAAGGTATATTCTTTTCAATATCTATTTGGCAAAAAAGAACAAAAATTGTATTATTTTTTGACTAAAATAACATATTAAGAGTATTTGAATATCCACATATCCACAAGGTTTTCCACATTGGGATTTCGCTAAAACAGGGGATTTGCCGAGTTTTCCACACTTGTTTTTTGGAAAATTCGGTCGAAAAATATGTCTCCTGTTTTTGTGTTTTTTCCGTTCATTTTATCTTTATTAAACTAAAAAACTACAAAAATTTTTTTATGAATTTTAATGCATTGCAAAATCAGCAAAACATCTGGAAACGTTGCGGCACAAGGCGTACGCTGTTTTGAATAAAAATGTCAAAAGATGCATAAAACTGACAAAAGCCAGTGACTGTGCCGTTTTGAGCAATGCATGAAATTATTTTTGAAAATTTTAAAAAAAGACTTGACAAAATAGAGTTTTAGTTGTATAATGCCATTGAAAGGTCAAAGAAAGTCAAAGTCTAAAATTATGAAATGTCTATATAATGTTGAAAATTCATACAGAAAGGACTGATGTAACCATGAAAATGAGCGATACAATTGAAAATTTTATCCGCGAGCTTTTTGAGGATGAAAACAGTATTGAGCTTAAAAGGAATGAACTTGCAGGATATTTTAACTGTGTTCCAAGTCAGATTAATTATGTCATCCAAACACGTTTTACTACCGAAAGGGGATATATTGTTGAAAGCAGACGTGGCGGTGGAGGTCACATAAAAATTACCAGAGTGTCCATGACACGCAATGACGGTATACGTCATGTTTTGGCAAACATCGGTGATTCTCTTGACGTTCTCACTGCGGAAGCGCTTATAAACACTTTGTATATGAATGAATCACTTGGTAAAGAGCAGGCTAAGCTCATTTTGGCAGCATGCTCCAATAATGCGCTTTCTCCGGTGTCGGATGGAGTTTTAAAAAACAGAATAAGAGCAAGTATATTTAAAAATTTATTGTTAATGTTTATATAAGGAGGTCGATTTATATGTTATGTTCAAATTGCGGCAATAAAAATGCCAGCTTTCATTACAAATCTGTTAGTAACGGCAAATATACCGAACTTCATCTTTGCAGAGAATGTGCATCGAAGCTTGGGTATATAAAAGATAATGACAATATTTTTAACCTTACAAGTGTGTTCGGAGATTTTCTCTCAGTTCCAAAATCTGCTCCTGCTCAGGTTGCCAAATGTCCAAATTGTGCAACTGATTTTGATACCGTAAGACGAACGGGCTTTCTCGGGTGTGA
Source organism: Clostridia bacterium (assembly GCA_017416845.1). GTDB lineage: Bacteria > Bacillota > Clostridia > UMGS1810 > UMGS1810 > RGIG1828. Next base: position 13,813 of record JAFQBA010000023.1, read on the forward strand.
TAAATGTTATGAGGCGTTTGCTCCCGTCGTTGAGGCTATGTTGTCAAAAATTCAGCCCGGAACGGTGCATAAGGGTAAGCTCAGCGGAACAGACGGCAAAAAAATTGAAAGAGATAATACACTTAAAAATCTTAAAGAAGATTTAAAACGTGCTGTTATTGAAGAAAAATATGAAGAGGCGGCAATCCTCAGAGATAAAATTAAAGAATTTGAAGCAAAGGAGGATGAAAAAAATGGCTAAATGGTATATTGATGACGGTTCGCAAAGTGATGTTGTTCTCAGCACACGCATACGTCTTGCACGAAATCTCAAGGGGTTTCCGTTTCCCAACAAAATGAATGCAGATGATGCAAAACGTGTTATAGATACGGTTGAGGCGGCTCTGGAAGAAATGAACTATACCTTTACAAAGATTGATCTTCCTGCCATGACAGAAGAACAGCGACGCAAACTTGTTGAAGAAAGATATATCAGTCCTGCTTTCGCATCCTCTAAACTCCCATGTGCCGCTTACATCAGCGAAGATGAAAATGTCAGTATTATGGTAAATGAAGAGGACCACATCCGCATTCAATGTATTTATGCGGGATTTGAAGATAAAAAAGCATATGATCTTATAGAAAAAGTGGATGGTTATCTTGCAGAAAGACTGGATTATGCAGTACATGAAAAATACGGATATCTTACATCATGTCTTACCAATGTCGGTACGGGAATGAGGCTTTCTTATATGGTGCGTCTTCCTGCAATTGCCATGAGCGGTGCATCGGAGAGTGTGTTTGCGACAATCGGCAAGCTTGGTGTTACTGTAAGGGGTATGTATGGAGAGGGGAGCAAATCGACAGGTCATATTTTCCAGCTTTCCAATCAGACCACCCTGGGAAGAAGAGAGAGTGAAATCGTTTCTGAACTTGGTGAGATTATTAATAATGTGATTTCCAAGGAACGAGAGCTCAGGGAAGCTCTTTTTGAAAAGAACGGTACGGCTCTTGAAGACAGAATAATGCGCTCATGGGCAATATTGTCCAATGCACGGATTTTACAAAGTCAGGAAATGATTCAAAGAATTTCTGATGTAAGCCTCGGTATTAGTCTCGGTATTATTAAAAATATCGATTCGAAGGACATAAACGCCATAATGATAACGGCTTCACCTGCTCACATAATCGCAAATTATGAAACAAATGAGGCTGTGGAAAGAGATGTTATCAGAGCGAGAATTGTAAGAGAAGCATTTCAAAGGAGGTAATATAAATGGAATCAAGATTTACCGATAAATCCCGTTCAGCTCTTCGCTTTGCTCATGAAATTGCCGGAGAAACAGGCAGCAATTTTGTGGGAAGTGAACATATTATCGCGGGTATACTCAGAGAAGGTAGCTCAACGGCAGCCAAAGTCATGGAAGAAATGGGAATAAAATGTGATGAATTTATAACGAGAATTATTGCTCAGGATAATAAGTCATCAAATATGCCAGTACTCGGAACAGCTCTTCCTATTACTCCAAGGTGTAAAACGGTTCTTGAAATGAGCTTTAATGAAGCAAAAAAAACCGGTTCGTTACTTATTGCTCCCGAACATATCATATTGGCTATTCTTCGTGAGGGACACAGTGTTGGTGTTAAAATTCTTGCAAGCTTTGAAATAGACCCCAACGAATTGGCAAGTCGAATGTTTGAAGGAATAGAAATTTCACACCCTTCAGGCGGAAACGAAAAAAATTCATCGGATTCCGGGATTAATAACAATCTGTCGCAGTTTGGTACCGATCTTACTCAAATGGCTAAGGAAAGCAAATTTGATCCCATTGTCGGAAGAGACAAAGAAATAGAGCGAGTTATACAGATTCTTTCCAGACGTACCAAGAATAATCCATGTTTAATCGGAGAACCCGGTGTCGGAAAAACAGCTGTAGCGGAAGGGCTAGCTCAGAAAATTGCATCGGGAGAAATTCCTGAAATATTAAAGAACAAGAAAATATTTTCTCTTGATCTTTCTTCAATGATAGCCGGTACAAAATATCGCGGTGAGTTTGAGGAACGTATAAAGAAAGCTCTCGATGAGGTAAAAAAAGACAGCGGAATAATTCTTTTCATAGATGAAGTTCACACCCTTATAGGTGCCGGCGCTGCTGAGGGAGCAATGGATGCGGCAAATATTCTTAAGCCTCTTCTTGCAAGGGGAGAACTCCAGCTCATCGGTGCTACAACTCTTGATGAGTATAGAAAAAATATTGAAAAGGATGCGGCACTGGAGCGTCGTTTTCAGCCTGTTACGGTAGGTGAGCCGACTGTTGATGAAACCATAGAAATATTAAAGGGCATTCGTGAAAAGTATGAAAGCCACCACAAGGTTACGATTCTTGATGAAGCCATTGAAAGCGCTGCAAAGTTATCTGCAAGATATATAACAGACAGATTCCTTCCGGATAAGGCAATCGATCTCATTGATGAGGCATCTTCCAAAATTCGTCTGAAAGCTTTTACTGCTCCCCCTGAAATCAAGAATATTGAAGAGGCTCTCAAAGATGCTTCGGCAAAAAAACGTGAAGCTATTGAAGCTCAGAATTTTGAAACAGCTGCAACATTGCGCGATGAGGAAGAAAAACTAAGACATGAGCTTGAGGAGAAAAAGAAAGAGTGGGAAAAGAACAATTCCAAGGAAGAGTTGTGTGTAACTGAGGATGATATTTGTGATATTATTTCCGACTGGACATCGATTCCCGTAAAAAAACTTGCTCTTGAAGAACAAGAAAGACTGAAAAATATGGAATCGATACTCCACAAACGCGTTATTGGTCAGGACGAGGCTGTAGTTGCAGTATCTAAAGCAATACGCCGCGGCAGAGTCGGACTTAAGGATCCAAAACGACCAACCGGATCATTTATCTTCCTCGGGCCTACAGGTGTTGGTAAAACAGAGCTTTGCAAAGCTTTGGCAGAGTCTATTTTCGGCGATGAAAATGCTATTATACGTATAGATATGAGTGAGTATATGGATAAGCATAATGTGTCACGTCTGGTTGGCTCACCTCCCGGGTTTGTAGGATATGAAGAAGGTGGACAGCTTACCGAAAAAGTAAGAAGAAAACCATATTCTGTTGTACTTTTTGATGAAATAGAAAAGGCACATCCCGATGTTTTCAATATTCTACTGCAAATACTTGATGACGGAGTTCTTACCGATTCCCAGGGCAGAAAGATTGATTTTAAAAATACCGTTGTTATAATGACATCAAATATTGGTGCACGACTTATTACCGAAAAAGCGAAAAACTCACTTGGATTTGGGACATCATCAGAAAGCGCTGACAGTGATTACGAGTCAATCAGACAAAAAGTCCTTGGCGAACTCAAAAATATATTCAGACCTGAGCTGTTGAATCGAATAGATGAAACAATAGTATTTCATAAGCTTACTAAAGAAGATATCAAACAGATTACTGTTATTATGACTGAAGGTCTGAAAAAAAGAATGGAAGCTCTTGGATATACGCTTACCCTAACCGACAAAGCCATAGAGCATCTTTCAGAAGCCGGATTTGACGAGGTTTATGGTGCAAGACCTCTCAGAAGGGCAATTCAGTCACAGGTTGAGGATGCTCTTGCCGATGAAATTCTTACCGGAAGATTTGCGCCCGGAGCAAAGATAACCGTAGATTGTATAGACGGAAAACTCAGCTTTGATGGTCAACAATAGTGATGGTTTTAAAATATAAAATCTGTCATTTGAGTTGTCTTGCTCTCTGACATTTAGTTCACATTAATAAAACGGCTATGCTCATATGGGCATAGCCGTTTTTTTACAGAAAACAACAATTATTTAATCGGATAAAAACGTATCTTTATATCAGTTTAACTCGGGAGCATCAGCATTTTTTGCAAGCATGGATGCATGCTCTGCAGCGAAGCTGTCCTGAGCCTGGCTGTTTTTAAGTGCTATAGCATATTTTCTGGGGATTTCCACTTCTTTGCCTCTTGGGACAATCATTCCCACGCCGTTTACTGCTACAAAGACATCGTCTCTGTATTTATCATTGTCTTTAAAAAGTCTTACGGATACAAGCTCATTATAATAAGCTTTATCTTTTTTTGCGATTGATTTGTTAGCTTTTTCTGCCATGTTAATACCTCTTTTCTATTTAATATCAGTTTGATCCGCTTTCAAAGCTCGATGCACTTTCAATTCTTACCATGTAGTTTTCCACCAGTCTCTCCGCTGTTTTTGTTCCCTTCCAGCCGGCAGTAGCTCTCTGGTTGAGAGGATCTGAAGTTCCGCCTGAACCGAGCTGTTTTACGATATGTGTAAGACCTCCGCCTGCAAGCTCTGTCACGCCGTAAGCGTTTGCACCGAGAACGATAGTGGAATACACGTCTCTTGCATCGGCACCTTCAGCTCCAAAGATTTTGGCTTCGGTGCTTTCTACAAAGCGTACACCGCCAAGCTTCCCGATTTCACCTTCGAAAATTTCGGAAGCTGAGCTGTATTTATGCACATCAATCCACTCTTCATCACGCATGAGATCATATGCAACGTCGGGGTGGATGATTGCAACATAGCTTCCGTTAATTTTGGGTGCGTTCTGAGTTTTCAAGAATCTTGCAGCCTTAAATATGTCATCAACGGTAAGCTTGCAGCTTGCATCAAGATCTTCTCTTGCTTCCTTTCCGCCTGAATACATTACGCTTGTACCACCATTCAAAACTTCTCTGGTTATGGTATCAAGTGTAGAACCTGCTTGAGCGCCGAGAAGCTTTGTGGTTTCAACAAGAGTGTTGTCAATAGCTGTAAGCATGAGCATATCGGATATAGTTACATAATAACCATACTGCTCAACAGTTGCATCAACCCTTGTAACAGAAAGTGAGCCGCCGTCAGGAGTTATACCTTCACTGAGTGGCTCAGTAGCCTTAGAGAATGGCATAAATTTTCTGAACTGAATGGTTTTGCCGCCGTTTTTGGGTATGGGATGTTTCTGACCAAACTGGTCATGTACAAGATTGGGTTTTGCATTGTCAATGAGATAGTCGCTGTAATAGGTTCTCATTTCCGCAGAAAGTCCGGCATCTGCGGTAGTATTGGGGTTAGCATCAAATAAGGTTAAATCTAATTTCATTTTTTCCATCCTTTCTTATTTAAAATGTTATTGTTTCTCCTCTTGCAACACGGGTTGCGATTTCAGCTCTTTGAGCGGGGGTGAGCTTTGAAACATCTGTTTTAAAAAGCGCTGTGCTTTTTCCTGACATTCCGTTTTCCAACGGACGTTTTCCGCGGGCTTTGATTGCTTCAGCAGTTTTTAGCTTGGCATCAGAAACAGCTTTTTCTATAAGGCTTTTGACAATTTCGTCATGATGCATAGCCAGATATGCACTTTTGAGATCTGCGCCACCGCGAAGAAGATTTAAAAATGCAGGGTTTTCCGCTTCTGCTTCAAGATTGAAATCAGGATAGTTTTCTTTGAGAAATTCTCCGTCTTTTATCCATGAGCGTACTGTTTGCTCCATAAGATAGTCATTTTTCTTTTCCGCAAGAGCTTCTTTTATAGCTTTGTTTTCAGCTTCAAGTTCTTCAATGCGTATGCGGAGAGCATCTGTATCGCTTTCAATGTCTGACTCTTCAGATGGGTGATGCTCAGGAGTTGTCAGAGAGCTAATATCCTTTTCCGTATCTTCGTTTTTAATGATGTTTCTTTTTAACTTCATTTTTTCATCCTTTCTTTTGCTTGTGCAAAAATATATTTATATGTCGGTCTTTCCCGGCTGCCGGCAAATTCACAAATAAAGGTATTTATTACCTGTGACATTGTGTGTTTTTTGTGATTGCAAGAGTATTATATCGCATAACAAGAATTATTTCTCAATTATAATCAAAAAAATGAAAGTGGCTCAAAAGCTTGCGGCACAATGGGATTAACGGCATCGTCGGTAAAAAATGGCGTTATACATACTTTTTTTGAGGAAAATATGTCAAATATTGTTGACATATTTTCGATTTTTGTGTATAATAGTGAAAAATAAACATAGGATTCTATGTTTAAAGTTTTAAGGAAAGGATGATTGGAATGATTCAGAGAAGAGAGATTGCAACAGCAGTTATTTTGTCAATCGTAACCTGTGGTATCTACGGAATTTATTGGATGATTAAGATTAATGATGAAGTAAATTATCTCGTAGGTGATGTTCAGGCTCCCAGTGGTGGCATGGTATTCCTTCTTAGCATTGTAACATGCGGAATTTACAGCTTTATCTGGGCATATAAGATGGGCGAAAAACTCGACTACATCTACACCCAAAAGGGTTGGCCTCCTCAGTCAAGAGGCGTAATTTATCTTGTTCTCAGTCTTTTCGGACTTGGTATCGTATCCTATGCACTTATGCAGGATGCACTCAATAAGTCCCTCTAATACATAATGATATGGAGACAAGGCTTTTTTCGCAATTGCGAAAATTGGCTGTCCTGCTTTTGGCAGGAATAGCATATTATATTTTTGTAATGGTTACCGGTATCAGATTCCCGTGTTTTTTCAAGGAAATCAGCGGGTACGATTGTCCCGGATGCGGAATAACACGTATGCTTATTGCAATAACCAAATTTGACTTCAAGGCGGCATTCGGTTATAATCCAGTGCTGTTTGTAACTCTTCCGATTATGCTGATAATATATCTTATTCATCAGATAAGATATATCCGTACGGGGGAGAGACAGTTGTCATTGCTCATGAAAATTGCAATGATTGTCGAGATTGTTATACTGATTGCTTTTGGTATATTACGGAATATAATATAGAATTAAATTATTGATTAAACCGCACCTGTTTCAGGTGCGGTTTTTTCTGTCTAAAACCTTGACTTTTACATATATTTTTTGTATAATATAATATGTATTTTTATGTATACTGGTATATAATATTTATTTTTCTATAGAAAGAGGAAGTGACACACATGCTTACCAAAGCACCTAAAGGTACAATGGACATAAAATCGTCTGATTCGTACAAATGGCAATATATTGAAGAAGAAATCAGAAAAATATGCAAGCAGTTTGGGGTTAAAGAAGTCAGAACTCCTGTTTTTGAACACACTGAGCTGTTTCAGCGCGGAGTGGGAGATACCACCGATGTTGTTGAAAAGGAAATGTACACCTTCAACGATAAAGGTGACAGAAGCATCACCCTTCGCCCGGAAGGAACTGCCGGAGCTGTTCGAAGCTTCATTGAACATGGTCTCTTCAATGATCCTCAGCCTACAAAGCTTTTCTATCTCATAAGTTGCTATCGTTATGAAAAACCTCAGGCAGGCAGATACAGAGAATTTCACCAGTTCGGTGTGGAATATTTCGGAACACAATCCCCTGCCACTGATGCGGAAATGATTTCCCTTCCATGGACATTATATAAAAGACTGGGACTCAAAAATCTCACTCTTAACCTTAACAGTATAGGTTGTCCCAAATGCAGAAAAGAATATAACGAAAAGCTCAAGGATTATTTGAAACCCCACTATGACGAGCTTTGCGAAACATGCAAAAACCGTTATGACAGAAACCCCATGAGAATTCTTGACTGTAAGTCAACAATCTGCAAAAATATTGTAAAAAATGCACCGCTTCTCATTGACTGTATTTGCGATGAATGCCGAGATCATTTTGAAAATCTAAAAAAATATCTTACTGCAATGGATATTCCTTTTGAAATTGATCCGCTTATCGTTCGCGGGCTCGACTACTACACCAAAACCGTGTTTGAAATTACAGCCAAAAACGAAAATTCCAACGGCACAATCTGCGGCGGCGGTCGCTATGATGGTCTTGTGGAAGAACTTGGCGGCGGATATGTTCCTGCTTCAGGCTTTGCTCTCGGAATGGAAAGACTTCTCCTTACTATGGAAGAACAGGGTATTGAAATTCCTGATGATAATAAACTTGAAATTTATGTGGGTCACATTGGTGATGAGAACTCATTCTTTGCCCAAAAGCTTGTTATGGAGCTTCGTGAGCTGGGAATTTCGGCAGATCGTGACCACCTTGGCAGAAGCGTTAAGGCTCAAATGAAATATGCCAACAAGCTTGGAGTGAAATATACCATGATTCTCGGTGATGACGAAATTTCCGAAAAAAAAGCAAGACTAAAAAATATGGATGAGGGCACAGAAACCGAAATTGTGCTTTCAGCTGATGAAATAGCAAAACACATAACACAAAATGCATAAACCAAACGGAGGACATAAAAATGGAATTTGAAAAATTAAACGGACTTAAACGCACCCACAAATGTGGTGAACTCACAAAGGAAGACATTGGCAAAGAAGTTGTTGTCATGGGATTTACCGATTCGGTAAGAAACCTTGGCGGTCTTAACTTCATAAATGTTCGTGATATTTCCGGCGTTATTCAGACAGTTTTTTCAACCGACGATGCCGAAATGTATGAAAAAGCGGCAAAGGTAAGAGGTGAATATGTTCTTGCAGTTGTCGGTACAGTTGGTGCAAGAGGCGAAGCTGCTATCAATCCCAACATGAAAACCGGTGAAATAGAAATTGTTGCAAAAGAGCTTCGCATTCTCTCGGCGGCTAAAACCCCCCCGTTCTATATTGTTGAAAACTCTGACGTTAAAGAGGAACTTCGTCTTCAGTACCGTTATCTTGACCTTCGCCGTCCTGATATGCAAAGAAGAATGCTTCTCAGAAGCAAGGTTGCAAAAATCGTGAGAGACTATTATGAAGAAAACGGTTTTCTCGAAATCGAAACTCCCATTCTTGTAAAAAGCACTCCCGAAGGCGCCCGTGACTATCTTGTGCCAAGCCGTGTGAGAAACGGATGCTTCTATGCACTTCCTCAGTCACCTCAACAGTATAAACAGCTTCTCATGCTTTCCGGCATGGACAGATATTTCCAGATTGCAAAGTGTTTTCGTGACGAGGATCTCCGTGCTGACCGTCAGCCTGAATTCACTCAGATTGACCTTGAAATGTCCTTTGTTGAAGAAGACGATGTTATGACAGTTAACGAAGGTCTCTTAAAGAGAGTTTTCAAGGAGATTAAAGGTATCGATATCGAAACTCCTTTCCTTCGCATGCCCTATCAGGAAGCAATGGACCGCTTTGGTTCCGATAAGCCCGACACACGTTTTGGTCTTGAAATTACCGACATTTCAAAGGTTGTTGAAGGCTGTGGCTTCGGTGTGTTCACCGGTGCTCTCGAAAACGGAGGCAGTGTAAGAGCAATCAATGCCAAAGGTCTCGGTGATCAGATTTCACGTAAAAACATCGATGCCCTCGGTGAGTTTGTTAAAACCTACAAGGCGAAAGGTCTTGCATGGATAAAGGTTAATCCCGATGGTGTTCAGTCACCAATTGCAAAATTCTTTGAAGAAGATCAGTTAAATGCAATCCTTGAAGCTACCGATGCACAGGAAAATGACGTTATCTTCATTGTTGCCGACAAAAACAGCGTTGTTTATGCTTCCCTCGGTGCACTTCGTCTGGAAATTGCAAAAAGATATGACCTTATCGACAAATCAAAATATAACTTCCTTTGGGTTACCGACTTCCCCCTTCTCGAGTATGATGAAGAAGAAAATCGCTATGTTGCAATGCACCATCCATTCACAGCTCCCAAGGATGAAGACCTCGCTCTTCTTGACACCAATCCGGGCAAGGTGAGAGCAAAGGCTTATGACATCATCTTAAACGGTGTTGAACTTGGCGGCGGAAGTATGAGAATCTATAACTCTGATCTTCAACAGAAAATGTTTGAGGTTATCGGTCTTCCTGCTGAAGAAATCGAAGCAAGATTTGGCTTCCTCATTGATGCATTCAAATATGGTGCTCCCCCTCATGGCGGTATGGCATATGGCTTCGACAGAATGCTTATGCTTCTTGACGGATGTGAGTCTATCCGTGACGTTATTGCATTCCCCAAGGTTCAGAATGCTTCTGAGCTTATGACGAATGCACCCGATGTTGTTGATGCAAAACAGCTTGAAGAGCTTGGCATCGCAATTGTTAAAACTGAGGAATAATTCTCTTTGAGAGGAAAATCGGAAAATGATAAAAGTAAAAAATCTTACTAAAAAATATGGTTCAAAAACAGTCCTGAATGATGTAAGTTTTACCATAAATCAAGGTGAAATTCTTGGTTTTCTTGGCCCGAACGGAGCAGGAAAAAGTACAACCATGAACATTATGACAGGGTACATCGCCGCCACATCGGGTTCTGTTGAAATTGACGGAATTGATATTATGGATGATGCCAAAGCCTATAAAAAGAAAATTGGTTATCTGCCAGAGATTCCGCCGCTTTACAATGATATGACAGTAGCAGAATATATGGAGTTTGTGTGCGGCATAAAATACGCTGATACATCTTGCATTGACAAAATTTTGGAAGAAGTCCGCATAACAGATGTAAAGGACAGACTAATAAAAAATCTTTCAAAAGGTTATCGTCAGAGAGTTGGAATAGCTCAGGCTCTCGTTGGAGATCCTGATCTCCTTATTCTTGATGAGCCAACTGTAGGTCTTGATCCTATGCAGATTATAGACATACGGAATGTAATCTCTGAACTTGGAAAAAAGAAGACTCTTTTCATAAGTTCACATATTCTTTCTGAAATAAGTCAGGTTTGCGACAGGGTTATAATCATAAACAAGGGTAAGCTTGTTGCCGAAGACACTCCGAAAAACCTTGCCACGCTTGTTTCCGGCAAAAATAAGTATTCGGTTTGTATTGAGGGCGGCAAGGAAAAAATCGAAAAGCTTCTTTCAAGTATTCAGGGGATTGAACGTTTTGAAGAAAAAGCATCCTCTGAAGCGGGTTCGTGTGAATACATTATTTATGCTAAAAACGGTGTGGATATAAGAAAATCTTTGTTTAAGGCAGTAGCTGTTAATGATGATATGGCTATTCTGATGTTTAAAACATTTGATGTTACACTGGAAGACATATTCATTTCACTCACAGAGGAAAAAGGGGGAGAGAAAGAATGAACGCAATAATCAAGAAAGAACTGCGCGTATACTTCAACACTCCCATTGCATGGGTATTCATTGCAGTGCTTATGTGTGTGAGCGGATTGTTTTTTACTATGTTCAATCTTTTTATCGGGAATTCATCGGTACGTGTTATTTTTGGAGTGCTTCCATTTGTTTTTGTCATAATGATTCCGCTTCTTACAATGCGACTTTTTGCTGAAGAGAGAAGTCTCAAAACCGATCAGCTTCTTCTTACGGCACCTATAAATGTTTCGGCAATTGTTTGGGGGAAGTTTGTTGCTGCTGTTGTGGTTTTTGGTATTGCAGTTGTTCTTATGATGATATACCCCATAATTCTGAGTTTTTATTCGGAGGTAGCATGGGGATCTGTTATGACCAATAATATTGGATTTTTCCTTTTGGGAGCTGCTCTGATTTCTATTGGTATATTTATATCTTCTCTTACAGAAAATCAGTTTACTGCCGGTATAATTACTATAGCTGTATTGCTTGTTATGTTTCTTTTGTCAGGCATAAGTGTATCTAGCGGGTATGAAAGTATTGACAAGGTAATGTCTTATATAGGTATACTAAAAGCGTTTGACCGCTTTTATATAGGAATAATCAATCTTGTTGATGTTTTATATTATTTGAGTATAACATTGATATTTGTATTGCTCACAGTATTCAGAATAGAGCGTCGCAGAGTAAAATAGGAGGTATTTGCCATGAATAAGAAGAAGAAATATGCATATGCGGCAATGACCTCTGCAAGCCTTGCTATTGCAGTTATCATTGTTATAAATATTATTGTTGTGGCTCTTTCTGATAAGGTCAATCTAAACATTGATATGACGAAGGGCGGAATTTTGGATTTTGACAAACAAACCATTGATATAGTGAACAATCTTGATATGGATGTTAATATAATATCTCTTATCCCTGAATCGAACGAGACTGATGAGTTTAAGCAGATAGATGAAATATTGAACAAGTATAATACCATGTCCGATCACATAACCTATACAAGGGTTGATACAAAAAAGAATCCGGTATATCTTGCTAACTATTCATATGAGGGAACAGTTTTAAATCAGACCAAATATCCGAATTATCATATTATATTTGAAACCGAGCGTGCGGCAGAGGTTGTTGATGTGAATTCAGTTGTCCCAATAGATGAAGAAGAACGTATACTCAAGGAACTAAAGGCTGAACAGTATTTCACATCAGCTATTCTGAAAGTAACCAAAGGCAGTGACATAAATGTTTATTTGAGTAGCGGTCATGGCGAAATGTACAGTGCTGAAGATATGAAGCAGTTTGTGCCGGGCTCGGGATACAATTTTAAAGACTTGTCACTTGGTACTCAGGATATTCCAGATGATGCCGATATGATTGTGATTGTATCTCCCAAAAATGATTATTCAATAAGTGAAATTGACAAAATGGCGTATTTTTTGGATATGGGCGGAGATATTCAGGTAATGGTAGACTACAATACTCCTGAACTCAATAACCTGTTTACACTTCTGGGAGAATGGGGTATAAGTGTTGAATCCGGCTTGGTATGTGATGACAATTCAAATCATTTTACTGAGTCGAGAACGGCTCTTTTACCGGTCATCCATCAAAATGACGTAACCGAAAATCTTATGATTTCCGGTATGAACATTATGTTCCCATCTTCAAGACCGGTTAGAGCCGAAAATAAAAACGATATCGTGGCATATACTATTGCATCCACATCGGAAGATGGATATATAAAACCCGATGTCACCTCAATTCATCAAGATGTATTTGAACCCGGTGATGTGAGAAGAACAAGCGATGTTGCAGTTTTATCCGCCAGATATAATTATTCAAATGATACCAGCACAAGAGTTTTTGTTTCGGGTACAAGTGGATTTGTTGTGGCGAATCAAAAATTTTACAGTGAGCTCGTTACGTATATGACTGACAAATCAAACACGGTATTTATACAGTCAAAGGACATTGAGCAGTCAAAAGTATTGATAAGCCAGAGTACAATTTATCTTTATGCATTTGTTGTTATTGCACTTATACCAATAATTATAATTGTTGCCGGATTTATCATTTGGGTAAAAAGGAGACATTTATAATGGGAAGAGGTGTATTAAAAAACAAGAAAATTATTATGCTTGCCTCGGTTCTTGTTGCATTAATTGCAGTTTATTTTATCGTTGAATATGTTATTCCGGATAATAGCAACAACAGCTCTCATAATACAAGCAATGCTTCATCAGACTCTCAGCTCTCTGATGAAATAGCGGAGGAACCCATAGGAGTTATGGCTTTGTATGAAACAGATGCTGAGTTTGCTTCAAGCGGTCGGAGTCACCACGATACAATAACATCTGTAACTATAAAAAACGACGATACTGTTATTTCTTTTGTTAAGTCAAATAATCTCTGGAAAAGCGGAGAAAACGAAAACGTATCCGTCAGCGATTCGGAGATTAAAAGATTAACGGTGAACTTATGTTCTCTAACATATGTTGATGTAATAGACGCAGAATCGGTGAATTATGAGGATTGCGGTATTGACTCAGAGAGCAGTTACGTATCTTTTGACAATGAATACGGAATAAATGTTGTGTATACTCTCGGATATTCAATACCGGAAACAGATATGTACTATCTCAAAACAAGTTTTTCTGATGATGTATATATGGTTAAGGCAAGGGATGTCAATAATATCTTTAAGTCAGGCGAAGATTACAGGTCTGATAAGCTGCATAGAGTAGATTTCGATAATATAACAAAAATTTATCTGAAAAACAGTAAAACAGAATTCTTGCTTGAAAAGGGCCGGGCAGATATAAATAACGGCATATACTATGAATGGAGGATGACTTCTCCTTATGTTATTTTAGCCAATGATGAAAATGTAAAGACACTGCTGATATCACCTGGTGCATCTTTGGAAGCACAGGACTATGCAAGTGATGCAGGTGACTTTGCAAATTATGGTTTGGATGGCAGGGAAAATATGATTGTATACGAGGATGTCAATGGAAAAGGTCAGACAGTATACTTTAGTGAACTTATAAATAACAGTTACTACATTTCTATTGATGACAATCCGAATATATATAAAATTTCGAGAGATCATATCTCTTTTGCGGATATTTCGATTATTGATATTGCTGACCGTGCGATATATAAAACAAACCGAAAAGCAATATCGAAGGTTGTATTTGCCGGTGGGGAATACGATTACGAAATTGTATTCAATAACGATAATACCATGAAAATCAATTCAGTAACTGTTACAGATGAAAATGATACAAGCGATATTTTCAGGAAGATCTGTGATATGCTTAATGCGGATGATATGAAGAATACAGTTGACGGTGAAAAACTGTTTGAAATTGTGTTTTATAAAACGGATAACACCAGAGTTGTTCTGGAGTTTTATCCTGACGGTGAACGTTATTTTACGGTATGTAAAAACGGAACACCGATGTATTATATAATGAAGAGCAAAATAGATAAGCTTACGCAATACTTTGATTCATACATTAAATAATAAATAAAAGAACCGGTTCAAGACCGGTTCTTTTATTTATTTAGTGTTGATTTTATACAAAAAGTCAGTTTTCTGAAATGGTTTCTTTAATATCAGGTTTGTTGGAAGTTGCATCCGGATTTTCTTTTTTTCTCTGAATGTGAAGATATATCATAGCATTAATTTTTGCTCCGATCAAAATTACAATACCGGTTATATATATCCACATTACCATACACGCAAAGCCTGCCAGCGACCCGTATATGATTTCATATTGCGGAAAGTTGTTAACATACAAAGCGAAAAGCATTGAAGTAATATACCATCCGATGGTTGTGAATAAAGCCCCTGGCATTACCTGCCATAATTTGAGCTTTACGGTTGGAAGAGCTTTGAATAATGCTGAAATCACAAAAGCTATAAATATTAGGATAATTATGTGTCGAGATGTATTCCATAAAGGTAACAGCTTTGAAAGTGAAGGCATTGCAAAAAGACGATCCGAAATAACACCTCCGAAAATTATAAGCGCAAAACTTGCTATTATTGATAAAAATATAAAGAATGCAAATATAACAGCCAGTCCGTTTGATTTAAAAAAGCCGCGTTCGTTTTTGAGCTTATAAAACCTGTTCAGACCTTTTTCTGCCGATAAAACAAACCCCGACATGGTAAACAAGGAAAATGCTCCTGTCATTATTATAACCGCATTGCTTCTTGTACGGCTTACAAGCATCTTTATAAGTAGCTTTGACACTTTATCCGGCAAAACACTTATAGCGTCAAGCATTGCATCGGTATAGTTCTGACTGATTGAAGAAGCAATGGTGAAAACAAAAATAATCATCGGAAGGAAGGTAGACAGCAGGTAGAAACTCATTTCTGCCGAAAGACCTAAAAAATCACCCTCAAAAAATTCGTTCCAAAGAGTTTTGATTTTTTTACCGATGCCAGAAAAATTATGTGCCATCGTAAATATTCCTTTCAGTATTTATATTATAATTATAACGTATTTTTATGAAAAAAGCTATATATAATCTGTTGTTAAAATTAAATAAAAATATACTTGTATATATGTGCAAATCGCATATACATTTGTTTTTTCAAATATGATATAATATAATGAATAATGGTATAATCACGTATATATAATAATTGTTTTTAAATCTTTTATTTTTCTAACTATTTTTTTGTCTTGAAGGGAAGATCTTTTATGAATCAGGTTGATATGTCATACGAAAAACTTTCTGAAAGTAATCTTAAAGAGCTCAGAGAACTTGCGCGAAGTATAGGTATAAAATCTACCACAAAGTATAATAAAGACAAGCTTGTAAAATTGATATGCGAGCATGCTCATAACCGTGATGACAGTATGGACGTTGAACGGTGTAATATAGACAAAGATGAATCTTGTGATGATGCTGAAAAGGTATCAGTACATATTGATGCTGATTCTGATAATCAATCAGATGGTACAACACCTGCTTCAAACTTAAATCCTACAGGCGAAGCCGGAGGGATTTTGGAGGTACTTGCAGACGGGTATGGCTTTTTGCGTGGAGATAATTATCTTACAACGCCGGACGACGTATATGTTTCGCCTATTCAGATAAGAAGATTCAATTTGAAAACAGGAGACTATCTTCACGGAGTAACAAGAAAAGGAAACGAAAATGATAGGTTTGATGCATTGATATATGTAAAAACCGTTAATGGAGATACGGTTGATAAATCAATAAGGAGAAAATCCTTTGAACTTCTTACCCCTGTATATCCGGATGAGAGACTGCGTCTTGAAAGAGAAGGTGGGGATTACGCTGTCAGACTTATAGATCTTTTGGCTCCCATAGGGAAAGGACAACGAGGTCTTATTGTTGCTCCCCCAAAGGCGGGAAAAACAACCTTGCTCAAGAGTATTGCCAACAGTATCAGTGCTAACAATCCCGAGGTTAACCTCATTGTACTTCTTATAGATGAGCGTCCCGAGGAAGTTACCGATATGAAACGTTCCATAAACGGAGAGGTTATTTATTCTACATTTGATGAGCTTCCCGATCATCACATAAAGGTTGCTGAGATGGTTTTGGAGCGTGCTCAGCGTCTTGTGGAGCATGGTAAGGATGTAGTTATTCTGCTTGACAGTATTACACGTCTTGCGAGAGCATATAATTTAACCATTCCGTCAACAGGAAAGATTTTATCGGGAGGTATTGACCCCGGAGCACTTCATAAACCAAAAAAATTCTTTGGTGCGGCAAGAAATATTGAGAACGGTGGCAGTCTGACCATACTTGCAACAGCTCTCATAGAAACAGGCAGCCGTATGGATGATTTTATATTTGAAGAATTTAAGGGTACAGGTAATATGGAAGTGCATCTTGACCGAAAACTTTCGGAAAGACGCATATTTCCTGCAATTGATATATATAAATCCGGCACCAGAAAGGATGAACTTATTCTTGATGTCCGAGAAAGAGATGCGGCATGGAATATTCGTCGATCACTTGGTTCAAGTCAGGGGGCGGATGCTGTGGAGAGTATAATTACAAATATTATCCGCACTGAAAATAATGAGGAATTTATATCCAGAATGAAGGTTAAAAAATTAGATAAAAGTAATCAGAAAAAGCAGTAATTTTTACTTTAAGGAAAGGTAAAAGAACATGGCAATGTCAAAAAAAACAACGAATAAATCCGAAAAAAAACAGGATAGAAAACCAAGAAAAAGCAGTGATTCAAAAATGAATAACGGGAAAAGGTTTGAGATCTTTGCAATCTGCGCCATTGCCTTAAGTATATACCTTATAATATGCGTATATTCCAGCGGTGGTGGTTTGATAGGCGATGCTATATCGGCATTTGTTTTGGGTATTATGGGAACAAGTGCTTATATCCTGCCATTTGTTACTATGGCACTTCTCATTCTTTCGTTGAAAACCAAGGATAAACAAAGCAATACCAAACGCTATGTTATGTCATACATGGCTCTCATAAATCTTTCTGCAATATTTCAACTTGTGTTTCATAGAGAGTTGACTGCGGCTGAGAGCTATATGGCAGGAGCCAATGGCGACATATGCGGTGGATTTATAGGTGCACTTATCGTAAAGGTAATTAATATTTTCGGGCTTGCGGGCTCGTATATCATCTTGTTCAGTGCTTTCATTATTCTGATGATTCTGTTATTTGACTTTTCAATAGTAAAACTGTTTACATCTGTGCGTTCATATATCATTGAAATAAGGGAAGAACATGACGAAGTCAGTGATTCCGGTAAGCGTGCGGGTGATTTTAAAGACAAATCAGAAATGAAGTCTCGTCAGGTAGTGGTAGATCCGGAATTGGAAATGGCTGCATTTTCCGATCGCGAAATAATTTTCAATATTCCTGAGGATGATGAAGCTACGGCAGATATTTCCGATGAGTTTCATGATCCGGAAATAAAACTTTACGATGATATTACTTCAGGTAGTGAACACGAAGAACCGTCTGAGGAGGAAAAAGCAGCAAGAAAGCTTTCGGATGACGAAAAAGAAAACATTGATCGCGAAATAAAAGAAGAGATTGAAGACGCCGAGAATACTAAAGATATTATTGAATATAATTATCCACCCATTGACCTTCTTGCAAAACCGCAGATACCAATAACCGGTGGAAATGTTCAGGATGAACTTCGAAATAATGCCCGTCAGCTCATCGAAACACTTCACAGCTTCAAGGTTGATGCGAGCGTTGTTGAAATCAGTCAGGGACCAACAATCACACGTTATGAAATTGAACCCGCCGAAGGGGTGAGAGTAAGTCAGATAACCGGTCTTTCCAAGGATATCGGTCTAAAATTCAGAGCAGACAAGGGTGTCATGGTAGCCCCTGTTCCCGGTAAATCCACAATAGGCATTGAGATTGAAAATAAGAATCCGAGTACTGTTACTCTTCGTGAAGTTATTGAATCTGAAGAATTTAAAAACCATAAATCCAAGCTTGCGGTGGCACTGGGTAAAGATGTAAGCGGCAAACCTATTATCATGGATATTGCCAAAATGCCCCACCTTCTCATAGCCGGTGCAACCGGTGCAGGTAAATCGGTTTGCATAAACACCCTCATAATAAGCCTGCTCTACAAGGCAGATCCCAATGAGGTGAAGCTTGTTATGATTGACCCAAAACAGGTTGAACTTGGTGTCTACAACGGTATTCCCCATCTTCTTATTCCTGTTGTAAAAGATGCAAAAAAAGCGACCGGTGCTCTTTCGTGGGCAGTTCAGGAAATGACCGAGCGTTACAGCATTTTCGAGCGTAACAATGTCCGTAACATAAAAGGCTATAATGAGCTTATGGAGAAAAACGGCACTCCTGAAAATAAAATGGCTTCAATTGTCATTATTATCGATGAGTTTGCCGACCTTATGATGGTTGCTCCTGCAGACGTCGAAAACTATGTGTGCCGTATAGCACAGCTTGCCCGTGCGGCAGGTATGCACCTTGTTATTGCAACCCAGCGTCCTGTTGTAAAATTTATCACAGGTAACATCAAAGCCAATGTACCGAGCCGAATTTCATTCATGGTTGCATCGGTTCGTGACTCTCAGACAATTCTCGATATCGGTGGTGCCGAAAAACTCATCGGTAAGGGTGATATGCTCTATATGCCCGTTGGTGAAACATCACCGTCACGAATGCAGTGTGCTTTTGTTTCCGATGATGATGTTAAATCGGTTGTGGAATATGTTACAAAGGGCGTTG
Source organism: Clostridia bacterium (assembly GCA_017416845.1). GTDB lineage: Bacteria > Bacillota > Clostridia > UMGS1810 > UMGS1810 > RGIG1828. The sequence continues at coordinate 33,059 of JAFQBA010000023.1, forward strand.
AAGCGGTTTACGATCCCAATGTAATAGAACAGATTGAAAAAGACGAAGGCGAGTATGAACCTGACGGCGCAGATCCCGGTGATGCGGATGAACTTTTGCCCGATGCCATTGACATGGCAATCACCAGCGGTCAGATTTCGACCTCACTTTTGCAAAGACGTTTCCGAATAGGCTACAACCGTGCAGGAAGCATAATCGATCAGATGGAAGCAAGGGGAATAATCAGCGGACTCGACGGCAACAAACCCCGTCAGGTGCTTATTACAAGAGAACAGTATAACGAAATGCTTATGAAATAATAAGTTTAATTAAAAGGCAGGTGATTCCATGGCAGACAATCGTTTTTTACCCATATCAAAAGCCGATATGGACGAAAGAGGCATAGAAGAACTTGATTTCATATATATTTGCGGTGATGCCTACGTGGATCATCCCTCCTTTGGTCATGCCATAATATGCCGTGTTCTTGAAAGCCAAGGCTACTCGGTTGGCATAATACCCCAACCCGACTGGAAATCCACCGACGACATTTCGAGACTTGGCAAACCTCGTCTGGCGTTCCTTGTTTCGGCAGGAAACATCGATTCCATGGTCAATCACTACACCGTTAACAAAAAACGTCGCAGTGAGGATATGTATTCCCCCGGCGGCAAAAGCGGAATGCGACCCGATCGTGCAACAATTGTGTATTGCAATCTCATAAGACAAGCTTTTCCCGGAAGTCAGATAATAATCGGCGGCATTGAGGCGAGCCTTCGCCGTTTTGCTCACTATGACTATTGGGATAACAAGGTGCGACGTTCAATTCTTTTTGATTCAAAGGCAGACTGCCTTTCCTACGGTATGGGTGAAAAAACCATGACCGAGCTTGCAAAAGCTCTCGATTCGGGTATTCCCGCATCAGACACCGACATAGACGGCTGTTGCTACATTCGAAAAGATACAGACTTTCTTGGCGAATTTGAAGAAATTCCATCTTTCGAAGAAGTTTCGCAGGATAACAAAAAATATGCCCTTGCCACAAAAATTCAATATGACAATCAAGACAGTGTGAGTGCCAAAACCCTTGTTCAAAAACATGGTGACCGCTATCTTGTTGTTAATCCGCCAATGGCACCTCTCAATGAAAAAGAGCTTGATGAGGTCTATGAACTTGACTACACTTTCGACTTTCATCCCATCTACAAGCCCTTCGGCGGTGTTCCGGCAATAAATGAAGTTAAGTTCTCCATAACTCACAACCGCGGTTGCTTTGGTGAGTGCAATTTCTGTGCTCTCACTTTTCATCAGGGACGCAGTGTCCGTTCACGAAGTGTGAACTCGGTTGTGAAAGAAGCAAAACGAATGACCGAACTTCCTGATTTCAAAGGCTACATTCACGATATTGGTGGTCCGACGGCAAACTTTTCGACGCCGTCATGCCAAAAACAGCTTTCAAAAGGCACTTGCGTTTCAAGAAAATGTCTCTATCCCAATGTATGCAAAAACATGGAGGTCAGCCACGAAAAATATCTTAAAATGCTTCGTTCGGTTCGAGGACTTCCCAAAGTGAAAAAGGTTTTTATCCGCTCGGGAATTCGCTATGATTATCTTCTTGCCGACAAAAGCAATGCATTTTTAAAAGAGCTTTGTGCTCACCATGTCAGCGGTCAGCTCCGTGTTGCTCCCGAACACATCAGTGATAATGTGCTAAAGCTCATGGGCAAACCCTCAAGCTCGGTTTATGACCGTTTCACCGAAAAATTTTACAACGAAAGCAAACGCATGGGTAAGGAACAATATGCAGTGCCCTATCTCATGAGCAGTCATCCGGGAAGCACCCTTGAAGATGCTCTTTCCCTTGCTCTCTACACCAAAAAGCATCGTATAAATCCTCAGCAGGTTCAGGATTTTTATCCCACACCATTCACGGTTTCAACCTGCATGTATTATACGGGCATAAATCCCCTGGATATGAAAAAGGTATATGTGCCAAAGGGTGAAGAAAAGCTCATGCAAAGAGCGCTTCTTCAATATAATGACCCTGCAAATCACGCTCTTGTGATAAAAGCCCTCAAAAAGCTTGGCAGAGAAGACCTCATAGGCTTTGACAGCGACTGTCTTGTAAGACCGAGACTTTTGAAAAACGAAAAAAATGTAATCACAAAATCCAATATAAAACAATCTAACCAAAGAAAGGATAATAAAAATGAGTTATCAGATTTTAGACGGAAAAAAAGTGTCACAAAAGGTAAAAGACAACCTGAAGGTAAAAGTGGTAGAACTAAAGGCAAAAGGCATTAATCCCGGACTTGCCGTGGTTATAGTGGGTGATGACCCTGCTTCAAGAGTGTATGTTAACAACAAGAAAAAGGCTTGTGAATATTGCGGAATCCTTTCCGAAGAATATGCACTTCCGGGTGAAACCACCGAAGCAGAGCTTCTTGCACTTGTTGAAGAACTCAATGCCAAAGAAACAATCCATGGCATTCTTGTTCAGCTTCCTCTTCCGAAACACATTAACGAAGAAACAATCATCAATGCCATCCGTCCCGAAAAGGATGTTGATGCATTCCATCCCACCAATGTGGGCAAAATCATGATTGGCAACTTCGATTTTCTTCCCTGCACACCTGCAGGCGTTATGGAACTTCTTGATGAAGCAAACATCGACCTTTGCGGAAAACACTGTGTTGTAATCGGCAGAAGCAACATCGTGGGCAAACCCCAGGCTATGCTTCTCCTCCACAAAAACGCAACAGTTACCATTTGTCACTCAAAAACCAAAAATCTTAAAGAGGTTGCCCGCACAGCCGACATTCTTGTTGTTGCAGTGGGCAGAGCCAAAATGGTTGACGAAGAATATATCAAAGACGGCGCAGTTGTAATCGACGTTGGCATGGACAGAGATGAAAACGGCAAGCTTTGCGGTGATGTTGATTTTGATTCTGCCTGCAAAAAAGCTTCCTACATTACTCCCGTTCCCGGCGGTGTTGGTCCCATGACCATTGCAACTCTCATGAAAAATGCAGTAACCGCCGCAATTCGTCAGAGTGAAAAATAATGAAGATAAATTATATTCATCACAGCGGATTTTTAATTGAAACATCCTCTGCATGCTATGTTTTTGACTATTTCAAGGGCAAACTTCCGCCCTTTGACACTTCAAAGCCCGTGACAGTGTTTTCAAGCCACGGCCACAATGACCACTATAACCCTGAAATTTTTACGCTTCTCAGGGAAGCCGGAGCAAAAAACATCTGTGCCTGCCTTTCAAAGGACATTGACCCCAAACGCTTTCCGTCAGAGGTAACTGTCACAAAAATATACGGTGACAAAGAATATGTTCTCCCCGGTGGGGAAAAACTTGTTACGTTTTTTTCGACGGACGTTGGTGTTGCTTTTTATCTTGAAACAGCCGAAGGAAACATTTTTCACGCAGGTGACCTCAATGACTGGCGCTGGGAAGGTGAGGAGGAAAGCTCTAACCGTCAGATGGTTGGAAGCTATCGCCATGAAATTGATAAGCTGAAAGCTTATCACATTGACCACGCCTTTGTTCCCCTTGATCCGCGTCAGGAAAAATACACCGGTGAAGGACTTTTGTATTTTCTTCAGACCATTGATGCAGATAATGTATATCCCATGCACTGGTGGGGCAGAAGCCGTGTTATAGACGAATTTATTAACAAACATCCGCAATATGCAGATGTAGTCAAACACACAGAGAAGGTTTGAAAATGGCTCAAAAAACACAACGAAATCACATGTTCCCGGAAAACGGATATGTTTTCGACACTCACACCCCTTTGCAAAACGAATTTATACAAAGAGTTGAAACGGACGGAATTGATTCTGCCGTAAAATGGCTTAAATCCGTTAAAAATTCCGAACTTTCCCATCCCCAAACCCTTGTTTTTCATTGGGACGGCAAAACAGGAGACGAGCTTGAATTATCAAAGAATGAAGATTTTTCGGATTCGCTCAAATACAAATGTGATGACTGCGAGTGTGAAATCGGCAATTTTGAAATAGGAACAAAATATTTTTGGCGAATAAATGGGGGAGAGGTCGGATGTTTTTTCACAGCCGACAACCGTTTTCGCTTCATAAAAATTGACGGTGTGTTAAATGTCAGAGACATAGGCGGAATAAACATAAAGCAGGGCATGGTCTACCGCGGAAGCGATATGGACCTATGCTATCATATCACCGATGAAGGCAAAAGAGTTTTCTGCCATGAGCTTGGTATAAAAACCGAAATCGAACTTCGCCATGATGTCGATGGCACAAGACCTTCCGCTGCAGGAGATGAGGTCAAACTCAAACATCTTCCCTACAAGGCATATGAAACCGTGTTCGAAAAAGAATGGTTAAAACCGCTTTGTGACATAATGGAATTTTTGTCCGACGAATCAAATTATCCGGTATACATCCACTGTCTTGGCGGTGCCGACCGTACAGGTATGATAGCCATTTTTCTTCGCTCTCTTTGCGGTGAAACTGATGAAGACATTCATCTTGATTATGAACTCACAAGCCTTTCAACCTATGCCTACGGTCTGGCAGAGGGTGCCGCCGCAGACGGATTCAGAAGACGTGATTCGGTGTACTATGATGACGAATTCATCAAAGTGATCCAAGCCTATGCTCCCGAAAAAACACTTTCTGTACAAATAAGGGCATTTCTCAAAGAGGCAGGAGTAACCGATGAATGCATGAACAAAATTGTGTCAATATTGAAAAAAGAAAGGAATTAAAATCATGAAATTTAAAATGGTTCACGAAAATTATAATGTAAGCGACCTTCAGGCATCGCTCGATTTTTATGAAAAGGCTCTTGGTCTCACAGAGGTTCGTCGCAAAGAAAAAGAAAGTTTTACAATTGTATACATTGCCAACAAAGAATCGGACTTTGAACTTGAACTCACATGGCTTAAAGGTCACCCCCAAAAATACGACCTTGGTGAGTGTGAATTTCATCTTGCATTCAGAACCGATGACTATGAAGCCGCCCACAAGCTCCATGAGGAAATGGGTTGCATTTGCTATGAAAATCCCGATATGGGAATCTATTTCATCCAGGATCCCGACGGCTATTGGCTTGAGGTTGTTCCAACAAGATAATTACTATTGAGCTGTTTTGTTGAAAATCACTTAATAAAACAGCCTTTTTTGAGTCAAAAATGGGCGAAAGATATATTTTCAAAAAAAACTAAAAATTTTTCGAAAAAAGTGTTGACAAACCGGAGTGAATGTGTTAATATATACAAGTCGCCCGGCACGGGAGCTTAGCTCAGCTGGGAGAGCATCTGCCTTACAAGCAGAGGGTCACAGGTTCGAGCCCTGTAGCTCCCATTTTAAAATTTAATATTCGCTGGTGTAGCTCAATTGGCAGAGCAGCTGATTTGTAATCAGCAGGTTGCGGGTTCAAGTCCCATCACCAGCTTATGGGGAGGTTCCCGAGTGGCCAAAGGGGACAGACTGTAAATCTGCTGCATCTTGCTTCGGTGGTTCGAATCCGCCCCTCCCCACCAAAGAAGAACCGTAATTTTGATACAAAGTTACGGTTCTTTTTCTATGTGTTTCTTGTGTAAAATGTTTTCTTGCCTTGACCATGTCTTTCGATAAAACCTTCTTCAACAAGTGTTTTGAGGGAATTGACGATGGAGGTTTTTTTGACCGAAGGAACAAGCTCCTCGATGTCACTCTTTGTGAACTTGCCGATTTTGGATTGGATAGCCTTACGCACAAGCTCAACAGCCGGGAGCTTTTCATCGAAAATATCTACACGTTCTTCAAACTCACGATAAGCTGAAAGGATGATTCCAAGAATGTATTTGATAAAATCACCGGGGTCATTCTTTTCTTCGTGCCAACCATAACCTGAACGCTCAAGAACATCATAATATTTTTGCTTGGTTCGTTCGATTTTACTTTCAATACTGATGTATTTTCCTACCACATAACCACAGCGGTAGAGAAGCAAAGTTGTCAGAAGTCTTGACATTCTGCCGTTGCCGTCATTGAAGGGATGAATACACAAAAAGTCGTTAATGAAAATCGGAATCAGCACCAACGGGTCAATGACACATCCATCAATTGCCCGGTTGAAGCTCTCGCAGATTGCATCAATGGCGTCGGGAGTTTCATAAGGCTCAAGTGGCATAAACCGAACAAACTGCGTTCCGTCGGGGCGTGTTTCGGCAACAAAGTTTTGTGTTGTTTTAAATCTGCCACCGATGGATTTATCGGAATACTGATATAGGTCACGATGTAATTGCAAAATATATGATGATTGCAAAGGAATATATTCATAGCTTTCGTGAATCGTATTCAGCACATCATGGTAACCCATGATTTCTTCCTCATCACGGTTGCGTGGAGTGGTTTTGTCATCACAAAGCTGCTTGATTCTTGTGCTTGTGGTTACAATGCCTTCGATTTTGTTGGATGCTTCGGTGCTTTGCACCTTTGCGATTTCAACCAATCGGTCAAGCACTGCAGGCTTTTGCCTTAAAAACAATTCCTGACGTCCTTTGTATTCATGTATCTGTGCAACGAGTCCCAGAATTTCACTATCCCAGGAGATATTTCGTAAATTATCGTAGTTAAAGGCTCTCATTCAATCAACCACCTTTCTTTGCGACCAATTATATCACAAATTTGGTCGAATATCAATGCGTTTGGACGAATATTCGACCAATAATGTTTAAATAATGGTCGAATATAAACTTTGTTGGTTGAAAGTTTAATTTATTATATGCGAAAAATAGAAGTATTATTTTGGAGAAAGAGGTTATGTCTACAAAATAGAACAAACCAAAATGTAGTTGATTTTTATGAAAATGTAGACAATGGTTTCAGAAAAATACAACTTTATGAAATTACTAATTTCGAAGAAAAGTTTATATGCAAATGGGAGAAAAAGGCTCAAATGAATTGTTTTCTACACTCAAATGTGGTATAATTGACACATACAGAATTTTATTTTATAAAATTCTTAAGAGCTAATGCTCTTTTGTGCTCTTTCGAGCACTGTGTCAATTGACGGCGTCGCAAAAATGCCCTTGCAAGCAAGCATTTTTACTCCTGGTAGAATTATATCTTGCATTTAATTGGTACACTTATTCTATAATTATTGTATTGGAGGGATGATGGTGAACCGACCACATATAGTTTGTCATATGGTTATGTCTATCGATGGCAAGGTTACAGGAGATTTTTTATATCGTCCTGAATGCGAAAAAGCCACGGATATATACTATGAAATAAATAGAAATTACAAAGCCGAAGGATTCATTTGCGGAAGGGTTACTATGGAAGGAAGCTTTACAAATGGCTGGTATCCCGACCTTTCACAATACGAACCTGTAAAGCATGATATGGATTTAAAGATGGATTTCATTTTAGATGCTGAATATATGTCCGGCTTTTATGCTGTTGCTTTCGACCCAAAGGGAAAGCTCGGATGGAAAAGCAATAAAATTGTGGACGAAGACCCCGGCTATGGGGATGCACAAATAATTGAGGTTTTGACCGAGCAGGTTGACCCTCGGTATTTGGGTTATCTTGAATCAATGGAAATACCATATATCTTCGCCGGAGAATCCGAAATAGATGTTGAGTTGGCATTGTTCAAACTTAAAAATATCATAGGAATTAACAATCTTCTGCTTGAAGGCGGAAGCATTGTTAACGGATATTTTGAAAGAGCAGATATGATTGACGAGTTAAGCCTTGTTGTTGCTCCTATGATTGCCGGTACGGAAAGTAAGCCACTGTTTATAAACAGCAAAATATCAGATTATACGCTGAATGAAATTAAGCAATATGAAAATAACGTTGTTTGGATGAATTATAAAAGATTGGAGAAGAATCATGATTAAATTTATTTGTTACCCGAAGTGTACAACTTGTCAGAAGGCATTGAGGTGGCTTGATGACAACAAAATTGAATATGAACTTCGTGACATAAAGGAAAGCAATCCGACTTTGGAGGAGCTTTCTGCTTGGTATAAAATGAGTGGATTGCCGCTGAAGAAGTTCTTCAACACTTCCGGACTTTTGTACAAGTCAATGGAGCTGAAAGACAAGCTTCCTGCAATGTCCGAGGAGGAACAGTTGAAACTTCTTGCAACAGACGGAATGCTTGTAAAGCGACCGCTTGTAATCGGAGAAGGATTTGTTTTAGTTGGATTCAAAGAAAGCGAATGGAGTGAAAAATTATGAGAAAAAATTATGGAGCGAAAGCAATGTTATATCCGATGCCTGTTTTAATAATAGGCTCTTATGATGAGAACGGAACACCAGATGCAATGAATGCTGCTTGGGGTGGAATAAGCGAAGAAACTCAAATCTCAATTTGCGTAAGTGAAGACCACAAGACAACAAAGAACATACTGGCTCGTGGGGCATTCACAGTAAGTGTTGCCGATGCAGAAAATGTTGTTGCTTGTGACTACGTTGGTATTGTTTCCGGCAACAAAGAACCGGATAAAATTAAAAAGACCGGGTGGACAGTTCTTAAAAGTGAGTTTGTAGATGCACCGCTGTTTGAAGAACTTCCTATGGCTTTGGAATGCAAACTGATAAGCTATGATGAAGAAAGCTGCAGACTTGTTGGTGAAATCGTAAATGTCTGTGCTGACGAAAGAATCTTAAATGCAGAAGGAAAAATTGACCTTGAAAAATTTAGTCCGATTACCTATGACCCTGTGCATCACACATATCGCAAACTCGGAGAAGTAGTCGGTCAGGCATTCAGTGATGGACTGAAATTAAAGTGATTTTTTCCTGTGAATAGTGTATACAAAATGCACCCTCTGAAATTTTAGAATTAATTGTATTATAAGTTATTTGCTTCGCCAAAAAATAACGACTATTCAGATGAATGGTCGTTATTTTTTGTTTGTGTCCCGAGAGAAACAACATCATTACGATCGTAGCAAGTGCCTCATTTGACCGCTTGCGGTCAACATCATATATTTTAATCGGACACAAAATGAAGCTACTCCTTTGTCGTAAATGGTGTATTGCTTAGCAATAACGATGTTGCACTGCATGAGCAATAGCAAAATAAGGGATGGCTTAACAATCCATTGACAGCTATCGGTGATTGCTATAGAATGTTAAATGGAGGTGAACCGATATGACTGATAAAAAAACATTCGGTTCGTTCATAAAAATGAAACGAATCGAGAAAAATTATTCACAAAAAGACTTGGCGAGAATGCTGTTTATTACCGAAGGAGCGGTGAGCAAATGGGAGAGAGGTGTGTCATATCCAGACATAACTTTAATTTGCGATATATGCCGTGTTCTTGAAATAAGTGAACATGAATTGATTACTGGCTCAACTGACATGGATGAACGAAAGCTTAAGTATGAAGCCCGGAAATTCCGTGTGATTCGCGGCACTTGGTTTTGGATTCCGACAATATCGTATATAGTTGCACTCTTAACTTGTTTTATTTGCAATCTTGCCCTAAACCATACTTTATCCTGGTTTTTTGTTGTGTTAAGTGCATTGCTTTGTGCCTACTCCTTTATTCCAACATTTACATACTTTTTTAAATTGAGAAAACTGCTGGTTTTTACAGTTACAAGTTTTTCTTCAATTTGCTTACTTTTGTACGCCTGTGCGGCATACACGAACACTTTGTTTTGGGTTCCAACAGCATGCATCGCAACTTTAATGGGATACACCTTGTTGTTTCTTCCTATGCTGTTATCTGAAACAAGAATTAAAATTTTCAGAGTTGTAATCTCATTTGTGCTGACATTCTTTCTCGCAATTTTACTGCTGCAAAGTATACATGTATGGCAACAATTTATGCTCATGCCTGCAATAAAGATGACCTGCTATGGATTTATTCCAGTTATACTTTGTAGTGTTATATGTATGTTTCGTTTTGATTCGTTTATCAAGGCAGGCATATGCACATTACTTGGCACTGTGGCATATTATTTCACCGGGCATATAGTGAATTATTTATTTAGCTTAACAGAAAATCATTATAAAATTGATTTTTATAACTGGGAGCAGTATACAAGTGGCAATGTTCTCTTTATCATTTTATTGTTGTTTTTGCTTGTGAGCGTTGTATTTATCGGTATTGGTATTTATAGATTTTATAAAAACCGGGCAGTACCTTCAGTCGATTCGCGAGCATAGTTTCGTTAACGTTACATTTTGAGAACGGAATTAAGCGTAATTTTCTATACGGCAAAAAAAGAATTGTTAAATTCTCATGAAAAGTTGTAATCCAACACCAAATGTTTTATCCGATAACAACCGGGAAATGTATTTTTATAAAGCATTTTGTGAATATGTCAGGTTGACATTTGTGACAAAATGCTTTATTATATAATACGGATTATAACTACAGGAGGTTTTTTATGGAAAAAATAGTCGGTATTATAAATGATGCACTTTATGGATATATCCTCATAATTCTGCTTGTTGCCGGCGGATTATACTTCACAATTCGTTCTAATTTTGTTCAGTTCAGAATGTTCAAAGAGCAGTTAAAGGTTCTTGGTGAAAAGCCAAAGGATAAAAACGGTGTTTCATCTTTCCAAGCGCTCATGGTTTCCACTGCATCGAGGGTTGGAACCGGAAACATTGTAGGTGTTGCATCTGCTATATGTCTCGGAGGTTTCGGCTCGGTTTTCTGGATGTGGGTCATTGCCATAATCGGCTGTGCATCGGCTTTTTTCGAAAGCACCCTTGCCCAAATTTTCAAAAAGAGAACAAATTATGGCTGTCTTGGCGGTCCTGCATATTACATTGAATCTGCAATAGGAAGCCGCAAACTTGCAGTTGTATTTTCGATTTTTCTCATCATAACCTACGGAGTAGGTTTTAATATGCTTGCATCCTACAACTTGCAGTCAACCTTTTCCGGCTATTCCTTTTACATTGAAAATGCCAAAATAGTCCCCTGGATAATCGGCGCAGTTGTTGCAGCTCTTGTGTGTCTTTGCCTTTTCGGAGGCGGGAAGCGAATCATAAAGGTGACAGAACTTCTTGTGCCTGTTATGGGTGTGGCATATGTTCTTGTGGCACTTATTGTTGTTGGAATGAATATAACTGCGCTTCCTGGTGTGTTTAAGCGTATTTTTTCAGAAGCTTTTGATATTAAGGCTATTTTTGGCGGGTTTACAGGTTCGTGCATTATGTTTGGCATAAAAAGAGGCCTATTCAGCAACGAAGCAGGCGTTGGCTCTGCGCCAAATGCTTCGGCTTCGGCTGATGTGAGTCATCCGGTTAAACAGGGGCTTGTTCAGATGTTTTCGGTGTTCATCGACACCATAATCATTTGTTCTGCAACGGCTTTCCTTTGTATGTGTTCCGGTGTTGAACCTACAAAGGCACTGGAGGGTGCTCCCTATGTTCAGGCTTCAATTAAGAACGTTCTCGGCGATTTCGGCCCCATATTTATCACTATTGCAATGTCGCTTTTTGCATTTACCACACTTATTGGTAATCTGTTTTATGTTGATAAGGGCATCAACCACATCATCGGTCACACACCCGGAAAAGCTACTAAAATTACTACAAACATAATTGCTTCAATGCTCATTTTCTTTGGTGCGGTTTTAAGTGCCGATCTTTTGTGGAATATTGCTGACATAACCATGGGTGCAATGACACTTATCAACATGCCGGTTGTTATTATTCTCGGTAAATATGTTATGGCAGCTCTCAGTGACTATTCAAAACAGAAAAGACAGGGACGTAATCCTGCGTTTAAGGCACGGGACATTGGCATAGAAAATAAAGTTGACTACTGGAAATAATAAATAACGGTTGCTTTTTTTGCAAAATGTGAGATAATATAATAATACATTTTTACGGAGGACACAGATTATGGAAAAAAGAAGCAGTTTTTCAGGAAAACTCGGATTCATAATGGCAGCTGCCGGATCTGCAGTTGGTCTCGGAAATATTTGGAGATTTCCCTATCTCGCCGCACAGTACGGTGGTGGAATTTTCCTTTTGGTGTACATTGTTTTGGCAGTTACTTTTGGTTTTGCACTCATGACAGCCGAAATTGCCATCGGCAGAAAAACCGGACTCAGTGCGGTGGAAGCATACGGCAAGCTTCATAAAAAGTGGAAGTTTCTTGGTTATCTTGCCGCCATTGTTCCCATCATCATTTTGCCGTATTATTCGGTAATCGGCGGCTGGGTTGCAAAATATATGTGGGCATTCCTGTCCGGTGATGCGGCAGATACAGCAGGAAATATTGTGACATCGGCAGGAGCAGAGGTTTCGTATTTTGAAAGCTTCATTGCAGGAGTTGGTGAACCAATCGGATGGTTTGCTCTTTTCCTTGGTTTTACTGCAGTTGTAGTGCTTTTTGGTGTTGAAAAAGGCATTGAAAAGGTTAGTAAAATAATGATGCCTGTGCTGGTTGTACTCTCTATTATCATTGCAGGTTATGCTCTTTGCATGGATGGCGCAATGAAAGGTCTCAAATATTATGTTGTTCCCAATTTCAGTGATTTTTCTGTTAAAACGGTGCTTGCCGCCATGGGGCAGCTTTTCTATTCCATGTCACTTGCCATGGGAATCATGATTACGTACGGTTCATACATGAAAAAGAAGGACAGCATCGAATCATCTGTTCGCCACATTGAGATTTTTGACACAGGCATTGCTTTTCTTGCCGGTCTCATGATTATTCCTGCCATATTTGCGGTTGGTGATCCCGAAACTCAGCTTACAAAAGGTCCCGGACTCATGTTCATTGTGCTTCCAAAGGTTTTTGAGGCTATGCCCGCAGGTGAGATTGTTGGTGCTGCATTTTTCATTATGGTGCTTTTTGCCGCACTCACATCATCAATATCGCTCATGGAAACCATCGTTTCCGTGTTTATGGACAAGTTCAAAATGGGCAGAAAAACAGCATGCGCTGTTGTTATAGGCATATGTATTTTGCTTGGGCTGCCGTCTTCACTCGGAAACGGTCCCTTGGCATCGGTAAAAATAATGGGACTTGCATTCCTTGATTTCTTTGACTTCATCAGTAACAGCGTTCTCATGCCGATAGTTGCGCTTTTCACTTGCATCTTTGTCGGTTATGTCATTAAACCAAAAACAGTTATAGATGAGGTTGAATCAAATAATTATAAGTTTAAATCAAGAGGGCTTTTTACAATTGTAATAAAATATTTTGCACCAATCTGTATTATACTCATTCTGGTAACTTCAATTGTGGACATAATCTATAAATTAACTACCGGTATATCGTGGTTATAAGATTAAACGAAAGGGATGTAAGAAAATTCGCATGAGTTTTCTTACATCCCTTTTATTATTTATACTCTGACACCAAATTCGCTTCAACAGCTTTTGAATCATATTTTTTTAAGATAACCGGCAAAGTCTTATGGCAAATGTTGGTTTCGCTTTTGACTTTCACTTTAATGTAGTTGGTCATGTGACCTTCATACATTCCGTCACCACATTTCTGTTCAAACAAAACATCGTATTTTTTGCCTAAAAAACTATTAATATACTCTTTGTGAAGCTCGTTTGCCACTGCAATGAGCTCTTTTGCTCTTGCTTCTCTTTCTTTTTTCTCAATCTGATTATCCATGTCTGCCGCTTTTGTTCCGCTTCGCGGTGAAAAAGGAAAAACATGAACCTCGCTGAACGCAATTTCTTTCACAAAATCAAGAGTTGTTTCAAAGTCTTCTCTTGTTTCTCCGGGGAATCCGGTTATAATGTCGGTTGTAATTGCAGGGTTATCAAAAGCATCTCGAAGTCTTTTCACCGCCATGCGATATTCATCGGTTGTGTATTTTCGGTTCATTGCCCTCAGGGTTTTGTCGCATCCACTTTGGAGTGAAATGTGAAAATGATCGCAAACCTTTGGATTTTTGCTGATTTCTTTCACAAAATCCTCTGTGAGGACTCTGGGTTCAACAGAGCCAAGGCGCACTCTTTCAATGCCCTCTGTTTCCGACACGGTGTTTATGGCATCGATGAGTGAAAGGGACGGCAAATCTCTGCCGTATGAGCCGATGTGAATTCCGGTGAGCACAATTTCGGTATATCCGTTTTTGCTGAGGGTGAGAGCTTCTTTTTTAATGCTTTCCAAAGGTCTTGAACGCACCGGTCCCCTCGCATAGGGGATGATGCAATAGGAACAAAACTCTGTGCATCCTTCTTCAATTTTAACAAAAGCACGGGTTTTGTCTTCATATGATGTTATCCAAAGCTCTTCATATTGCCGTTCTTTCATAATGTCCTCAACATACGATTGCGTTTTGTTGTCCGTTTTGCATAGGTGATTTTCGACCAGCTCCACAATGCGGTGCCTGTCTTTGGTGCCGAGAACAATGTCAACACCTTCGGTTTTGCTCACCTTTTCGGGTGCAATCTGACTGTAGCATCCCACAACAGCAATAAGAGCGTCGGGGTTTTTCTGATGTGCACGGTTAATCATCTGGCGGGATTTTCGCTCGCCGGTTCCTGTTACCATACATGTGTTAATAACATATATATCACATTTTTCGCCAAAGTCCGAAATTTCGTAGCCTGCATCTTTGAAAAGAGTTATCATGGCTTCGGTTTCATATTGATTGACCTTGCATCCGAGTGTGCAGAAGGATACTGTTTTCATATGTAAATCTCCTTGAATTATTTGAGTGTTTCAAATCATATTATACACTATTTACAAATATTTTCAAGTCTTTTTGAATTGGCTTGACATTAACCGAGATTAGTTGTATTATATTAATATGATATTGACATTAAGATATCAGTTAAAGATCAGGAGGTAAAAATCATGAAAACTTTTGAAGTAAAAATCAACTCCATTGGTGATGTTAAAAACTTTGTAAACATTGTGGGAAAATATGACTTTGATATCGATTTGATTTCTGACAGATATGTTGTAGATGCCAAATCAATCATGGGTATTTTCAGTCTTGATCTTACAAAACCCATCAAGGTTGAAGTTCACACAGATGATGCAACTGCAATTGAAGCAGAATTGGCTCCGTACATGGCATAATCTCAAGGAAACGCAGCTTTTATGCTGCGTTTTTTAGTATTTTGTCAGGCATGGAGAGTGATACTTTTGGAATATAAATATAAACCCGACGATTACGAAGCAAAGCTCGTTTTAATCTATAGCCTCAGCAATCTCAAAAAAAATCCTTCATATGCAATTCTTAGTCAGGTTGTGTCATCGGGAGTGGATATCCAATATTTTGAGATGCAGGAGTATCTTCATGCTCTCATAGACATGAAAAGCGTTGAAGAAATTCAGGAAGGTGACGAATTTGTTTATTCCCTCACACCTCTTGGCGAGGAATCCTGCGAGTTTTTTTCAAATCGCATTCCTGCAAGTGTGCGAGAAAAAATTGAAAATGCCGCTGCTTCTGTCAATAATGACCGCACCGATCAAAACAGGGTGTATGCAGATTACATTCCCATAAACGAGAATGAATACAAAATAGAATGCGGAATCATGGAAAACAATTTAAAACTTCTGGATTTTGAAATGTATGCCGGTTCAAAAGAAAAGGCAAAGAAAATGTGTGCCTGCTTCAAAGAGCATACCGATGAGTTTTATGTGCACGTGATAAAGTTTTTTGATGACAATTCAAATAAAGATGAATAATAAACAGTCCGGGCAGTTTGTGCTTGGGCTGTTTTCACTGATTTTTAAACATTGCATGAAATGTTGATATAAAGCTATTAATTAATAACGTAAAACGGAGAGGTTATAATGGAAAAATTACTCAGAAATCTCGGTTATTATGACGGAACCTACGATCTCATAGAAAACATGACTGTTCCCATGACCGACAGAGTGTGCTGGTTTGGCGATGGCGTATATGAGGCAACAGCAACCCGAAACGGAGTTATCTATTGTCTTGACGATCACATCAATCGTTTTTATAATTCTGCATCAATGATAGGAATTGAAATCCCTTACACTAAAGATGAACTTAAAGCTTTGCTTTCGGAGCTTGTTTTGAAGGTTGACACAAGCGATACCAACGGAGAGACCTTTCTTTACTGGCAGATCACACGTGGGGCAAACATTCCTCGCAACCACATTTTCCCAAAAAATACAAAAGCAAAACTTTGGGTAACAGTTACTCCCCGAAAGCTTGCCGAGGTTGGCAGAAAGGCAAAACTCATTACTCATGAGGACATCCGCTATTTCATGTGCAACATAAAAACTCTTTGTTTGCTTCCGAGTGTTCTTGCGTCAGAAGCTGCTGAAAGGGCAGGGGCAGACGAATGTATAATGTACCGTAGTGAAGCCAACGGCATTTTCAAAAGAGTTACCGAAGGATCTCATACCAATGTTCATTGCATAAAAGACGGTAAGCTCTACACGGCACCTCTCGATAATCTTATTTTGCCGGGCATTGCAAGAAAGAATCTTATCAAAGCCTGCAATGAACTTGGAATTGATGTTGTTGAAAAGCCTTATAGTCTCGATTTTCTTTTGAGTGCCGATGAAATCATGCTTTCCTCAAGTTCGAATTTCTGCATTGTTGCATCACACATCGATAATGCTCCGGTTGGCGGCAAGGCCCCCGAACTCATACAAAAGCTCAACAATTATCTTTCAGCGGATTATCTTGAAGCCACAAAAACAAATTAATTTTGTTTGGGATACATTATCCATATCTTCATCAACGTAGAATAAAGTACAGAAAAAACTATTGACAAATCGACAAAATAGTAATATAATAATCTTAATTTAATATTTGTTAAACCGTTGAGGCAGAAAAAAGGCAAGCCAAGGCTTTTAAGAGCGAGTGGATTACGGTGTGAGTTCCACAAAAGCACCTTGCGTAATATGGACTGCTAAGGGCTGTGTTAAATGCACAGACGTGAGACCGGCGTCAGAGGTCGGGAGTATGTTTGTACTTCGCTAAGGGCACAGGTTAAGCTGTGAATCAAGGTGGCACCGCGGATATTTGTTTATGTTCGTCCTTGACAGAATATTTTTGTGTTTCTGTCAGGGGCGTTTTTGTTTTTCAATCCCTTTGGCAGCAGCTTGAGGAGGTTTTCTTTATGTATATTCTTGCAAAGCGATGGCGCAGATTAAACCTGATATAAATATTAATATGTTTTTTAATATTCAAACCAATAAAATCGAAAATAAAAACGGAGGAATTTTACCATGAAATATAATGATGTTGAATTTAACACCTACTTTAAAAACTATCCCGACGAAAAAGGCTTTTTCGGAAAATACGGCGGCTCCTACATTTCACCCGAACTGCAAAAAGCTGTGAACGAAATATCCGAAGCATATCAGACCATTTGTAAATCAAGAAAATTCATAAACGAGCTTCGCAGAATCCGCAAGGAATTTCAGGGCAGACCCACACCGATTTCTCATCTTGAAAGACTTTCCGACAAAATCGGCACAGGGGTTCAGCTCTATGCAAAGCGTGAGGACCTTAACCATTCCGGTGCTCACAAGCTCAATCACTGCATGGGTGAGGTTCTTCTTGCAAAATATATGGGCAAGAAAAAGGTCATTGCTGAAACAGGAGCGGGTCAGCACGGTGTTGCTCTTGCCACAGCTGCGGCATATTTCGGTCTTGAATGCGACATATACATGGGCTCTGTAGATATTAAAAAACAAGCTCCAAACGTTGCAAGAATGAAAATCCTCGGCGCAAGAGTTGTTGAAGTTACAGAAGGTCTTCAGACTCTTAAGGAAGCTGTTGATGCGGCATTTGATGCATACTGCAAAGAATATAAGGATGCCATCTACTGCATTGGTTCTGTTTTGGGCCCCCATCCTTTCCCAATGATGGTGAGAGATTTCCAAAGCGTTGTGGGCATTGAGGCAAGAGAACAGTTTGTTGAAATGACCGGAGAGCTTCCCGATGCCATTGTTGCCTGCGTTGGAGGCGGTTCAAACGCCATGGGACTTTTTGCGGGATTTTTGAATGACCCTGTTGATATATACGGTGTAGAACCCCTGGGCAGAGGAACTGCACTCGGCGATCATGCCGCAAGCCTTGCCTACGGAACAGAGGGCATTATGCACGGCTTTAACAGCATCATGCTCAAAGACGAAAACGGTGACCCTGCACCGGTATATTCCGTTGCAAGCGGTCTTGATTATCCTTCAAGCGGACCCGAGCACGCATTCTTGCATGACATCGGAAGGGTAAAATATGACGTGGTTAATGACGAAGAAACCATCGATGCATTCTTTGAGCTTTCACGCATGGAAGGCATTATTCCCGCCATTGAAAGCTCCCACGCTGTTGCCTATGGCATGAAGCTTGCAAAAACCATGGGCAAAGGCTCTGTCCTCATCAACATCTCGGGCAGAGGCGACAAGGATATGGATTATATCATCGAGAATTACGGAATCAGATAATAAAACACTTTAATTATCTGAAACTATGCTATAATAATCAAAAATAAATATTAAACGAAAACGACACATGTTGTACATTTTGTGCGTAAATCTGATTACGGTACAAAGTTTGTGGGCATGTGTTTTTTTGTGCCAAAAAGGAGGTCTACTATGCCGAGAAATCAATTTCAAAGGATGGTTTTTGCATTTATCACTGTTGTGATAACCGTTCATGCTTATGTGTTTTACAGTCTCTATGTTATTCATGGACCTATGCTTTTTTTCGTATATATTTTAAAATCTCCATAAAACATTTATATCAGTTGTCCAATCTTCAGACCATCTTTATATCCGCAGTAGTACAATATTAAAAAAATCCCGGAGGCAAACAATGTTAACTCTTGACAAAATATTTTGGGCTTGCGTTGTGCTTAAAGATATTGTACGAAGCACATCGATTGTAAGCCCATCGGGCATAAGCGATAATTGTGAACTGTATCGTTTCTGTCACTTGACTTTTTTGTTACAATAAAAAGTCAAGTGTTGACAGTTTCATATTCATATAATATCATTGAATTATACATGAGAAAATGGAGGGATTTAGTATGAAAAAATTGTTAAGCATTTTTTTGATTGTAATGATTTTTACAAATGTACCTCTGTTTAAACCGCAAACTCAAATTGCGTATGCCAACGAACCTGAGGCAGACATTATTGAGTTTGTTCTTGGTAAGGATTGTTTGAACATTCTTCCCCAAAATCACAATAAGTCAACGCTTTCACGTGGGGAAATGGTGGATATTTTAATCAGGTTCACAAATGTTTCAGACGATTACAAAGCCGCACTTATGAACGACGTGACCGATGTAGAGTTGTATGGTGATGTGTTTGAATATGCTGATTATCACGTCGATCCTCAAAAAGAAGAACTTGTTCGCAGACTAAAAGTTTTGGGAATTTTGCCGGGAGGATTTTTGCTTTATCCTGACAAGCTATGTACACGTGAAGAAGCTTTTCGAATGATTATTTCGGTTTGGGACAGAACACGTAAGGCATACTTATATGGTGGGTATTTTGATTATGCAGAGTTTCGAAGAGTTTATGACGGTGATTTCACTCCAACGGAGATGAATATCTATGATGATGTAAAAGAGCTTTTATTTTATTCTTTGTTCCCTGCATTTGTTGTGGAAGATGATTCAAAAAGTGAAGGCATTATTCATGGACAGGAGCATTATAAAGCTATGTCGGACAGTTTGTATCTGCTCCACGATTATTACTATAAAATCGGTTTGCCTTCAAAGGTGAAGGATGGCGTGGAAATTGATGGCAATACATATTACGGTAAAGCAGATATTGATTATAACGAAAAAGTTTTGTGTTTATACAAAATAGAAAATGACAAAAAAACAATGCGCTATTGCATTAATATTCCTGAGTCTATCTATAACAGGATTGTTGAAATCAATTCTGTTTATAACCTGCCATCGACAACCGAAACAACTGTTGATATTTTGTCTGAGCCGGTGGATATAGAATTGTTTAAGAGTGCTATGAAGCCACATGACAAAGCTGCTTATCTTGAGAAAAAGGGCATAAGCCTATGGCAGGATAACGAAGGAAAGACCATAACAAGGGCACAGGTAGTGAAAACAGCATTCAAGCTTACTGATAACGATTTCATTAATTATCCTGTGTATCCGGGTACTCTTCCTCTTGTGGATGTTTCGCCTGATTATTTGTATTATAATTTTATCTCTGCTTCATACAATGCAGGCTTTGTATGTGGTGACGGCAATGGCTATTTTTATCCCGAGAGAGCCTGCACCTGGGGAGAGGCTTTGAAGATTTTGTGTATGACAACCGGATTTGGTGATGATGCAAATAGTCTTGCAGCGAAAAATTCTGAGAGTGCGTTCCCTAAGTACTATGGTGAGGTTTTAAATGAATATGGATTTAACCGGTTTGATATTTCCTATGATGAAACAGAAATCAAAGATTTATTTACAGAGCTTGTGTGGGATTTTATGTGTCTTGAAATTGACACGCGGATGGAGCGTAGTTTGTATAACGGACCATATAAAAAGATTTACAGCGACTATCAGAATGGAAGATTTGGTGGCGAATTATACTGTCTTGCAAGTGAGATTTGGGGAAACTATGGTAGTGAAATATGCATATTCAAAAAGGATGGAGTTGCCAAAGCTGTGTATTTGGGTAATGACGGACGCTACCGTGAACATCCGATAAGTGATGAAGATTACAATGGGTTTGTCAAATTTTTGAAAGATAATGCAGCCGATGAGCTTCCCGATTGGGACACTTATAAAGTGCTTGACGGAATAAATTACAGATATTTTCATTTTTCTGATGAAGGTAAAAAGACGTTTTATATTAATAATCCCGGTGTAGTTGAAGGAGTGGACGACAGCCTTTACCGTGAGATTGTTGCAGGGTTTGAAAAATTCATTCAGACTGATGATTTTGAAGTTAAATACGAAAATGAAAACGTCAACATTCTTATTGCCGGCGAAAACCATAGTGTTCAATCTGTTTGGAAAGATGGAGACGATTTCAGGGTTTTGTTATATGACAGTGAAAATTCTTCAAAATTTAAGGCTGTTTATAATTGGTTCACTTTCAAGGATGGGATAGTAGGGGAACGGGTTTCCAAACCCGATATCTTTGCATTTGCACCCGGTGATCCTTTTGAAAGCGACATCCGTTTCAACAACCCGGCAAATACCCAATGGCAAAATTATTTTGTTCGTGTATTTGACCATAAGCTACACCTTACAACAAAAGACGGAGAAATTGTTAAAACTCTTATAAGCGGTTCATACGATTCTCCTGTTGTGGTTCCCGGAACAGATTATGTTGTGTGTGAAAAGGCAATAAATGGGTGGGCGAAGCCAAGAAGTGCAGTGAAAATTAACCTTGCAACCTCTGAAGAAACATTTCTTAATCTCCCGCAGTGTTCCTCAATAGAACCTTTAACCGTTTTAAACGGGAAAGTTTTAATCCATGCAACAGATAATGAATTGAAGTATTGTTTGTATGATGTCGAAACCGATACATACGAAGCCGTATCGGGGGATTTTGGCTGTCTCTCAAGGCCTTTCATTGAAAACCGTTATCTGCAGCAATGTTCCGAAAATAAATACTATGCACTTTCAAATCAGCATATCGTGGGAATATTCGATTCGGAGAATTATACCTTTGAACCTATTTTTGAATCTCCGGTTCTCATTTATAATAACGATCATTTTTGGATTGATGAGAATGAGCAGAAAATATATATAGCTTCCGGCAGTGATCTGGTGTCGTTTTCCGTTGAAATTCCTTAAGCATTTTAAATTGCATGAAAAATCTTTTATTTGTCATGTTCGATAAAGTTTTCTTGTTTTTGCACACTTGCAGGATTTTTGCTGAACATTTTTTTGTATTGCTTATAAAAACCCGAATAGTCATTAAAACCGCATTCAATGGCAACCTGAGTAGGTTTTTCGCCCTTCGAAAGCTTCTCTGCTGCAAGAATAAGTCTTTTTGACAGTATGAAATTATATACGGATGTGTTCATTTCAGCTTTGAAGGTGCTTGTAAGGCACGAATAAGATACATTATGAAGCTTTGCAAGTTCTGCAACGGAAATCGGTTCGTTGAGATGATTTTTTATGTATTCAACTGTTTTTTCTACAAGGGGATTTATAAGCTGAATTCCTTTTGTTTTCTTTTGGTTACTCTTGTCAAAATTAACGAAAATTTGTGCGATAATTGCTTTGGCGAGAGTCTCTCTTTCAACATCGGAGAAGTTTGAATCATAGAGCTTTTGAAGCTGCATATAGAGGTTTGTCAACTCATCGCTTTGGTAAAGTGCAAATTCGCTTGCTTTGAGTTTAACCAGATCATCAAATCCGGTAAATGAAAAAAAGGCAATAATAAGTCTTTTATAAAGCTCATTTTCTTCGTTTATGACAAGCTTGTGATAGGTGTTTGGAGGAAGAACGATAGCTGTGTTGGGTTGCAATTTGTGTTGCCCGAATTCTGTTATGAGTTCTGCTTCTCCGGAAATGAAGAAAATGATTTCGTAATTATTGTGAATTTCATCACCTTTCACATTGGGATTTGCCCCGTTGGCATAGAGACAGTGAATGTTGTGGTGTTCAGGATGATAATTATTTATAAGTATTTGTCTTGAAAATTTTTCTGCCATTTTACCACCTCTTTTTTTGAGAATATCACACATTTGTCGGATTGTCAATGTATTATTAAAAAAAGATGTATATATTGATTATTTAAAAGCGAGGTGTGGAGGAGTTCAATTTGATATTGAATTATCGTGGTATATGGTGTATAATTTGCTTATTATATTAAATAAGAGGAGAAAGCTTAAATGTTTAAAAAAGAAACGTTCACCAAATATGATTATACATTGAACTATGCAGTAGATTATCCTAATAACTTTTCAAAGGCTGAAAAATATCCTGTTATTTTCTACTTTCACGGAATGGGTCAGGTGCCGGGGAACGTGGATATGGTAATTGACTCTTGTCCCATCAGGCGTGAGAACATGAGAGACGACATGCCATTTATAATTGTAGCTCCAAGCTGCGGTAATGATTACACATGGTTTGAAAACTTCAATTATGTTATTGATTTTATGAAGGATATCATAGCAAGGGAATATGTCGACGAAGATAGAATATACCTCACAGGCATAAGTATGGGTGCCTACACTGCCTGGACAATGGCTTTTGTTCATCCAAAGCTTTTTGCAGCCGCAATAATGTGCTGTGGCGGAGGGCTCTATGCCGGGGTGCGTGACCGCATCAAGTTCCCGGTGCGTGCCGTTCACGGAACCCATGACACAACAGTTCTTTTCCGTGAGAGCGAGATGATGGTTGACCGTGTTAATCGTGGAGGGGGAAATGCGGTGCTCATTCCCATGGAAGGATATGACCACGATGTGTGGACAGATTATTTTTCAAATTACGAACCCTATGAGTGGTTTTTGCAGCATAAAAGTGGAAATGTATGATTCATTGTATATTATGTACAGTTTTTTCGGAAAAAATTGTGCAATGGTATAGAGAATTTATGAATAATAAAAAATTTGGAATTTTTTGCAACTTTTTATTTCTTTCAAGAGTATTACTCATAGAAATACAGAAAAGGATGGTAAAAAAACATGAAAAAATTATTGGCACTTATTATGGCGCTCGCCATGACAGGCTCAGTTGCAGCCTTCGCACAGGATAATTCTGCATCTGAAGAAGAAATTATGCTCATAAGCGAGGAAGCAACCGAAGCAATTCCTGAAAATAGAATTGTTGAAGGAACTGTAACTGCAGTATCCGAAGACCAGATTGAAACAGAAGACCTCATTTTTAACATTGGTGAAAACACGCTTGTTGCAGACGTAAATCTTGTTCCCACCGAAGTTAAGGTTGGCGATGCTATCTATGTTGTGGCAAGCACAATCGAAACTCTCAGCATTCCTGCACAAACTCCTGCTTACTATGTTATAGTAAAGGAAAGTCCGGAAGCTCAAGCGCCCATCTTCATGGCAGTTGATGAAGTGAAAAACGGTTTCATCTACAGCAGTGATGGTTCATATGAAGTTTCTTATGAAGAAGCTCAGGTTGAAATGTACAGAACCAAAAACATTGTTAAGGCAGAAGAACTTACAAAAGGCTCTGAAATCTTTGTATATTCAGACATAATGACAATGAGCATTCCGGCTCTTGTTAATCCCGAAAAAATTGTAATTATGTCAATTGCTCAGACACAAGAAACTGAAGAAGCTGAAGAAGCCTCCGATGTTACAGTTGAAGAAAATCTTTCTGATAAAAGAATTGTCGAAGGAACAGTAAAATCTGTTTCCGATGAACAGATTGAGCTCGACGACCTTGTTCTCAATCTTGGTGAAAATACTCTTGTAGCAGATACAACTCTTGTTCCAACCGAAGTTAAAACAGGCGACTTTGTCACAGCGGTTGTAAGCACAGCTGCAACATTCAGTATTCCCGCTCAGTCTTCAGCCTACTATGTAATCGTAAGAGAAAATGCAGAAACTATAGCTCCTATCTTTATGACGGTTGATGAAGTTAAAGACGGCTACATCTACAGTGCTGACGGTACATACAAAGTTTCTTATGAAGAAGCTCAGGTTGAAATGTACAGAACCAAAAACATTGTTAAAGCTGAAGAACTAACAAAAGGCTCTGAAATCTTTGTATATTCAGACATAATGACAATGAGCATTCCCGCTCTTGTTAATCCCGAAAAGATAGTGATTATGTCAATTGCACAGGAAGAAGAAATTTCAAAAGCACTCGCGTTAAACGACCTTGGAATTCTTCTCGGAACAGACAAAGGTCTTGAACTTGAAAGAGATGTAACAAGAGCTGAAGCTGTTGCCCTCATTCAGAGAACTACAGCGGCAGATAAAATGGTTTACAAATCAAGCTTTGACGATGTAGCCGATAGCCACTGGGCATACAACTACATCAGCTGGGCAACAGAAAAAGGCATCGTTCAGGGTGTTGGTGACAACAAATTTGAACCCGACAGAACAGTGACAGCAAAAGAACTTGCAATGATGTTACTTAATGCACAGGGCATAGAAGCAGAATTTGAAGATGCATTTGAAAAAGCAACCGAAGAAGGTTATGTAACTGCAGAAGATGAAATCAGCGAAGATGATACTCTCACAAGAGATGCAGTTGCCAAAATGATTTATAATTATCTTAACAGATAATTTTACAAATTTGCAAATAAAGAACAGCGGCAAAGCCATTGCAATGCGGATGATACTACGCTTGCAATGGCTTTTGCTTGTAAATGTTAAATAATTGTAAAAAAGCCATTGACAAATTGTGCTATGTTAGGCTATAATATACTGTATGACTTTATGAGATAAAATAGTTTATACGGAGGTTAAAGAATTATGTCCGGTCATTCCAAATGGAACAATATTAAACATAAAAAAGAAAAATCAGATGCTCAAAAAGCTAAAATTTTCACCAAAATGGGAAGAGAAATAGCTGTTGCAGCAAAGTCGGGCGGTCCCGATCCCGAAGTTAACGGAAGACTTAAAGATGCAATTGCCAAGGCTCGCTCTTTCAACATGCCCAATGATAACATTGCCCGTGTTATCAAAAAAGCCGCAGGCGAGCAGAACATGGATAACTACGAAGATATCAATTATGAAGGCTACGGTCCAAGCGGTGTTGCAGTTATTGTTGAAACACTTACCGATAACCGTAACAGAACAGCCGGAGATCTTCGTCACTATTTCGACAAATTTGGCGGAAATCTTGGTACAAATGGTTCTGTGTCGTGGATGTTCGACCAGAAAGGTATTATTATAATTAACAAATCCGACGATATTGATGAGGACGAGCTCACCATGGATGCTCTCGATGCAGGTGCAGACGATTTTGCAGCAGAAGATGAGTTTTATGAAATCTCTACTGCTCCCGATGATTTTCGTGCAGTAAGAGATGCTCTTGAGCAAAAAGGTTATACTTTTGCTCAAGCAGAACTTGAAATGATTCCTCAAAACACAATTCAGCTTACTGATGAGCATGACATACTGATGATGGAAAAACTCATCGAACACCTTGAAGACAACGACGACGTTCAGAATATCTATCACAACTGGGAAGAAGCAGAATAATTGACAAAAATACAAATCAGGAGGATTTGACGTGGATAAAATCCTTATAAATGGCGGAAAACCGCTTTGCGGTGAAGTTCATATCAGTGGTGCAAAAAATGCTGCTGTTGCAATAATCCCTGCGGCACTTCTGGTAAAGGGGAAATGTGTTATCGAAAACATTCCCGATATCAGTGATGTTGACAGTATACTCAGTATGATAGAATCTCTCGGTGCTGAGGTTTCAAAGCCTGATTGCAACACGGTTATCATAAATTCCGAAAACCTTACAAGTTATACAGCAAATCCCGAATTAGCTGCAAAAATGAGAGCTTCTTATTATCTTATGGGAGCACTTATAGGTCGTTTTGGAAAGGCTCAGGTTCCCCCTCCGGGAGGATGCAATTTCGGTACAAGACCAATAGACCAGCATCTCAAAAGCTTTGAGTGCCTTGGTTGTAAGGTGACTCTTGACGAAACATTTGTTAATATTGATGCAGATGAACTGGGCGGAGGCAATGTTTATTTTGATGTGGTAAGCGTTGGCGCAACAATCAATGCAATTCTTGCCGCGGTACTTGCTCCCGGGAAAACAGTTTTGGAGAACTGTGCCAAAGAACCCCATGTTGTTGATCTTGCAAACTTTCTTAATTCTATGGGAGCAAGCGTTCGTGGTGCAGGTACCGATGTTATCAAAATTATGGGAGTTGAGTCCTTAACAGGTGGTACATACTCCATAATTCCTGACCAGATTGAAGCCGGTACATATATGGCGGCTGCTATTGCAACCAGGGGAAATGTTCTCATTAAAAATGTTATTCCCAAGCATCTTGAAGCTATCACGGCAAAATTTGAAGAAATGGGAGTTACTATTGAAGAATATGACGAAGAAGTCCGGGTAATAGCTGACAAGCCTTTGAAAAGCATAAGAGTAAAAACAATGCCTTATCCCGGCTTCCCGACAGATCTTCAGCCTCCTATGGTAGTGCTACTTGCAACAATTCCCGGCACGAGTACAGTTAATGAGGGTGTGTGGGAATCAAGATTTCAATATGTAAGCGAACTTGAAAAGATGGGCTTCAAAATCAGTGTCAGAGGTACGGTTGCAACAATAGAAGGAGGAGCTCCGCTCAGCGCGGCAAAAGTTTGTGCAACGGATTTGCGTGCCGGAGCGAGCATGATTATTGCCGCACTTGCATGTGAAGGTACATCAGAAATTTCACAGCTTCGTCATATTGACAGAGGTTATGAACACATTGTGGACAAACTATTGGCTCTCGGAGCGGATATTAAAAGAATAAATGACTAAGTTTTTAACATTATACAGTTCAAGCTCCGGCAATTGTACGCTTTTGTCAGATGGTGACACCAACATTCTTGTAGATGTAGGTGTAAGCTGTGCAAAAATATGTTCAGCTTTAAAAGAGGCGGGAGTTGAGCCTGGTGAAATCGATGGGATACTTGTTACCCATGAGCATTCCGATCATATTGGCGGTATAAGAGTGTTTTCGCAAAAATACAATACAAAAGTGTATGCTACTGCGAAAACAATGGCACACGTTTTGAAAGTTGCTCCAAACCTGCCAAACGGAAACGCCTGCATTATAACACCATCAAAGGCTTTTTCTATACGTTCAATGAACATAAAAGCATTTATGACACCACATGATTCGGCAGAATCAGTGGGTTACATCATTGAGTGTGAGGGGAAAAAGTATGGTATAGCAACAGACACCGGTAAAATCACCCAGGCAATGCTTTCAAATCTTGCCGGATGCGAAGCCGTGCTGATTGAATCAAATCATGATGAAGAAATGCTGAAAAACGGACCATATCCTTACATGCTTAAAAAGAGAATTCTTTCTGATTTTGGTCATCTTTCAAATGCAAAATGTGCATGGCTTGCAACGCAACTGGCTATCTGGGGCACAAAACGCATTGCATTGGGGCATTTGAGTGAACACAACAACACCGAGGATAAAGCATATAAGGCAACCTGTGAAATGCTTCAGTCCAACAATTTTAAAGTTGGAATCGATGTAATTCTTAAGGTTTGCAAAAAAAGTGAAGTTTGTAATATATAATAAACAATTCTAACCGACTGTAAAAATGATTTTGCAGTCGGTAGTTTTTTTGTAAAAAGTTTCTGTTAGAGGGCTTGTTTCAAAAAAGTTTGTTAAATATTAATTTATTGTTGACATATCGGAAATTTTGTTATAAAATATATATGTATGTATTCAAAATTTGATATAAAGCGGAGTATATGTTCCTCTTATATCATTTCTCTTCGGTGCATTGCATCGCGAACGTTGAAAATTTAATAAAGAAAGGAGTTGATAAAGATGGGTATAATAATTTCAATTGCATCTGCAGTCGTTGCTCTTGTTCTTGGGTTCTTCGTAGGAACCGTATACAGAAAAAAGATTGCAGAAGCTGAAATAGGCGGAGCTGAAGAAAAAGCAAAGTCAATTATAGACGAAGCAAAAAAGACCGCTGAAACCAAAAAGAAAGAAGCTCTGCTCGAAGCAAAGGACGAAATCCATAAGAGCAGAAATGAATTAGAGAAAGAACTCAAAGAAAGACGTGCTGAAATAAACCGTCAGGAAAGACGTATTCAGCAAAAAGAAGAAGCGCTTGACAAAAAGTCAGAAGCTCTCGAAAAGAAGGACGAAACGCTTGCTAAAAAGATTAAGGAAGCTGAAGCCCTTAAAGAAGAAACAGCCAAAGTCAAAAGTGCACAGCTTGAGATTTTAGAGCGTATCTCAGGACTTTCCGTAGAAGAAGCCAAGTCATATTTGCTGAAGAATGTTGAAGCAGAAATCAGACATGAAACAGCAATGATGATTAAAGATATTGAAGCTCAGGCAAAAGATGAAGCTGATAAGAAAGCTAAAAATATTATCAGTGCAGCCATTCAGAAATGTGCTGCAGACCATGTGGCAGAAACAACTGTTTCGGTTGTTGCATTGCCAAATGATGAAATGAAGGGACGAATTATCGGTAGAGAGGGAAGAAACATCAGAACCCTCGAAACATTAACCGGTATAGATTTGATTATCGACGATACTCCCGAAGCTGTTGTATTGTCGGGATTTGATCCGATTAAGAGAGAAATTGCAAGAATGTCTCTCGAAAAACTTATTGTTGACGGACGTATACATCCGGCACGTATTGAAGAAACTGTTGAAAAATCCAAAAAAGAAATCGAAGCCATCATCAAACAGGAGGGCGAACAAGCCACCTTTGAAACGGGGGTACATGGTTTGCATCCTGAACTTATCAAATTGCTTGGAAGGATGCGCTACAGAACCAGCTACGGTCAGAATGTTCTTAAACATTCAACGGAGGTTGCTCATCTTGCCGGCATCATGGCGGCAGAACTCGGCGCAGATATCAAGGTTGCAAAAAGGGCAGGTCTTCTTCATGACATCGGTAAATCCGTTGACCACGAAATTGAAGGTTCCCATGTTGATATCGGTATTGATCTTGCAAAGAAATACCATGAATCAAATGATGTTATTCATGCAATTGCAGCTCACCACGGTGATGTGGAGGCTCAAACTGTAATTGCCTGCATAGTACAGGCTTGTGATGCAATCAGTGCAGCAAGACCCGGTGCAAGAAGAGAAAATCTGGAAACATACATAAAACGACTTGAGAAGCTTGAAGAAATTGCAAATTCCTTCAGCGGAGTTGAAAAATCTTATGCAATTCAGGCTGGACGCGAAATCAGAATTATGGTTAAGCCCGAGGATGTTAAAGATGAAGATACAATCCTTATTGCCCGTGACATTGTAAAGAAAATTGAAAACGAGCTTGAATATCCCGGTCAGATTAAGGTCAATGTAATCAGGGAGACTCGCTCAGTTGATTATGCGAAATAATACATGGATGCCGTTTGTGCTTAACATGTAACCATATATTAAAATATATGATGATTTGAGCGGACCTTCGGGTCCGCTCTTTAACTGTGAAGAAAAAGTGCAAGAGGAGGAAATGTTTGTGAGATTGCTTGCTGTTGGTGATGTTTTTGGCGAATGCGGTGTTGAGTTTGTATCAATGGCTTTAAGGGGAATCCGAGAAGATGAAAACATTGATTTTTGTATAGCAAATGCTGAAAATACATCCGGAACGGGGATTACTCTCAGTGACTATGACAAACTTTATGATGCCGGTGTTGATGCCTTTACGCTTGGTAATCACACATTTGGCAAAAAAGACGTTTTTCGGCTATTTGAAAGAGAAACAAACATTGTCCGCCCGGCAAACTATCCGGATGGAACTCCCGGATGTGGGTCGGCGGTGTTGAAATGTGGAGACAAGAAAATTGGTATACTCAATATTATGGGAAGGATTGACATTGCGGTTTCTCTGGATTGTCCGTTCAGAGCTGCCGACCGTGAACTGAAAAATCTTAAAGACCGGTGTGATTTTGTTGTTGTAGATTTTCACGCCGAAGCAACCAGTGAGAAAAAAGCCATGATGTATTATCTTGACTCGCGTGTGTCGGTGCTTTTCGGTACACACACTCATGTGCAGACTGCGGATGAAATCGTAACCAAAAACGGAATGGGTTATATTACTGATCTTGGTATGACCGGGGCAGAGGATTCGATATTAGGAGTAAAAAAAGAAATTATCATGAGACGATTTATAAATGCTCTTCCGCAAAAATTTGAATATGCATATGGCAGAGCGGCACTTTGCGGTGCGGTATTTGAAATTGATGATACAACAAACAAGTGTATATCTGTTAAAAGAATTTGTGTAAGATAGCCTTAACAGCCGCATTTTGTACCGGGCATTATAAGACTAAGGTTGACGGAATATGCATGTATGAAATAAAAATCAAGGAGCTGATGTGATTGAAAAGGTTTTTTTGGACGATAGCTTTATTGGCGGTATTTTTGTCGGTTTTGACATCATGTACAGATTCAAAAAAAACAGAGCAGGTTTCGGGTATTGAAGAAAATGATGACTGGAAATACGGTGGCAGCATAACACTTGCGTGTGTTCCTGTAGATACATTTAATCCGCTTATCACAGATCATGCGTCAGTCAGTGATTTTTTGTCACTTATTTATGAAGGA
This sequence comes from Clostridia bacterium, assembly GCA_017416845.1. Lineage (GTDB taxonomy): Bacteria > Bacillota > Clostridia > UMGS1810 > UMGS1810 > RGIG1828. The sequence goes on from JAFQBA010000023.1 coordinate 64,156, forward strand.
CTTTTCGAGTGTATGCCTGATCATAGTGTCAAACCGGTTTTAGCATCTGAGTATAAGTCAAATAATGACAACACTGAATATACGATAAAGCTGAAAAACGGAGTTAAATTTCACAGTGGCAAGACTTTGACATCACAGGATGTTATTGCCACTCTCGACTATATTTTCATGTATGATGGACAGTATTCTTCTATAAAAAACACCATACTTTTATATCAGGCTGTATCAAACGATACATTGATAATTACACTTAACTATCCTGTTGCAGATTTTGTAAACTGTCTTGATTTTCCGATTTTGCCGGCAGGTCTCCTTGGTGATGATTTTGTTGACAATAATGTTAACTTCACCCCCGACGGTACGGGAATGTATAAATACGACCGTATGGATGATTTTAAAAATATATATCTTAAAGCAAACACAGCATGGCATAACGAAAAAGGTGCGCCATATATTGAGGAAGTAAACATTCAGATTTTATCCGATGCTGATACTATTATTTCTGCATTTGATGCAGGGGTTATTGATTTGGTTACAACTTCATGGAAGAGCCCTGCTGAATTCAATTTAACTTCTTCAATTTATAATACCTATTCGACTGAACAAAACAGATTCAGCTATGTTGGCATAAACAGTGCTTGTGCGGAGTTTGACACTCTTGAAGAACGTCAATGGTTGAGTATTTCTGTAAATAATGAGCAGATAACCGATGATATCATGATAGGTAATGCGGTGGTTGCAAATTCTCCTATACGCGAAGGTGTATACTTTAATCAGCCAAAAGAATTGTCGGAGAAAGATGCCGGCACGGAAAGCACAATTACAGCACCTGATTTTTCTCTGGACAGTGATGAGCTGGGAGTTGTTCTTCTATATAATTCGGATTCGAAATTAAAAGAACGTATTGCTCAGGCTTTGGAGTTTCAACTTGAGAATAAAGGGTACAGGGTAACATTAGATCCGCAGGACTTTTCCTCATATAAACTAAAAGTGCTAAACTGTGAATATGATTTATACCTGGGAGAGGTAAATATAGATAATTGCGGAAATCTTGAATTTATGTTTGGAGAAAACCGTGGCGGACAGAACATATGCTCTTTTTACAGCGAAGAGCTTTCGAATTCGGTATCCAATCTCAACCGTATGAATACGAAAGAAAACAGAATTGTTGCATGGAATAATTTTGAAAAGTACTATCTTGATAATATATTTCAGATTCCTCTCTATTTTACCAATGGTTGTTCGTATGTGAATAAGGGGATATATGGAGAATTAACTCCGAACTTATCGAAACTATTGAGTGGATTTGAGAATTTGTATATAAATGAAGAATAACATATGATAATGTTAAAACGTTCTTAAGTCAAAAACAAACGATATACAGAAATGGCAAAATGCACAAATATGAAAATTATATTTGTGCATTTTTGCTGAAATTTTAAAAAAACGCCATTATTGAGAAATTTGGCGTTTTTTTTGTGCTAAAAAGTCTTGCAAAATTTAATAAAATGGTTTATAATCATTAAAAAGTGGTGAAAAGTGGTTTCAAATGGTGGAAAGTGGTAAATTTTTCCTCTGATTTTAAAGAAAGGGAGTGAAAATAGTGCTTAGTGGAGAATATCAACACACGTTAGATTCCAAAGGCAGAGTAATAATGCCGGTTAAATTGCGTGAAGAACTTGGTGACAACTTTGTAGTGACAAAAGGGCTTGACAAAAACTTGTTGGTATTCAGTCAGGATGAATGGACAAAATTTTATGAAAAACTGAGCACTCTTCCGCTTGCGAACAAAAATTCCCGTGGTTTTTCAAGGCTTTTTCTTGCAGGAGCCATTGAATGTGAAACCGATAAACAGGGAAGAATCCTAATCACTCAACCGCTCAAGGAGTATGCCGGTCTTGAAAAAGACGTTACAATCATCGGCAATGGTGACAAAGTTGAAATCTGGAGTACTCAGAATTGGAATGATTATATGAACAGCATCGATACAGATGAAATTGCCGAAAGCCTTTGTGAACTTGGTATAATGATTTAATGTATTACAAATTGCAGTTTCGGAGGAATTTAAATTGGAATTCAAGCATATATCCGTATTACTTAATGAAGCTGTAGACGGTCTCAATATAAATCCGGACGGTGTATATGTTGACGGTACCCTTGGTGGCGGAGGTCACAGCTACGAAATACTCTCAAAGCTGTCACAAAACGGAAGATTAATCGGGATAGACAGAGACATGGAGGCCATAGATGCTGCAAGCAAACGACTTTCCATGTTTTGCAATGTTTCATATGTTCATTCAAATTATAATGAAATAAAGAATATTTTGCACGATATACACATAGATAAAATAGACGGGGCATTAATTGATTTAGGTGTTTCTTCATATCAACTTGACTGTGCAGAACGTGGTTTTTCATATATGGAGGATGCTCCGCTGGATATGAGAATGGATAAGGAAACCGCATTTAGTGCATACGATGTAATAAATGATTATTCGCCGGAAGAACTTACCCGTATTTTTTATGAATATGGTGAGGAACGTTTTTCTAAAAGAATTGCAGAATTAATATGCGAATCGCGTAAAAAAGCTCCGATTTGTACAACACTGGAATTAGTTGAGATAATTAAGAAAGCGATTCCCGAAAGATTCAGACAAAAGGGATCTCATCCGGCTAAAAGGATTTTCCAGGCAGTGAGAATAGAAGTTAACAGTGAGCTTGAACCTTTGAGGCAGGCTCTTGAAGATTTTTTTGAGTCGCTTGCACCGGGTGGTAGACTTTGCGTTATAACTTTCCATTCGTTGGAAGATAGGATTGTAAAGCAAACCTTTGCGTCTTTTGCAAAAGGTTGCACTTGTCCGAAGGATTTTCCCATTTGTGTATGTGGCAACACTCCAAAAGCAAAAATAATCACATCAAAACCAATTTTGCCAAGCGCAGAAGAAATTGCATATAACAAACGATCAAAAAGTGCAAAACTCAGAATTTGTGAAAAAATGTAGATAAGGAAGGTGAGAACAGGTGAGTGAAAAATGGTTTGACGGTACATCAGCGTACAAGATAAGTGAGTACTATGACTATACTGCGAACAGTGAAAAAAAAGAAGAAGAAAGAGAAAAGCAGCAACGCAAACGTATCGTAGTAAACTATAAGAAACTTGTATCTGTTTTAACCCTTGTTTTTATTATAGGCATTTCCTATCTTTATGCTAATGCATTACTTATTCAGACTGCTTCTGAGCACGACAGATTAACTGACAAACTGGAGGATATGCAGGTGAGAAACACCCAGCTTGCATTTGATATTGAATCGGGAATTGACCTTGCTTTGGTGGAAGAGAAGGCAATTACCGAATACGGAATGCAACAGCCTGAAGGCTACCAAAATGTTTATGTTGATGTTGTGCAAAGTGACTATACAGAAACATATAATGCCACAGCGGATACAGGAATAATCGCAAGTGTAATAGATGGATTAAAAGCGTTTTTAATGTATATAGGATAAATTTTCATAAAGCATACCCGATTGAGAAAACATCAAATGAGGGTTCAGAACAAAAGGAAATGCCTTTTTGAGCCATGGCCCAAAAAGGCTGTTTTTCACTGTATACGAAAAATTAATAATTGTTAGCAGATTATAACAGCATATTATGTCGATTAAAAGCTCGATTAATCCATGCCGAAAGGGATTTTAATATATGAAAAAAAGAAATAGAAGTTCAAACTCAAGACTTGCACTAAGCTTTACGATCATAGTGAGCATACTTGGGCTTTTGCTTGTTCGTGTAGGATGGATACAGGTGACAAAAGGCGAACAGTACAGCAAAGAAGCTGCACTACAGCAGACCAAGGATTTGGTGATATCTTCGAAGCGCGGAACTATTTACGACCGTAACATGAACGAACTTGCCAAAAGTGCCTCTGCTGATACGGTAACGGTTAACCCGCGCGAAGTTCAAAAAAGCAAGAAAATCAATGAGGTTGCAACCGGATTGGCATCAATTCTCGGCATAAATAAAGATGATGTATATGCAACTCTTTCTAAAGACAGCACATACGAGGTTATAAAAAGAAAAATTAATAAAGATCAGGCAACTGCAATACGAAACGGAGATTTCCCCGGTGTGTCCCTGGTAGAGGATTTTAAAAGATATTATCCCGGAGGAACGCTTGGCTCACATATCATCGGTTTTGTCGGAACAGACAATCAGGGCTTGGCTGGAATTGAGATGATTTATGACAGCTATCTTAAGGGTGTGCCCGGAAGGATTATAACCGCTAAGAATGCTGCCGGTGTTAATATGCCATATAAATATGAAAAATATATAGATCCGGAAAACGGCATAAATGTTGTACTGACAATAGATGAAACAATTCAGAGAAAAGCCGAGGAAGCACTTAAAAAGGCTGTAGAAAACTACCAGGTTGAAAATGGTGCTGCATGCATCATAATGGGAGCGAAAACCGGTGAAATTCTTGCTATGGCTACATATCCAACCTTTGATTTGAATTCTCCTTTCACGGTTATTGATGAAGAAGCTGTAAAGGAAATTGAACAAATAGATGATGAGGAAAAAAAGACAGAAGCAACAAACAATGCTCTTTACAAGCAGTGGAGAAACAAAGCGGTTGTTGATGCCTATGAGCCGGGTTCGACTTTTAAGGCAATGGTTGCTGCAATGGCATTGGAAGAAAATATTGTAGCCCTTGACGAGAACTTTGTATGTAACGGTTCGGTCAGGGTTGCAAATTATGACATAGGATGCTGGAACACCGGAGGTCATGGGACAGAGAGCTTTGTAAACGGCGTATACAATTCATGTAATCCGGTATTTATGGCTATAGGAAAAAGGCTTGGAAACGAAAGATTTTATAAATACTATAAATCATTTGGATTTGGCGCCACAACAGGTTTTGATATTCCGGGCGAAGCCAAGGGAGAATTTCATGAATGGAATAAGTTTAACGAAGTAGAACTTGCCACTGCTTCTTTCGGGCAGGGATTTACAGTTACACCGCTCCAACTTGTTACCGCATATTCTGCCATAACAAATGACGGATATATGGTTAAGCCGCGACTTGTCAAATCGTTGGTAGATGATGATGGCAATGTAATACGTGATTTTGAGCCTGAGGTCATAAGACAGGTTGTAAGTTCAGATACAGCTCAGACAGTAAGCAAAATATTAGAAGGTGTAGCCTCAGACGGAACAAGTAAAAATGCATATATTGAAGGCTATCATATAGCAGGTAAAACCGGAACAAGTGAAAAAATACCGCGTGGAAACGGAAAATATGTAGCATCGTTTGTTGGTTTTGCTCCGGCAGATGACCCGGAGGTTATATGTCTTATAATGCTTGATGAGCCGATGGGAGCTTCCCATATGGGTGGAGCGACAGCTGCACCGACATTTAAGGAAATAATGAACGATGTGCTTGTATATTTACAGATAGAAAGTGACATAACATATAAGTTCAAGTTTGTTCCGGATGTATTGGGTTATTCAGTGGACGATGCAATCGCCGAAATTTCTGAAGCAGAATTGAAATACATCGTAAAAGGTGATGGAGAAAAAATCGTTTCACAGAGTCCACCGGCTTCTACGGCGCTCAACGATAACTCGGTTGTAATTTTATATACGGAGAAAGTTGAAGAGGATCTTGTGGAAGTGCCTGATTTATTTGGTGTGCTTGCAACAGATGCCAATCAAAGACTTGTTAATTCCGGACTTAACATTAAGATTAAAGGATCCGGTTCCATAACTCCATTCGTTCTTGTCGGAACTCAACAACCACCGGCCGGAAGTATGGTTCCGCGAGGAAGTATTGTTACGGTTGAATATAATTACACTTCTAATGAAAATGTTCATTAAAATTGCTTCATGTAAAATTATAAAAGGAGATGCTGCTTGTTGAAACTTAATGAAATTACAAGTGTTTTGACAGACTGCAAAGTGTATGGTAGTGATGATTTTGAGATAAGCTCTGTTACCAATAATTCGCGTGAGTGTGTGTGCGGAAGTCTGTTTGTTGCAGTAAGGGGATTTCAGACTGACGGTCACAAATATATCCCGTCCGCTGTTGAAAACGGTGCATCAGCTGTCATATGCGAGGAGTATATGCCTGAAATATCATGCACTCAAATTGTTGTTGAAAACAGTCGCAGAAGTGAGGCTATTGCTGCTGCCGTGTTCTACGGCTTTCCAACGGAAAAATTCAAACTGATCGGTGTAACCGGTACAAACGGCAAAACAACGGTTACTTATCTTGTTAAGCATATACTGGAGTTTGCCGGATATAAAACAGCAATAATCGGGACGAATCAGAACATGATTGGTGACGAGATATTTGACGCAGGCCGTACAACACCGGATTCTATCGAGCTTCAGGGATTGTTTTCTAAAATTGCTGAAGCAAAGGTTGACTATTGTATAATGGAAGTTTCGTCCCACGCTCTTGAACTTGACAGGGTATATGGATGCAGATATGCGGTGGGAGCTTTTACAAATTTGACGCAGGATCATCTTGATTTTCATAAAACTATGGATAATTATATGGCCGCAAAAGCAAAACTTTTTGAGATATCTGATGTTGCAGTTATCAATGTTGATGATTCTTATGGTAGAATTATTGCAGAAAAATGCCCTTGTGAATGTGTTTCATATTCTGCAAAAGGGGAAGGTAATCTTAATTGCGATAATATAAGACTTATGGAAAATGGTGTGAATTTTGAAGTATATTCAAGAGAATATTTCCTTGGTATTCCGGGAGAATTCTCTGTTTACAATGCCTTGTGTGCAATGGGAATCGCAGAAGCTTTGGAGGTAGATTCCGATTTGATTCAAACAGCGTTGAGAAGTGCTTCCGGTGTTAAAGGCAGAGCCGAAATTGTTCCGACAAACACAGAGTATACAATTCTTATAGACTATGCTCATACTCCGGACGGCATCGAAAATATTCTCTCAGCAGTGAACGGCTTTTGTAAAGGCAGGGTAATAATTGTTTTCGGGTGCGGTGGAGACCGTGATAGTTCAAAGCGTCCTATAATGGGAGAAATAGCTGGCAAAATGGCGGATTTGTGTGTGGTGACAAGTGATAATCCGAGAACTGAAAATCCAATGAAAATAATCTCTATGGTAGAAGATGGTGTTAAAAAAAGCGGTGGGGAATATGTTGTTATTGAGAATCGCCGGGATGCTATAGAATATGCCATTAACATTGCCTGTAAAGGAGACTGCATTGTTCTTGCAGGGAAAGGACATGAGACTTATCAGATTTTAAATTCAGGCACCATTCATTTTGATGAAAGGGAAGTTGTAAAAGAAATTCTTTCAAAGAGAAGGTAATTAACAATGATTTATGATATATTGCCAATGACAGCTGAAGAAATTGCAAAAGCGGTTGATGGCAGAATTATTTCGGGAAATCCCGGAACCAAAGTGTACGGTATAAGCACAGACAGCCGAACCGTGAATTTGTCTACACTTTTTATTCCGCTCAAAGGAGAACGCTTTGACGGACATTCTTTTTTAATCGATGTGTGTCAAAACGGAGTTGCCGGATATCTGTGTGAGAAAGGAAATAATGTTAATACGGATGGTTTTGCCATAGAGGTTGATGATACCTCAAAAGCTCTTCTTGACCTTGCATGTGCATACAGAAAAAGATTTTCTGTGAAACTTGTTGCTCTTACGGGAAGTGTAGGCAAAACTACCACCAAGGAATTTCTTGCATCCGTAATATCAAAAAAATATAATGTCCATGCAACAAGGGGAAATTTTAACAATAATATAGGTGTTCCTCTTACACTTTTCGGACTCAGACCCGAACACGAGGTTGCTGTCATCGAAATGGGCATGAGCAATTTCGGTGAGATTGCAGTGCTTACAAAATGTGCAATTCCGGATATTTCGCTTATTACTAATATAGGGACATCGCACATTGAATATCTTGGTTCACGAGAAGGTATTTTAAAAGCCAAATCCGAAATATTTGAAGGTATGTCTTCAGAGGGACAGACTGTTCTTAACGGTGATGACGAATACCTTATAACCTTAAAGAATAAACTCAACCTCAGCGAAATAACCTATGTTGGAATAAACAACACCGATTGTGAATATATTGCATATGATATTGATTCTTGTGAAGATGGATGTAACTTTAAATGTGGGGGCAGAAGCTATCATATAAACTTACCCGGAATCCACAATGTATATAATGCTCTGTGTGCAATTGCCGTAGGTGAAATGCTTGATATGTCATACGAAGAGATTTATTCCGGACTCGACGAATATCGCTCAACAGGCATAAGACAAAACATTATTTCGACAAACGGATACAAAATAATCAACGATTGTTACAATGCCAGTCCGCAATCAGATATTGCGGCTCTCGGTGTTCTTTCCACGGTAAGTGCAAAAAGACGCATTGCAGTTTTGGGTGATATTGGTGAATTGGGGAAAATGGGTGAAGAGCTTCACCGTAATGTCGGAAAAGAATTTAACAAATCCGTGTGTGATACTCTTATAACAGTAGGCCCGCTTTCAAGATTTATCGCCGCAGAGGCTGTTGATAAGGAAGTATACAGTTTTGACTCTGTTGATGAAACTATAGAGTTTTTAAAGAGCTATTTAAAAAACGATGATGCAGTACTTGTTAAAGCTTCCAGGTTTATGAAGTTTGAAAAAATATCGGAAGCTATAATCGGATAAAATTGAGGTGACAAAAATGACAGAAGAAATACTTATATCCGGTGCAATTGCATTTGTAATTGCGGCAATTTGCGGGCCGATTTTGATTCCGGTTTTCCGAAGACTCAAATTTGGTCAGCAAATAAGAGAAGAGGGACCAAGCTGGCATCAGAAAAAAAGCGGTACTCCCCCTATGGGCGGATTCATATTCATGATTCCGATTCTTATTTGCACTCTTTTGTTTGCAAGAACAACCCTTACCGTAAGTTTAGTTTTGTTTGCATTAAGCTTTGGTATAGTCGGTTTTGTTGATGATTATATAAAAGTTGTAAAAAAACGTAATCTCGGGCTAAGTGCAAAACATAAGTTCTTGTTGCAGTTGCTGTTTTCGGTAGTTTTTATATGCGTGAGCCTTTATGCATTTGAACTTATTGATACTAAAATATTTATTCCCTTTGCCAAAACAGAGGTTGATGCGGGATATATATATATACCCCTTGCGTTGTTCGTGCTTCTTGGCACAACAAACAGTGTCAATCTTACAGATGGATTGGACGGACTTGCAGCATCGGTTACATTTGTGGTATGCATTTTCTTTGGATGTCTGTCTTATTCTATGAAGTTATATGATGTGACAGTAGTAAATGCAATATCAGCAGCGTCATTGCTTGGCTTTTTGCTTTTCAATCATTATCCGGCAAAAGTATTCATGGGCGATACAGGTTCCCTTTTTCTTGGTGGACTTGTATGTTCAAATGCCTTGCTTCTTAAAAATCCGCTCATACTGATTGTTGCCGGTGGAGTTTATGTTGTTGAAACTTTGTCTGTAATATTGCAGGTTGCATATTTTAAGAAAACCGGTAAAAGAATATTTAAAATGAGTCCCATTCATCATCACTTTGAAATGTGTGGTTGGAGTGAATGGCGTATAGTTATTACTGCAATTGTTGCTACAGTGCTTCTTTCGCTGGCAGCATATTATGCATGTGTAGCATTATAATATAAGCTTGGAGGAAAAGAAATTGGCAAACAGGCAAAAGGTAATAAAATTAGGCTCTGCCAAAAAAATGGATTATTCTTTTTTGGTTATTGTGCTTATGCTTCTTTGCTATGGGCTGATTATGGTATTCAGTGCAAGCAGTGCATCTGCGCATTATGAGTATGGAGATGCATATTATTTTATAAAGAGACAGTTTGCTTGGGCAATTATAGGTCTTGGAATAATGCTGATTGTTTCAAGAATTTCATACAAAACCATATATAAGTATTCTATTCATCTGATGCTTGCCAGCATAATTTTACTTATTCTTGTTCCATTGATTGGTATTGAGGTTAAGGGAGCGAAACGTTGGATTGGATTTGGTTTTTTCAGTTTCCAGCCTTCGGAGCTTGCAAAATTTGCCATAATTGTCTTTTTGGCAAGAAGTGTAAGTGTTAATAATGATGCTTTAAAAACATTTTCAAAAGGATTTTTGCCATATGTTTTTATAATCGGACTTGTGGCCGCACTTGTTTTTATCGAACCGCATCTCAGTGGAGCCATAGTCGTGGCGGCGACAGGGTTTATTGTTCTTTGGGCTGCCGGAGCAAAAATGTCACATTTTGCCGCAATTGGTGGACCGGCACTTGCTGTTGCAGTTGTGGCTATGGTAAGTGCGCCATATCGTATGGCGCGAGTGACAGCGTTTTTTGATCCGTTTAAAGACAGTAGCGGAACAGGATTTCAGATTGTACAGTCTTTATATGCTATCGGTAGTGGCGGTTTCTTCGGAGTGGGGCTTGGTCAAAGCAGACAAAAGCACTTATTTCTTCCGGAGCCGCAGAATGATTTTATTTTTTCTGTAATATGTGAGGAACTCGGCTTTGTGGGTGCGGCACTTGTAGTTGTGCTTTTCGTGTTTCTTATGTGGAAAGGTATAAAAATTGCTTCAAACGCTCCGGATAAGTTTTCAAAACTTCTCGTAATAGGAATAATGGGACTTATAGCAGTTCAGGTAATAATTAACATAGCAGTTGTAACTTCGTCTATTCCGGCAACCGGAATGCCCTTGCCGTTTTTTAGTTACGGAGGAACTTCGCTTGTGTTTATTCTTGCTGAAATGGGAGTTGTACTTTCGGTTTCAAGAGAATGTGAGCTTTAGTGTAGTTTTATAAATTATATTCACGGAGTGAGCTTTATGAGAATTCTTCTTGCCGGCGGCGGAACCGCCGGACATATTAATCCGGCAGTTGCAATAGCTGATTACGCATGCAAAAAAGATAATAATACCGAAATATTGTTTATTGGCACCGAAAAGGGTATGGAGAGTACTTTGGTGCCTGAGTCAGGATATGATATAAAATTTGTTAAAGTGCAGGGATTATCTAAAAAACTTACGGTTGAGAATATGAAATCTCTCTGGTACATGATTACAGCGAAGAAAAGATGCAAAAAAATTATAAGAGAGTTTAAGCCGGATATTGTTATCGGAACCGGAGGATATGTTTGTGCACCTGCTGTAATGGCGGCAAACAGCCTGGGTATTCCCACCTTGATACACGAACAAAATGTTTTTCCCGGAAGTGCAGTAAAGCTTTTATCAAAAAAATCATCAGTTACAGCCATAAGCTTTGAGGATAGCCGAAAACATCTTGATGAAGCAAAAGAAATTATATTTTCCGGGAATCCCATAAGACCCGAGATGCTTTCGTGTGACAGAAAAAAAGCGAGAGAGGGTTTTGGGCTGATTGATGAAAAACTTATTATGATATTTGGCGGAAGCCTTGGAGCAAATGCCATAAATTCTGTTGCACTTGATTATGTGCAGGGAATAGATGATAAAAATATCAAGGTGCTTTTTGGTACCGGTAATCGGAATTACGAGGAGATCATTACGTCAGAAGCAGGAAAAAGAGCGCTGAAGAATAAAAACGTAAGTATAGTTGCGTATATTCACAATATGAATGAAGCTATGAATGCTGCTGATGTGGTAGTGTGTCGTTCGGGAGCTATAACCGTGTCGGAACTTTGTGCTCTTGGAAAACCATCCATACTTATTCCTTCACCGAATGTTACGAACAATCATCAGGAATATAACGCAAGAGCTCTTTCTGATAAGGGGGCGGCTATTACTATTCTCGAAAAAGATTTTTCTGCAGAAAGTTTGCGAGAGGCACTTGATTCACTATTGAATAATAGTGATGCGATTGAAAACATGAGCAAAAAAGCAATAGAACTGAGTAGTGTTAATGCTCTTGATATAATATATAAGAAAATTACAGAGCTTGTTATGTGAATTTATGAAGCATATGATAAATCCATGTAAGCTCCGCAACTCCTATTAACCGGTCTAAAACTTCCTACCTCTGCGGAGCTTACGTTTTTTTATAAATCAGTGACACAAACCCGATTATCAGCATAAGATAAAGCATATTATCCTATGTGGGGGTGGGGTTGTGAACTGTTATAAAATTGAAGGCGGAAGACCGCTGTTTGGGACGGTTGACATACATGGCTCAAAAAATGCGGCTCTGCCCATATTGGTTGCCACTGTAATAAACGGTGGTAAGAGTGTAATACATAACTGTCCCGAATTATCTGATGTTGAAAGTATAATCGATATTCTGAAATTACTTGGGTGTAAGGTTTTGCGCGAAAAATCGGATGTTTATGTTGATTCTTCGGGATTCAGATACCGTGATATTCCACTTTGTGAAATGAAACGTACAAGAAGCTCCACAATGTTCGCCGGAGCTTTGCTTGCCAGATGTCGCAAAGCATTTATTGCCGGGAGCGGTGGATGTTGCATAGGTAAAAGACCAATAGATATCCATCTTAAGGCATTTCAATGTATGGGTGTCGATATATGCAGCTCTGTTGCCGGTGTTGAGTGCATGTTGCGTCATCCCAAACCGGGAAAGATAATGCTTGATTTTCCGTCGGTAGGTGCAACTGAAAATATAATGTTGCTTGCTTCTTCATTAAAAGGAAAAACGCATATAATAAATGCTGCCCGTGAACCCGAAATAGTCAATTTGGCGGATTACCTGCGTTCAACGGGAGTAAAAATCAACGGAGACGGAACAGGAACTATAACCATTGAAGGGACATATTGCCCTCGGGATGGGAAAGTAACTGTCATGCCCGATCGTATAGTTGCAGCAACTTATATGTCGGCTGTTGCGAGTGCGGGAGGCAAAGTCTGTATGTGCGGTATAAATCCGCGATATCTTTCTTCTGTTATTGCACATTACAGGAAAATGGGTTTGGAAATCACATGCAGAATTGATTCTTTTGAGGTTGCAAGGGTTCGCAGATGTGCCAATGTTCCCTATATATCAACAGCACCATATCCGGGATTTCCAACTGACTGTCAGCCGCTTGCAATTTCTGTAATGGCACTTTCTGAAAACAAGGGGACTGTCTGCGAAAGAATATTTGAAAATCGTTTTTCTCACTGCATACAACTTTCTAAAATGGGAGCGAACATAGATATTCACGGAAGAAACATTACTGTAAGAGGAGTTCCTTTCCTCAGAGGATGTAATCTTGTTGCAAGCGATTTGAGATGCGGTGCGGCACTTGCAGTGGCTGCACTTGGTGCGCATGGTACATCGTATATTTACGGAGTAGAGTATATTGACAGAGGGTATGAGGATTTGTGCAGAGATTTATATATTCTCGGTGCACAAATAGAGAGGATTGAATAAAAATGACTGATAACAACGGAAATAATTATAATAAGGCAAGGGGTTACAAATCATCTCTCAGGCGTTCAAAGATAGCCGGCATATTATGTCTTATTGTTATTGCAGTAATGTTATTTCTCATCTCTCCGGTTTTTGATGTGGAAAAGATAGTTGTGGAAGGTAATTCCATAAATGATGATGCAAAAATATTGGGAGTTGCAAACATTGAAAAAGGAACAAATATTTTTGCGCTTGATGTTGCGGGAATAAAAAGCAGTGTTATGAAGCTTGAATATGTAGCTTCAGTATATGTAGAACGATCGCTTCCCTCCACGGTTACCATACATGTCAGTGAAAAAGATATATGTGCATATATTCCCATAGGAGATAAAAAGGCAGCACCAAAACCGGCAATGCCTCCTGCGGAAAACGAATCAGATTCTTCTGCGGATTCTGATGCAACAGTTTCAGAAAGTGTTTCATATGATTTGTGGGATAAATATGTATGTATAGATGAAAAAGGAAGGATTATTGCTTTTGCTGATGCTTTAAGTGACCCGGCACCTGTTATTACCGGAATTGAGATATCTGACAGTGAAAAAGGACAGTATATAAAAATTAAAGATGAGTCCCATGCCAAGACGATATCTGATTTGATATGCCGAATGCTCGCCGAAATGAAAAAACAGGGTGTTATTGTGCACATAAGTGAGATAGATTTAAGCGAACTGAACAATATTCGCCTGATGCTTAATACGGATACATTGGTTAATATGGGTGAGGATGGTGATGAAGATGGTGATAACATAGAATATAAAATCGCTTTCCTTGAAGCAATCATTGATCAACCGAGACAAAAAGGCGGAGTTATTGAGCTTTCCGATACTGATAATGTTACGGAAAGAATGTCACGCTGATGAATATCTCAAGCGCATTAAACACGGCATAATGTCTATTGTATGACTGCAAAATTGTAGAATTTGTACAAAATTAAAAAAAGATTTAAAAAACTATAGCATTCTTAAAAAAACTATGATATAATTAATCATTACTATGGGTTAGAGGAGGAAAAACCATGTTAGAATTTGATAACGAAAGAGAAATTGTTGGAGCCAACATGAAGGTTGTCGGTGTTGGCGGTGGCGGAAATAACGCTCTTGACCGCATGATTGACGATGGACTTTCAGGCGTTGAGTTTATAGCAGTAAATACAGATAAACAAGTCCTTTTTGGCGAAAATGCGTCAAAGGCAAACGGAAAGATTCAAATTGGTGAAAAACTTACAAGAGGTCTTGGTGCAGGTGCTAATCCTGAAATTGGTCAGAAAGCTGCAGAAGAGAGCCGTGACGAAATCAAACAGGCTATAGCAGATGCAAACATGGTATTTGTTACAGCCGGTATGGGTGGAGGAACCGGAACCGGAGCTGCTCCAATTGTTGCATCAATAGCAAAAGAAATGGGCATACTCACCGTTGGTGTTGTTACCAAACCATTTGCTTTTGAAGGAAAGCAAAGAATGGAACGTGCTGAAAAGGGAATCGAAGTTCTCAAAGATTGTGTTGATGCTCTTGTTGTAATTCCCAATAACAAACTTCTTGACATATGCGACAGAAAAACATCTATGAAAGATGCATTTAAAATGGCTGATAAAATCCTCAGCCAGGGTGTAAAAGGTATATCCGATCTTATCACCAGCCCGGGATATATTAACCTTGACTTTGCTGATATTTCATCAGTAATGAGAAATACCGGCGTTGCTCATATGGGTATTGGTCGCGGTAGTGGTGACAACAGAGCTGAAGATGCTG
Organism: Clostridia bacterium; assembly: GCA_017416845.1. Classification (GTDB taxonomy): domain Bacteria; phylum Bacillota; class Clostridia; order UMGS1810; family UMGS1810; genus RGIG1828. The sequence goes on from JAFQBA010000023.1 coordinate 79,321, forward strand.
TAAAGGATGCTATTTACAGTCCGCTTCTTGAAACAACAATTGATGGTGCAAAGAAAGTTGTCCTCAATGTTGCAGGTTCCAGCGATCTCGGTCTTATGGAAATCGAACAAGCTTCCGAACTTGTACATCAGCTTGTTGATCCTGATGCAAATATCATCTTTGGTACATCTATTGATGAATCTCTCGGGGATGAAATTGTTATCACTGTTGTTGCAACCGGATTTGAAGATACAAAAGCTCCGGCTAATGATGCTGCTGATGTTCTCACCGACAGTTATGCAGATGTCGGCGGTTTTGAGATACCCGATTTTCTTAACAGAAGATAATAATATTTTTCAAATATGCTGTATGTATCATACAGCATATTTGTTTACTATTGGAGGCTAAATTATGAAATGTCCATACTGTGAATATCTTGAAAGCAAAGTTATAGATTCACGTCCTATTGATGATGGTTCGTCAATAAGACGCCGACGTGAATGTCTTAAGTGCGAAAAACGTTTTACAACATATGAACAGATTGAATCGGTTCCTCTTGTAATTATTAAAAAAGACGGTAAACGTCAGGTATATAACAGACAGAAGCTTTTAAACGGTCTTCTCAGAGCATGTGAAAAGACTCCTGTAAGTTTTGCGCAGATAGAGAATATGGTGTTGGAGATTGAAGGCGTTCTTAATAATTCTCTTGACCGTGAAGTTACATCTACGGAAATAGGCGAGCTTGTTATGGATAAATTAAAGAAAATAAATGATATCGCTTATGTTCGCTTTGCATCCGTGTACCGTGAATTCAGAGATATTAATTCATTTATGGATGAATTAAGTTCCCTTATACATTCAAAATGAACTTGATTTACGGAGGTTTATCCGCAAAACGGAGATGTATTATTTAAAACACGTAAAACAGGTTGACACATTGTTTTGAATGTCAGCCTGTTTTTATATTGCAAATAACATTATAAGGATATGGTGTGAGGAGAAATGATCAGGATTGGCAATTTAACGTTTGATAACAATATATTTCTCGCTCCTATGGCAGGTGTAACTGATCTGGCATTTCGCATAATATGTAAAAGATGGGGTGCCGGGTTGGTATATTCGGAAATGGTCAGTTCAAAGGCGATGCATTATGATGATAAAAAGACTTTTTCGCTGATGGAGACTGCCGAGGAAGAGGCTCCCATGGCTGTGCAGATTTTTGGCAGTGATCCACATATAATGGCGGAATCTGCAAAAAAAATTGAAAATATGGGAGTTCCGCTTATTGATATTAACATGGGTTGTCCCGCTCCGAAAGTTGCCAAAAATGGCGATGGTAGTTCACTGTTGAAGGATTTTAAGCTTATTGGCGATATTGTTAAATCTGTTTCTTCTGCGGTCAGTATTCCGGTAACATGCAAGGTCAGATGTGGCATAAATGAATGTATAGATATGGCCGAATTGGCAAAGGTAATAGAGGATTGTGGTGCTGCCGCTATAACAGTACACGGTAGAACGGCTGCAATGTACTACAGCGGAAAAGCTGACCGGAATAAAATAACGCAGGTAAAGAGAGCGGTGACCATCCCGGTGATCGGAAACGGTGACATATTCAGTGCTGAAGATGCTGCTTCAATGTTTGAGGAGACCGGTTGTGATGGGGTGATGGTGGCACGTGGTGCACAGGGCAATCCCTTTATATTCAGACAAATCAGAGAATATATGGAGAATTCGGAGGTTGTAACTGTTCCTGATGATGTTGAGCGTCTGAGCGTTATGAAGGAGCATATTTCGTTGTTGATCAATCTCAAAGGAGAACGCACGGGTGTCAAGGAAGCACGTAAGCATGTTGCGTGGTACACAAAAGGAATGCACGGCGGAGCTTCTGTAAGAAACGAAGTTTGTAAGACTGAAAGTTATGATGAGCTAATGAATATAATTGATGAATACATTAAAATATTAAGGAGATGAATTTATATGAAAAAGTCTACTAAAATTCTGGCGGCTTGTTTTTCGATAGCTGCAATTACTGCGGCTGCAGGTATTATATATCTCAATGTTCGTGATGGAAATGGTAAATATGCTTGCATATTTGAAGATGGGGTTCTTGTTCATAAAATTGATTTAACCAGAGTTTCCAAACCTTATACTCTTGAAATGGATGGGAACATCATACTCGTAGAAAAGGGTCAGATATCTATTGTTGAAGCAGATTGTCCCGACAAGCTTTGTATTAAACAGGGAGCTATTCAGGATGGCGCACGACCCATTGTATGTCTTCCGAATAATGTTGTTATAAAAATTACAGATGATGTGTCAGATGTCGATATAACAACCGGTGTGTAAATTATGAAAACGAAAAAAATAGTGCAGCTTGCTTTGTTTGCATGCCTCTCTGTGTGCATCTACGCTGTAGAGAGCCTTATTCCGCCTATCCTTCCTGTTCCCGGAGTTAAGCTTGGACTTGCCAATGTGATAACACTTGTTGTTATATATGTAATTGGTACAGGAGAATCTTTGCTTACTCTGTTGATTCGCATAACAATTACAACCTTGCTTTTTGGTCAGGTTATGTCTTTTTTGTTCAGCATGGCAGGAGGTATTCTCAGCTGGATTGTAATGGTATTGCTGTCAAAAATTATGGACAGGTGCAATATATGGGCTGTAAGTGTATTCGGAGCCTTTGCACATAATGGTGGTCAGATTCTGATTGCTGTTGCTGTAACACGTCAGCTTGCCGTAGCATATTATTTTTTGTTTCTTGTAATTTCTTCGGTAATTACAGGTGTTTTTACCGGGATATGCGCAAAGTATTGCATTGAAAAAGCTGAAAAAATAAAATTGTTTAAAATATAAAATAAAAAATTTAAAATTCTTGCAACCTTTTATACTTTTGATTTGTATTATATACGGAAGGAGTTTAAACCATGTCAAAAACGACACAAACAGACGTTTTTAAACAAGGAATAATTGAAAAGTATTTTGATATGGTATACCGTCTTGCCTTTGCGCGAACCAAAAACAAGTCGGTTGCTGACGATGTATGTCAGGATGTTTTCTTAAAATACATAAAATCAGATAAAGAGTTTGAATCGGAGGAACATATCAAAGCGTGGCTTTTGAAGGTGACTGTAAATTGCAGTAAAAGCTTCTTTTTGAGTTCATGGGTTAAGAAAACAGTTCCGCTTTCCGAGGACATTACTTTCGAAGCGCCGGAGACCAGTGATTTGTTTACACAAGTGCAGAAACTTCCTAAAAAATACGCAACGGTAATTCATCTTTTTTATTATGAAGATATGTCAATTGCACAGATTGCAAAGCTGTTCAACATGAAAGAATCTACCGTGAAATCTCATCTGTTCCGTGCAAGACAGGAATTGAAGAATTTGTTGGGAGAGAGGTTTGATTATGAATTTTAAAGATGCATATAAATCGATGAATAATGAAATCCATGGCGACAAAGCGCTTATGCATCGCATTATAAACGGAGAGACCGTGGAAAAAAAGAATTTTTTTCTCAGAATAAAACCGGCATACACTGTTGCTGTCGCTGCAGTTTTTGTGGTATGTTCTTTGACGATATACCATGGCATCGGGATGGATGATTACAGTGTAACAAATGAGAAGTATTCACACGATACTTCAAAGGATAATACTGTTGATTATCCGGCTTTGGATGAAGCGGATACGAGTGATAATGCAGATTTGGGATATTCAGGTAATAGTTATAATAATGGAGCCAAGGCGGAAGGTGAAAACAAAACCGATAGCCACCAAAAGGATGAAGCTATGCCGACACCATCAGTGCCTGAAACTCCTCTTGCCGACAGTGTTCCGACAGAAGATTTTCAACAACGTACATTGCCGCTTTCTCCGCCGTTATCGGTTCCGGAATCTCATTTCGATGAATCTCAGATTCCTGCACCGGAGAGCTCACGAAGTGTTTTGCCGGCAAATATGCTGGATGATGGATTCGCAGTAGGTGAGTCTCCCGTTGAATATCCGGGTCAAAAAGAATCTTTGTATCCGGAGAAATCACACGATTCAGCCTCTGGGTTGGATGCTTCAGTGCCCAGAAGCGGCGGGACTGCTTCTGGAGGCGGAAGTTCAGGCTATGGCGGAGGTGTTCCCTATAAAAGTACATCTCCCGACATTGAGAACAAAAACTCAGGTATTATTATGAGTCTTAATGAATATTGGAAATATCTTGGTGTGAACATTTTATCGTTTATTCTTGTACCTGATGATTTGAAAATCTCATGTCCTGAATCAGTATATGTTGATGAATTGACACAATCTGACACGGCGACTTTGACAGCTTCATCAGAAAATGGAAGAAAACTGACGATTTGTACTTCAAAATATAAAAGCCTTTATGAAAAATATCCTGACTCTGACAGAACAAGATGGGGCGATATTTATATTGTGATTATTTCAGATGGGCTGACTGCCGAAGAACTAAGCAGTGTTGTAATTTCACTGACAAAATAAAATAGATATCAAGGGTTGCAGAAAACATTTGTTTTTTTTGCAACCCTTTTGTGTAAAATTATGTTGATATCTTGAACTATTTGTGATACAATATAATTGTATTAATATAGGTTGATATAAACTAAAAACATATTTTTATATTTCGTAAGGAAGGAAGTTTTAACATGAGTGAAGAATGTACACACAACTGTGAGACATGTTCTGCAAATTGCTCTTCTAAAGAAAAACAAAGCTTTATAGAGCAACCCAATGAAATGAGCAGAATAGGAAAGGTAATCGGTATTGTCAGCGGAAAAGGTGGAGTTGGAAAGTCCATGGTTACATCAATGCTTTCTGTGCTTTCAAAAAGAAAGGGATATAAAACAGGAATACTTGATGCAGATATAACCGGTCCATCAATTCCAAAGGCGTTTGGTTTAAAGGAAAAGGCAAAAGGAAATGAATTTGGCATTTTGCCGGTTACAACAAAAACAGGCATAGATGTTATGAGCATCAATCTGCTTCTTGAAAACGACACAGACCCCGTTGTATGGCGTGGTCCGGTTATTGCCGGTACAGTAAAACAGTTCTGGACAGATGTAATATGGGATACAGATTATATGTTCATAGATATGCCTCCGGGAACCGGTGATGTTCCGCTTACAGTATTTCAGTCAATTCCCGTGGACGGCATAGTTATTGTTACTTCTCCGCAGGAGCTTGTTTCCATGATTGTCGGAAAAGCCGTGAAAATGGCTCAGATGATGAATATTCCTATACTTGGCATAGTTGAAAATATGTCTTATTTTGAATGCCCGGATTGCGGCAAAAAGCACAGCGTGTTTGGCGAAAGTCATATTGATGATGTTGCTGCCGGTTACGGCATAGATACTATTTGTCGTTTGCCTGTAAATTCCAAGGTTGCTGCAGGAGCAGATGCGGGACTCATAGAGCTGTTTGAAGGCCCATGGCTTGATGATTTGTCAGACAAAATAGAGAATCTTTAACTGAGGAAAAAACATGACAAAAACTAATGCTATGCGTATGCTTGATAAAGCAAAAATTGAGTATACTCCGTTGGAATATGCTGTAGATGACAGTGACTTGTCAGGTACCAATATTGCAAGAAGTGTCGGCATGGATTATTCTGAGGTTTTCAAAACCCTGGTTGCAAAAGGTGATAAAACGGGAACGATTGTAATGTGTCTTCCTGTCGATAAAGAAGTTGATTTGAAGAAGCTTGCTCAGGTTAGCGGAAACAAAAAAGTTGAAATGGTTCATGTTAAGGATTTGCTTTCGCTTACCGGCTATATACGAGGTGGTTGTTCACCCGTCGGAATGAAGAAGAAATTTCCGACATACATTTGCGATACCTGTACCAAACACGAAAAAATAACAGTAAGTGCAGGTATAAAAGGATGTCAACTTTTGCTTAAAGTGTCAGATTTGATTTCTTATACAGAAGCAAAGGTTTGTGATTTTATAAGCAAATAAGAAAGGAATGTTTGATTTGAACACAAGTTACAGCAATATAAAAAAAGTATTGTGTTTTGGAGTACTTGCAACCGTAGCTATTTCGTTTACTGCGTGTACAGGATCTTCTGATGAGAGTGTTTCTAAGTCCGATGTCAGGATATCAGCAAGCAGCAGTCTTGAATATGCTGATGAGTTCGCGGTTGATATAGAAAAGCCTGTCACAAGCCCGGATGGTAATTCCAAAAGGCTTAAACCGGATATTTCAAATGTTTCTGTTCCTGCTCCTTCAACGGCTGTGAAGGTATGTAAAACGGAAGCCGAGTGTGTGGAAATGATTTGTAAATTTGCAAACCCAAATGGGAATTGGTATGATGCTTTGTCAGTTTTGGGAGATTTCAGATATTCTGACATGGAGGAAGAAGCCAAAAACAAAAGAATGCAAGCGGCATCGGAAGAATGGCATACAGATGTTGTTACTAAGGTCGGAGAAAAATGCATTGTAAAAATGTCCGTTGAAGAAACTACGGTTGTAGATATCAATGATGTCAGAGTCTTGGATTGTGCTCAGGCTATAGGTATTACTCCTGATGCATATTCAAACGTGAAATGTAATATTTCTACAAATTATGCCGATAATATGCTGACTGTGAGCATAGATCTTGTTAAGGTGAATGGTTCCTGGTATCTTGCCAAGGATTCCGGTATTTATGATATTCTCAATGTAATAACATACGAGCTCTTTATTTGATTTCGTTTAACCGAAGTATGCGGAGGAACTATGAATAAAAAAGCGTTAATAGCTATGAGCGGAGGCGTTGATTCGTCGGTTGCTGCATATTTGACAGGGACATACGGATATAAATGTGAGGGTGCTATTATGAGGCTGTTTGAAAAAAATGGGTCTGAGACAGATGACGCAGACGATGCTGCAAGGATATGTGACAAACTTTGCATCCCATTCAGGATTCTGGATATGCGTGAAGAATTCAGGCATACTGTGATAGACAGCTTTATACATTCGTATGAAAACGGAGAGACTCCAAATCCCTGTATTGAATGTAACAAAAAGTTTAAATTTGGCAGATTTTTGGAATATGCAATGAAACTTGGCATGGATTGTATTGTTACCGGCCACTATGCACAAATAGAAAAAAGCGGAGACCGTTATATACTTAAAAAGGGTGCTGATGAATCAAAGGATCAAAGCTATGTGCTTTATCATCTTACCCAGCATCAATTATCTCGCACAGTTTTTCCGCTTGGTGCAATGACGAAAACGCAAATTCGTACCATTGCCGAGGAAAAAGGTTTTGTCAATGCTCATAAGAAAGACAGTCAGGATATATGTTTTGTTCCTGACGGTGATTATATATCGGTTATAAAAGAGTATTCCGGAAAGCAGTATCCTTGCGGAAATTTCGTAAACACAGGTGGAGAGGTTATAGGTAGCCATCTGGGAATTATTAATTATACAATAGGCCAAAGAAAAGGTCTTGGATGTGCTTTTGGTGAAAGGCTTTATGTTGTCGACAAAAATGTTTCATCAAATACGGTTGTACTCGGGAAAAACGAAGAACTTTTTTCTAAAACAATTAATGCTAAAGATGCAAACTGGATTGTGTCTGATAATATGCCTGAAACATTCAGGGCTCATGCGAAAATAAGATATAATTCCAAAGAGGCGGCTGCTGTTATTTGTCGGACAGGCGAAAACACTTTTAGTGTAGAATTTGATGATTTTCAGCGTGCACCCGCCAAAGGTCAATCTGTTGTGATTTATGATGGTGACACGGTTGTTGGCGGAGGAATAATATGCTGATTATTAACGGAGGGCATGTATGAAAAGAGTTTTAAAGATTATATCGATAGTTCTTGCCTTGATATTTCTGCTTGGAGGGTGTTCGGATTTTTTGAATACGGCAGATAACAGCGATAATAACAGGATTACTTTCGGCGATAATCCTGTTGATCGCGAGCACTTTGTATCTTCAACAGTTGATCCGAAAATTGAAAATTCACAGCGTTTTGAAGCAATTAAGCCTCTGACCGAAAGAGAAATAACAGAAGCCTGTGATTTTATTATTGAACGCATCGATGCAAATTTGATAGATTTTACTGATAAGTATCCGAGTGCAAACAGCGAGAACTACGTTTATTCATCAACTGAAAACAAAGGATGGACAGAAGGCTTCTGGACCGGGATGCTTTGGTTGGCATATGAATACACTCAGGATCCCAAATATAAATCGGCAGCTGCTATACAATGCAATGGTTTCAGGGATCGTTTAGACAAAAATGTTGCTCTTCAACATCATGATATTGGATTTTTGTATTATTTGTCATGTGTAAAAGGATACGAAATAACCGGAATGGAGTCCATGAAAGAAACTGCGCTCTTGGCTGCAGATAAATTGCTTGAAAGATATAATGAAAAAGGAAAGTATATTCAGGCGTGGGGAGAATTTGGCAAAGAAAGCGAGCAACGTCTGATTATTGACACCATGATGAATCTTGAGCTGCTTTATTGGGCTTACAATCAGACCGGAAATGAAGATTACTATAATGCAGCATACGAACATGCTAAAACGACTGCAATGGTCATAACAAGAACGGATGCCTCGACACATCACACTTATTATATAAATCCCGAAACCGGTAATCCTTCTCACGGAGTTACATCTCAGGGACTTTCGGATGATTCTTCGTGGTCACGAGGTCATGCGTGGGGAATATACGGCTTTTATAAGAGCTACAAATATACTGATGATGCTTTATTTATGAATGAAGGAATAAAGATTGCGAATTATTTTCTGAATCATCTTCCCGAGGATTTTGTTTGTTATTGGGATTTGACATATATCGAAGGTGATGAGCCTCGGGACACTTCAGCAGCGGCAATTGCGGCAAGTGGACTTTTATCGTGTTCAAAATTATATGAAAGCGAATACAATGATTTATACACTTATGCTGCTCATGCAATCTTAAGAAGCCTGATTGGTGATTATACAACCAAAAATATTGAAGGCAGTAATTCTATACTTTGCAAAGGTGTTTATTCAAAACCGGGTAATATAGGAGTCGGAGAATCACTTATATGGGGAGACTATTATTATATGGAAGCTCTTATGAAACTTCGCGGTTTGGAATAAAAGGAGAATGTCTATGAATAACTCTCTTGGTTCAGGATGGAACCGTGTTCAGACAGAGTGGGTGATAGGTGGATTAGCATTGATAGTCGGTGCGGTAGTTGCCATCATAACACCAAATGAAAAACTTGTTTCGGTAACTGCTTATCTTGGAGCATGTATGCTCATTGCCGGAATAATTAATATATTTGTATATATCCAGAATAAGAATCCTCTCATGGGTGCACACTGGATAATTGCCGATGGACTTTCCACTGCATTTCTCGCACTGTTTCCGCTTTTTAACGGAGTATCACATTCTGTTCTCATTCCGTTTTTTTTCGGAGTATGGGAGTTGTTTTCCGGTGTCATAAAAATAGTGGAATGTATCGAACTTCAGGACTACAAAATCAGAGGCTGGCATTGGTTTGCGGCTATAGGCAGCGCAGAACTTTTTTCGGGAATCAGTTCGATGTTAAAGCCGGTGGATGATTTGATAGGAATACATGTTGTTGTAGCGATAATTATGATTATTCAGGCTCTTGGATTTGTGTTTAAAATTGCTGTGTTCAGACATTTAATGCACAATAAAAGTAAATAGAAAAGATGAGGCTTCGGGAGTTGAAAACTCCTGAAGCCTTTTTGTAAGAATATATAATATGGTTTGTAACGAAAATCAGCTGCAATTACGGTTGATAGTTGCATTTTAAGAGCTTCCTTTTGCATACAGCATACATTAAAAACATAGGAATTCCGGATGCAATCCAAGTTACGGGAAATGAATAATAAACCATTTCAAGGGTTGGATTAAGTGGCCATATAAAGGCAATCCAAGCAACTCTTACAGCGCAAATTCCTATAATATTTATCATAGTCGGCAAAATTGATTTCCCCATTCCACGAAGTGCTCCGCCGAAAATCACACCCGGAACATATAGGATATATACCGATATTGCACAGTATATCTGTATCATTCCCTTGGCTACAATCTCGCTGTTGTTGGTAAAGATGTAAAGCAGAGGTTTTCCTTGCCACATAACAATAATCGAAAATGCTAATGTAAGAGCTGATGTGACAAAAAACCCGGTTTTGACAATTTTGCCTATACGGTCAAATTTTTTTGCACCGATGTTTTGACCGACAAAACATACGACGCCTTGCTCTCCGGCATTGACAAATAAAAATGCAAAGCACATATAGTTCCATGCAACACTGTGAGCTGCTATACTTATTTTTTCGAACGAATTGATTGCACTTTGAATAAAGACATTTGACAGGCTGAAGAGTATGCCGTTAATACCTGCCGGAATGCCGATTGAAAGTATTTGAACGAATTCGTTTTTATATATTCTCAGTTTTGAAATTGAAAAGTGTACTCCGTTTGCTCCTTTTGAAAAAACGATAAGCACAAGAATGGCTGAAACAATTTGCGAAGCAATTGTACCTATGGCAACACCTGAAACTCCAAGTCCAAATCCGGCAACGCAAAGTATATTTAAGCATACATTAACGATGCCGGAAAAAGCCAATATGTACAGCGGTCTTCTTGTGTCACCAACGGAACGAAGGGTTGCTGAAGCAAAGCAATACACAAGGTTTGCAGGTGCTCCCACAAAAAACAACCTCATATAAAGAGTGGCCTTTTCGATAACATTATCAGGAGTTCCCATGAGTTCCAGAAAGTATTTTGAACCGAAAATACCTACCAGCATAAGAGGAATACCCAAAACAATCCCCATAAGCACTGAGGTGTGAAAAGCTCTATTCAGACCTTCTTTGTCATCTGCGCCATAAAGCTTTGCACAAACCACATTTGTTCCTATTGAAAGATTAGTGAAAAATGTTACAATCAAAGCACAAAGGGATGCGGTAGAGCCAACTGCTGCAAGGGCGGTTTCGCCATCTTTGGCAAACTTCCCCACTATCATGGTGTCTGCGGAGTTATAAAACTGTTGTAACAGACCGGTCAAAAGAACAGGTATAATAAAAGACACATAATTTTTTAAAACAGGACCTTCGGTCAGCTTGTTTGTATTGCTCATATTAAAGTCACCATTTGTTTATTTCATAAATTTTTCCATCCAGTTTTTAAGGTAATCTTCCTGAGTGGGGAATTCATGAACTCCTTCAAATATATCAAATTTAATCCATTCATGGTTTTTGTTGCATAATTCCATCATACTGTCAAACTCTTTTTTTGCTGATTCTGCTTTAAAAAGAGGGTCATCATTGCCGACAACAATGCTGAGATATCTCGGATAAACAAGCAATGCAACTTCACTGTCAAGAAATTCCCCGGCACTGTTTTGCCATACCCAATCTGACCAATTATGCTCGTAACGATTATTATAAAAGCTTGAACTTAACGCAGCTTTGATGCGTGTATCGCAAGCTGTGGTAAACAGTGTATAAAAACCGCCGTATGACAGTCCTACCATTCCGATTTTAGATGTATCGATTTGATGAAGTGAACAAAAATAGTTGATGCTTTTCATAATGGCATATACCTCTATGGCGGTAATTGAACTTCCAACCTGTTTGAGGCTCTGGTCAATTTCTCTCCGGTCATAATCAATGCCGTAGGTGTTTGAATGCCACAACAGCAATTGGGGAGCAAAAGCATTCACTCCGTATGACAGAACTCTTTTCGTCATGTTGTTGTAATTTGATGAGTCAAACAGACTTGAACATATTTCAGGAGTTCCCATTCCACCATGTTGACAAATCACAAGAGGATGTTTGTTGTTGTCATCATGTTCAAAATACAGGCCATAAAACCACAAGTCCTTCAATACCTCTATTTGCACACGGTAGATTGAAATCATTCCGTCTTTGGCTACAAAAGTTTTTTTGATGTTTGGAATATCATCTGTGTCAAAACTTTTATTCAGGGGATAGCCGAGCATCTCTCCGAGCTTTTTTCTGTAAAAATCGACGTTGTTAAGAATATCGCTTCGACGATTTATTCTTGTTTCATCAGCGTTTTTGCGTAATACATTCACTATATTATTTATACCGTTTAAATATTCCTGGCGGTATTCGTTTCCTTGCCATCTGTTTTCTGTATAGCTCATAATTAGTAATCTCCTTTGAGTAATATAATCAACTTGATTTTATCATAAAAATGATATTTTCGCAATACATTGGATAGAAGTTTGTTTCAAAATAATGTCATTAATGTGTTGCCACTTGAAAATGTTGCGTTTTTCTGATATTATATTATATAATGATGTAGTATGGAGGGTTACGTATGAAGAAATATGGTATGTTGATATGTCTGTTTGCTTTGTTGATATTTGTATTTGTTTGTAACCACGTATACGCAATAGACTCTAAATATGAAACCGTAAAAATTGGCTTGTATTATTCATCATCGGCAAAGTCTCAGGTAAATCTTTCGTCTGATTCCGGATTTGAAGCCGGTTATATGGATGGAAGTAATTTTGTTGTTCAAAGTTCGCTTCCCGGCACATCATTTTCGGTCAGTGCCTCAAGTGGTGGCGTGATGATTGAGGGGGTATATTACGCTTATGAGAACGGTAATTTTGCTTTGAAACCTCTCAGCGGTACTTTATATATAGACGGCGAAGCATATAGAGGCGGTGTGGAGTTTATAACAGATTCAAAGGGCTTGCTTACGATTATTAATTTTGTGAATATTAATGATTATGTGGCTGCAGTTGTTGGAAAAGAGATGAGTCCGATATGGCATATAGAAGCCTTGAAAGCTCAGGCTGTATGTGCAAGGAGTTACTGTATAACAACATGGAACAAACACTCATCTTTGGGGTTTAATCTTTGCAATACTCAAGATTGCCAAGTATACCATGGAATTTCCGGTGAAACCGAAAGTACAGTGTTGGCATCATTGGAGACAAAAGACCAATTGCTTATGTACGGACAGTCTGTTGCCGAAGCTTTGTATTCATCATCAAGCGGAGGTTCTACAGGTTATTCCAAATATGTATGGGGTAATGATGTTCCGTATTTGCAGGCGGTAGCAGATCCTTATGATTTGTCATCTGACAATCCGAAAGCTGCATGGTCTGTTACTTTGACTAAGGAAGATATAAAGAAAAAGCTTACAAATGCTTCAATTAACATTGGTGATATTATTGATTTTAAGGTGACGGGTGCAGATGAATACGGACGTACATATGAAATAACCATATACGGTACGAATGGAAATTACGTTTTGAAAAACGACAGGACCAGAAGTTTTTTTGGCTTATACAGTCAAAAATATACAATTTCCGGTTCGGCTGTTCCAAATGAAACGTTATATGCATTGACATCTACCGATGCAGTAGCGGTTACTTCTTTTAATGTTTTATCTTCAACTGCGAACATTGTCCCTGAAAGCTTTTATATTTCCGGGGCAGGTGGTTTGAAGTGTTATTCCGATGTTGATGATACTCCATCGGATTCTTATGTTATACACGGATCCGGTTGGGGACATGGACTCGGCATGAGCCAATATGGTGCAAAAGCAATGGCAGAACAGGGGTTTGATTATATACAAATTTTACAACATTATTATGTTGGCACATATGTACAATAGCGAAAGGACAGTGCACGATATTGAGAACGAGTGATTTTTACTACGATTTACCGAGCGAACTCATAGCTCAGACACCGCTTTCAGACAGGACATCATCAAGGCTCCTTGTGCTCGATAAAAAAAGCGGTGAGATGACACACGCTCATTTTTATAATATAACTGATTACCTTTCTTCCGGTGATTGTCTTGTGCTCAATAATACAAGGGTATTACCCGCAAGACTGATTGGTGAAAAAGAAGGAACCGGAGCAAAAGTGGAGTTTTTGCTTCTTTCAAGAAAGTCCGAACGTGAGTGGGAAGTGATTCTTAAACCGGGTAAAAAGTGTAAGCCCGGAGTGAAAGTGAACTTTGGAAACGGAAAGCTTAAGGCGGAAATAATGGAAACGGTTAATGACGGAAACCGAATTGTACGTTTTGAGTATGAAGGTCTTTTTGAAAATGTATTGGATGAGCTTGGAGAAATGCCTCTCCCACCATATATCACAAAAAAACTTGAAGATCGTGAACGTTATCAGACTGTTTATTCCAAGCACAATGGTTCTGCGGCTGCTCCCACAGCGGGATTACATTTTACAAAAGAACTTCTTCAAAAAATTGAGAGCATGGGAGTAAAAATTGCATATGTTACTCTTCATGTTGGTCTCGGGACATTCAGACCCGTTAAGGTTGATGATGTTGAAAATCATAAAATGCATTCTGAGTTTTATGAAATAAACACAGAGACAGCCTCCCTCATAAATTCAGTGAAGAAAAACGGTGGCAAAGTAATATCGGTTGGTACAACTTCTACAAGAGTTCTGGAAACTGTAGCTGATGATAACGGAATAGTTAAACAAGCAAGCGGCTGGACAGACATTTTTATATATCCGCCATATAGATTTAAGTGTGTAGATTCACTTATAACAAATTTTCATTTGCCTGAATCTACTCTTCTCATGTTGGTAAGTGCATTTTCGACTAAGGAAAACATAATGAGAGCGTATGAAAAAGCCGTGGAAGAAAAATATCGTTTTTTCAGTTTTGGCGATGCGATGTTTTTAAATTGAGTTTGCGGTGTCGGGAGATGATTTTATGACACAAACAAAAGCCCGCGATATCGGGATGGATTTGGTAAAGTGTATAGCAATTATAAGTGTTTTGATTATTCACACGTGTCTGTACAGCGGAGATGTTGGGTCGTTTGAATGGTCATCGTCGCTTTTCTGGGGGAGCATTACCCGCGGAAGTGTCCCGCTGTTTCTGATGGCAAGCGGTGCTGTTATGCTTCAGGGAGATAAGGAAATAAGCCTTAAAAAATTATATTTTAAGAATATTTTGAGAATTGTTGCAGCGATGATTTTTTGGGGAATAGCATATAAGATTTGCCATCTTATACAAAATGATACTTTGAATTATGAAATGGTAATTCACTCTGTTAAAGAAGTATTTGTTTTTAATCAGGAATTTCATTTTTATTATATGCACATTATTATAATAGTCTATGCATTTATACCTATTACGCGTGTATTGGTGCACAATTGTACAAAAAACCAACTTTCATATCTGATTGTTTTATGGTTGGCGCTGGCTGTTATATATCCGAATATATGTGTATTCTGGCCGTTTAATCTCATTAGTGGAGTGGTGCCGCTTTGGAAGATGAATATGGTTTATGCGGGTATAGGATATGGGATTTTAGGGTATTATCTAAAAAAATATCCATTGCCGACATGGCTTGGCTTAACAATGATATTGTGCGGTTTTACGATAGTATTTGGCGGAACATACTGGGTATCGACAGATTATGGTATATTGCAGGAACACTTTTACTCAGGCATGGGCATAGGCGCCACATTGCTTGCAACCGGTATTTTTTCTTTGGCAGACAGAGTAATGCTGGAAGACACAGTGATAAAGAAATCAATAATATGGCTCTCTAAAGCATCATTTTGTATATATCTTTGTCACATGCTTATCATGTATGCCTTAAGCGTGATGGGCATTAACGCAGAAATGTTTACGCCGATAGTATCGATTCCCTGTGTTGCTCTTATAAATATAATTTTGAGTTCGGTAGTATATTTTGTTATTTCAAAAATTCCGTTACTCAGAAAATGGATTATATAAAATGGTATTGGAAGGATTTGATTGTAATTTGTTTAAATTAATAAAGAAATACGGTGAAGCAAGACGTGGAACGTTTACAACTCCTCACGGAGTTGTGCAAACTCCGGTATTTATGAACGTAGGTACCATAGCAGCCATAAAGGGTGCGGTGTCTTCAATGGACTTAAAAGAAATAGGTTGTCAGGTGGAACTTTCCAATACATATCATCTTCATGTCCGTCCGGGTGATAAGCTTATAAAGGAACTTGGAGGTCTTCATAAGTTTATGAATTGGGACAGACCAATTCTTACCGATAGTGGCGGATTTCAGGTGTTTTCCCTGGCAGGACTTCGCAAGATCAGTGAAGAAGGAGTATACTTTAATTCGCACGTGGATGGGAAAAAGATTTTTATGGGTCCTGAGGAAAGTATGCAGATTCAGTCCAATCTTGCATCCACAATTGCAATGGCGTTTGACGAATGTGTTGCTTTGCCGGCGGAGTATTCATATGCAAAAAAATCTCATGAACGCACAATCCGATGGCTTGAGAGATGTCAGGTTGAAATGGACAGACTTAATTCGTTGCCGGATACAATTAATCCCAAGCAAATGCTGTTTGGAATAAATCAAGGGGCAACATTTGACGATTTGCGAATTGAAAACATGAAAACTATTTCAAAATTTGACCTTGATGGTTATGCTATTGGAGGTCTGGCGGTTGGCGAGACACATGAGGAAATGTATCATATTTTGGATGTTACTCTACCGTTTGCACCGGAAAACAAGCCCAGATATCTTATGGGGGTTGGCACGCCTGTTAATATTCTTGAGGGTGTGGACCGCGGGATAGATTTTTTTGATTGTGTTATGCCGAGCAGAAATGCCAGACATTGCCATCTTTTTACCTCAATCGGACAGATGAATTTGAAAAATGAAAAGTTTGAAAGAGATTTGCGTCCCATTGATGAAAACTGTGGTTGTCCGGCTTGCCGCAATTACACCAGAGCATATATACGTCATCTTTTTAAAGCAAAAGAAATGTTGGCGATGCGTCTGTGTGTACTCCATAACCTCTATTTTTATAACAAACTTATGGAGGATATACGTGAAGCTATAGACAATAATACTTTTAAAGAGTTTAAAGCGGAGCGAATAGAACTTTATTCACGCAGAGTATAAAAATTTGTAAATATTGAAAAAGACCGCAAAAAACTATTGATTTTTTTTGCCATATGGTGTATAATTGTAGTATTATTCAAAATTGGAGGTAACAAAATGAATTTAGTTGAAATTCCAAAATTGCTTGCAAATGCACAGCCTAGTGGTGGAGATTTGCTTATGCCAATTTCTTCTTTTCTTCTTATCATAGTTATCATGTATTTCCTTATGATAAGACCTCAGAAGAAGAAGGAAAAGCTTAAAAACGAAATGCTTTCACAGCTTATTGTAGGAGACAGGATACTTACAATAGGCGGCATTCACGGGAAAATAGTTGAAATCAAGGGTGAAAATCTCATCATTGAAACAGGCAAAGCAAACGAAGCTTCAACACTCAAAATCACACGTTGGGCAATCAGCGAGGTTACAAAACCCGGTGATGAACCCAAGGCTTCCGGCAATTCCAATGAATCATCTGACGACGAAGAATAATATTTTCAGAATAAATCAAACATCCTCCGAATATTTATTAAACAAAAATATTCGGAGGGATTTATTGTGTCAGAAAACATTTCAGTATCATCGGGAAAATTGTCGCGTGTTTTGAAAGGAATTAAGTTTATACTTATTTCTTATTGCATATCTGTGGCATTGGTTGCCGTAGTTTCTGCTCTTATTGTCTATACCGACATTCCTGAGCATATCAGCAATCCTGCAGTAAAGATTATCACATTTTTTGGTGTTGTTTTGTCTTCATATCTTACATCCAGAACGGCGCAGAATCGTGGATGGCTGTGTGGTGCATGGGTTGGCGGATTGAATATCGCAATGCTTATATTAATAGGTACTGCAATTTTTGGTAATTACCCTTTTACTGTTTCCAATGTTGTTTCTGTACTTATCGGATGCGTATTGGGAAGTATAGGGGGAATTATAGGTATAAATTCAACGAAATAATAAACGTATGGTAAAGGGGTGGTATAGTGAAGCCAAAAAGATATGTCGCTATTGCAGGCATAGTGTTGGTCATTTCATCAATACTCTCCGTTGTCGGAAATTTTTATATATCGTTTCCCCGGCATACTATAAGTTTTGAGGCACAAGAGCAATCATCAAAAGATGAAAATTCATCTTCGTTTGCATGTTCTCTGTTGCCGGTTCCGCTTAAAGAAGCAAGGTTTTCTGCCGAAAATTTCGCCAACAGTGTGGACAAACGTGATTATCACTATGGTTTTTTGGTATTCAGGTTGCTTTTTGTGATGATGCTTTGCGGTCAGTCAGTTGTTTTTAAGCGTAATTGCAATGAAATTTCATATATCAGGCGATATAATTTGCTGATTTGATTAAATGCAGGTTTTTGTACACTATATTATCTAAGGAGGATTACTAATGAAAGCAAAAAGTATAGCAAAATTTGCTGCAGTATGTGTTATATTTGCACTTTTGGCATATGTTGCAGTATTTGGTTTGGAATGCATGGGTAAAGTTGTCCCGGCATCATTTGATGAAGATATTGGTATTAAAAGAGGGTTTGACCTTGCCGGTGGATCGGTTATTGTATTTGAGCCCAATATCGAAGGTGATTATGAAGTGACAGATGATGATATCTCTGCTGCAATTTCAGCTTTGGTACTTCGTCTTGATTCACAGGGACTCAATGATGCAACAGTTTCCGCGCAGGGCACAGAAGTAAAACGTATTCGTGTGGAAATTCCCGCAGAGACCGATCCCGATGCAGCTATTGATTATCTCGGTGCTGAGGCATCGCTGTCATTTACCGACCCGGACGGAAATGAAATACTTACAGGTAAACAGGTAGAAGAAGCTGAGCTTTCCTTTGATCAGAACGGCAATCCTGCGGTTAGCCTCACTTTCAATGATGAAGGTGCAGAAATATTTGCAGACGCAACAGCACGTTCAATCGGTAAGCAGATTACAATATATCTTGATGGCAAGCCGCTTTCCGCTCCTACAGTAGAAAGTGCAATAACCGAGGGTAGCTGTATAATCACAGGTGAATTTACCTCTGAAACTGCTTCACAGCTTGCTCAGCAGATTCAGTCCGGTGCACTTCCGTTTGCACTGAAGGCTGTCAGCCAGAACACAGTAGGTGCTCAGCTTGGTGATGATGCTCTCAACAAGAGCCTTATGGCAGGTGCAATAGGGTTACTTCTTGTTGCGATTTATATGATTATTTTCTACAGACTTTGCGGTCTTGTGGCAGACATTGCTCTTGTGGGTTACACAGCAGTTGTATTCCTTATTATCAATGGTTTTGGAATTCAGCTTACTCTTCCGGGTATTGCAGGTATTATACTCACAATCGGTACGGCGGTTGATGCCAACGTTGTAATATACGAGAGAATAAAAGAAGAACTTAAAAACGGAAAAACTCTCAGAGCTTCTGTGGATTCCGGATTTAACAAAGCATTCAGCGCAATCGTTGATGCCAACATAACAACAATTATAGCAGCAGTTGTTCTCTGGGCTCTTGGTTCAGGTACAATTGTAGGTTTTGCAAAGACACTGTTTGTTGGTACTTTGGTAAGTATGGGAAGCGCAGTTTTTGTTACAAGATTCCTGCTTCGTCAGCTTGTGGGATTCGGAAGCAAAAACCCCAAGTTCTACAGTGCATAAGAGGAGGGTTATAATAGATGTTTAACATTATAGAAAAAAGGAATATTCTTTTTGCAATTCCGTGTGTTATTATTCTTGTGGGAATAATTTGTTTCTTTGCATTTGACGGTCTTAACACCGATATTGATTTTACCGGTGGTACAGCGATGGAAGTTGAGCTTGGCGAATCCTTTGATGAAGAAAAAATCAGAGATATATTCGATACAATTGACGGTGTCAGTGTATCAACAGTTCAGAGCTCCGGTAGTCAGAAGGCGATTATAAAAACCACTGAAATTTCCAGTGATAAGCTTGCTGAAGTAAAGGATGCAATAGAAGCAGCATTCCCGGCTTCCAACATTATATCCACAGACTCAGTTAGTGCAACAATGGGTAATGAAATGTGGTGGAGTGCCGCAAAGGCTGTAGTTATAGCTGTTCTTCTCATGCTTGCATATATCTGGATTAGATTCGAGCTTTTCTCCGGTATTTCTGCTGTTCTTGCTCTTTGTCATGATGTGCTTGTTATCATTTCAATATACGCAATATTCCAACTTCCGTTAAATACCACATTTATTGCTGCAGTTCTTACAATTCTCGGTTATTCAATTAATGCTACAATCGTAGTATTTGACCGAATAAGAGAAAATGTAAAAACAATCAGAAAAAGCAGCTTTGCAGATGTCGTTAATACCAGTATATGGCAAACATTGGGACGTTCAATCAACACATCAGTAACCACACTTCTTACGCTTGTGTGTCTCTATGTTTTGGGGGTTACTTCCATCAAACAGTTTATTCTGCCCATAATCATTGGTATAGTTTGCGGTTCTTATTCTTCAATTTTCATTGCGGGTCAGTTCTGGGTACTCTTTAAGGGAAAAAATGCTCAACACTAATAAAAAACAAAGAGGTTATCTCAAAAGGGATAGCCTCTTTTTTGCTTATATGAAATTGTGATGAATATCGTGTGTATAATAACATATACATATAATATTTTTGGTGATGTATATGCTACGCCGATTGCTTTTTAAAAATCATTTGCTGAACGAAGTTTTCTGTATTCTTTTCGTTTAATTGCAGCATCATAATTTTGTTTTTCTTCTTCAGTTTCAATTATGAGGTTTGGAACCTCTGTTTTGTTTCCGTGTTCATCAAGTGCAACCATTACCAAAAATGCGGTATTGATATTCTCTCTTGAACCGTCAAGATTTTCCACATATGTTTTTACACATATTTCCATAGAGGTTTTTCCTGCATATGTTATGAACCCATCTATAACTAATGTATCATTGGCAAATGCGGGTTTTTTAAAAATAAGACTGTCAACAGCGGCTGTTGTGACATTTTTATTGCAATGTCGTCTTGCAACAACTGCAGCTACAATATCTATCCATTCCATCAGTTTTCCGCCAAAAAGTCTTTTATATCCGTTCAGTGTTGACTGAGAAAGGATTTGCACATGTTGCGTATATGATTCCGATACTCTTTTTGAATTCAAAATTGTAAACACCTTCTTCAAGTTTATATATTAATAACTATATTATATACGAAAACACATTTGTAATCAAGAAAAATTTTAGAATGTATATTTCACACAATGGAGCAACTCGGCATATTATACTAATGACTCAGACAGATGGTAACAGGAACTGATAAAGATTATCTGTTCATGTCTGATTCTAATTTGTAAATGGAGGTTGTCTAATGGGTGACAGAGTGAATTCCTGTTGTACAAACAATGCTTGCAGCGATGAAGTTTGCATCCAGACTCGCAAGGTATATGATTCTTGCCGTGATAAGGAATGCATTGAAAATATGAGGGTGTATCTGACAGAAAGTGGTCAGAGCCTGGTAGACAGGGCAACCGGCATCAAATGCAGAAAATCCGAAATTATATGGGTTTATTCAGATGTCGAACCGGTAGCGTTTAACCGTGGTTATTATTCTGTTGATTTGAAGTTTTTCTTCAAAATTACACTTGATGTATTTACAGGTATAGGCAGACCTGTATCTGTGGAGGGTATAGCAACATATGACAAAAAAGTTATTTTGTTTGGTTCGGAAGGAAACGCCAAAACCTTTAGTTCTAAATTCCGAGATGGCGCGGCTGACATTCAGCTTTGGCAGAAGAATAATCTTCCGGTAGCACAAATTGATGTTTGTGACAGCATATAAATCATCAATTTGTGATATATCTCTTGACAATTGAACTAAAAAAGTATAATATATATATGTATGACTATAATTATATATATTAGTCATTGTATGCTATTTTGAGTCTGAGTTTCAGACTTTTTGGTTTGTGTGGTGGTATAATTTAATGAAGGTAATAAAAGTTTTTTCAATATCTTTACTCAGCCTTTTTTGTGCTTTGCTGATTTTTGTCGGTGTGCTTGGATATTGGCATGCCGGTAATATAAAAGCAATTGTATATACAATGTTGTATTCATCGGATGAACTTGGAAACATGCTTGATGAAACTTATAAAGAGGTGGATGAGTTTTTGGCGAATAATCCACAATATAATGTCAGACCGGCAGGAGAACTTGAGGACAAGCTTCATCGCGAAAATATCATAAGTGATGATGAATATGTTGAGTTAATTACCGGTAAAAATAATATAGACGAAATGTTTGGAACAGATCTCACTCTCGACGAAAAGGAAAACATTACTGTTACTGAAACGGGAGAAATAATCACCTCACAGCAAGCTATTGATATGAAAGACAGCGCAACTTCATCCGTAACAGAATCGAACAGTGGAGGTATAACTACTGACCAACCGGGACAAACAACACCTGCTCAAAATAATGATGATAAGATATCAGCGTGTGTAGCGCAAATGTATGTACTTAAGTCTACCTTCACATCCAGTTTGGACAGCTTATATTCTGAGGCAATTGCCAAGTATAAGGCACTACCTCCGGCAGAAAGGGAAAGCGGGAAAGAATTTATAATGAATGAATTATACCCGCGGGCTGTCGAACTTGAAAAACAGTGTGATATGAAGGTTAAGGCGGTTCTGACTGAATTAACAGCTCTCCTTAAAGAGGACGGACAAAGTCTTGAACTTGTAGATAAAATACGAACAGCCTATTATCAAGAAAAAAGTGTGAGAAAAGCTGTATATATGGAAAAATTATAATAGGCGGGAGGAAATATAATGAAACATATTAAATTCAGAAAGCTTGTTGCATATGTCCTGACACTTGTCATGCTTATGTCTATGATTCCTGTTACAAACGGAGTACAAGCATCAAAATTTATAGATTTTCCGACAGGGTGGTCTGCACCGGCAGTTGAAGCCGCTGTAGCCAATGGACTGTTGAGAGGTAGAACAGAAACCACTCTTGAGCCTAAGGGGAATTTGACAAGAGCCGAGATGGCAACAATTATGAATCGTGCTTTTGGTGCAAAAATTGAAGCTGACATTTCAGAATACTATGATGTCAATATTACAGAATGGTATTATCATGAAATTGCTAAAGCAGTAAATATGCAAACATTTTACGGTGACGGGAACGGACGTATGCGCCCAAATGACTATATAACCCGTGAAGAGATTTTTGCAGTTATTGCAAGAGCCTTGGTTCTATATGGTGATGATTATTCTTCCCTTGAAAAATTCAGCGATGCTTCTCTTGTATCCGAATGGGCACTTCCGTATGCATCTATCCTTGTTGAAAAAGGATACGTAAACGGAAATGACCTTGGTATGCTTTGTCCAAAAGACAACATAACCAGAGAAGAATTCGCTCAGATTATGCACAACATAGTTAAAACTTATTTTTCCAATGCCGGAACGTATGATGAAACCGGTCCTGATTCAACCCTTATCAGAGAGAGTGGCGTTACTCTCAGCAACATGACAGTAGAGGGCGACCTCATTATCGGTGATGGTGTCGGCAATGGAACTGTAAACCTCGACAACGTTACAATCAAAGGGCGTCTTCTTTGCCGAGGCGGTGAGAATGCAGTAAAACTTACTAACACAACTGTTGGTGAAATGGTTGTTGTTAAAGATGTAAACGGAATTGTACATTTCGAAAACTATCGTGACGAAACACCTTTTAAAGGTATTGTTGAAATTACTCCCGCAACATTCCTTACACGTCCTTCGACCGGTGGCAGCTATTCCGGCGGTGGCGGTGGCGGCAGCTCTACAACCAAATATACCATAAAGATTATCGGAGCAGGAAAAGATTCAAAAAAATCCGTCAATAAAGGTGATAAGTATACATTCCCGACTCCTGATAAGGATGATTATCCTGAATTTGCAGGATGGCTTGTAGACGGAGAACTTGTTGACCCTGCAACCAAAGTAACTGTAAAGAGCAATATAACTGCCGAAGCAGTTTATTGGTATACCGAAGAACACTATTATCAGAAATCAGACCTTTCCGACAGCTATGAGATTGATGACGACAAAACAGTAAAAGAATATGCAAAAAAAGGCGAAAAGATTTCCGCTAAGATTACTGAAATTGATTATTACAAATACAATGAGGAAAAAAGCTTAACAACTTCTGAAATCACAATTTCAGACACGAAAAAGAATACACTCAAGTTATACTATGACAGAAAAAAAGCAAATGTCAGATTTGATCTTGACGGAGGCACAGGATCGGGTTTTGATAATATTACTATTCCTGTAGGTATCAGATACAAACTCCCTTCGGGTGATGGAATAACCAAAAAAAGCTACATTTTTTCTCATTGGGAAGTTAATGGAAAAGCTTATTTCCCAAATACAGAAATTGACGTTGAAACAGAAACTCCGCTCACAATAAAAGCTGTTTATAATGAAATCGAACAATCTTCATACATAGTTCAGCACTATCAGCAAAAAGTAGGTGGTGTAAGTGGTGATGAAACATCATATGTTCTTGTTGATACAGATGTAATTAATGATGTATATATTGGCACACAGGTTTCTGCCCAAAACTATGTGAAAGACGGTAAAGACACTTCTGCTGAAAATTACGATGCTGATTATGCCGGATTTAAATTCAATACCGGTATGGATGATAGCTTTAATGGTGAGGTTTCCGGCGGAAAAGTTCTTGTTCTTAAAGTATACTATGACCGCATTAATGTGAACGTATCATTTGATACCAAAGGCGGTACACCCGTAGACAATGACGAGGTACAGTTCGGTGCTTCCATTACCTTGCCTGATGAAAAAGATACAGAAATTCCCGGTAAGACTCTTGAAGGCTGGAAGGATGAGGAAGGAAACGAATATAAACCCGGTCAAATGGTTGAAATTGATGATCCTGAAGGGACCTCTTTTGAAGCAATCTGGGCAGATATTCCTACTGCTCCCGTAGAAAAGACGTATTATAAAGTTGAACACCTTCGTCTTAACACCGATGGTACATCAGGTAATGCGGAAGATTATACATTGTTTGAAACCGATGTGATTGAAGATGTTTCTGTAGGAGAGAATGTTGAAGCAACTGCCAAAAATACATATTACGGGTTCTACAAGTCTGACTCCTCGATTCATATAGAAAGCGGAACGGTTCTGACAAATGGGGGTCTCGTTCTTAAGATATACTATGATCGTGAAATTGTAGATATAAGTTTTAATACAAATGGCGGAACTCCTGACATTGCTTCTGTATCTGCAGGATATGGATGCACTGTTACCCTCCCCGGAATAGGTTCTACCCAAATTGACGGTAAGACTCTTGTTGGTTGGGAAGACGCAGACGGCGTAATATATCCCCTTGGTTCAACTGTAGTTATCGGAACAACTGAAAATATCAGCTTTGGTGCTGTATGGGATGATAACCCGGTTATTCCCACACCTGTTGCAGGATACAGAGTAGAACGTTTGCAACTCAAGGTTGGCGGAACAAAGGGTAATGTATCTGATTATGTATGTGTTGATAACGAGATATATAATAATGTAGAAGTTGGAACAGAAGTAACCGTTACCGAAAAATCATACATAGGATTTGAAAAGAGTAAAGTGATTACCTCAGGGACATCAGGCACAGTAATTGCTGATGGTAGTCTTGTACTCAAAGTATATTACGATCGTGTGATACTTGCTGTAACCTATGACGAAAATGGTGGCACATCTGTTTCTGATACTACTGTTCAATATGGTGCAAGTCTTGCACTTCCCGGAGAAGATTCCACAACCAAAGACGGTTTCATTTTTGTTGGTTGGGAATACAATGGTACAACATACCTTCCTGGTTCAACAGTAACGATTAATGATACAGAAGATATTTCTATAAAAGCTATATGGGAAAATGCTCCAATACCGTCAACAAGCTACACAGTTCAGTATTATCAGCTGAAACCGAATACCGAAGCTGGTATTGTTGATAATTATATTCTTGTTGAATCTGAGACTGTCAATAATGTTCTTGTTGGTTCGGAGGTGAATATAACACCAAAGACCTATTACGGATTTGTGGTTAATAATGAGCATACCGTAGCAAGTGGAACAGCAAAAGACGGTAAAACACTTATCCTCAAAGTATACTATGACCGCCAGACCGTATCCGTAAAGTATGATGAAAATGGCGGTATGCCGAATTTGGGCGATGTCGGTGTTGGTTATGGCAATACCTTTACTCTTCCCGATTCAACGGATATCTCCAAAGATGGCTTTATACTCGGTGGTTGGAAAGATGCAGAAGGTGCGATATATCCGGTCGGATATGCATATAAGGTAACATCAACAGATGCACTTGAGTTTATTGCTGTATGGAATGTGATTCCAAAAGTTTACTCCGGCTATAAAGTTGAACATTACCAACTTAATGCAAACAAAGTTTCCGGAGTTGAAGCAAACTATAGCGTTGCAGAAACAGAGGTATTTACAGACCTTGAGGTAGGTAAAGCGGTAACTGCAACCGCAAAATCCTACACAGGATTTGAAATAAGCACTGCAATTACTTCCGTAACAAGCGGTAATGTTGAAGCAAACAATGCACTTGTTCTTAAAATTTATTATGACAGAATTTCTGTTGGTGTGACATTTGATACAAACGGAGGTACACCGGCAATCGATAGCACAACCGTAGCTTATGGTAACAGCCTCACACTTCCGGATTCAACTTCAACAGCAATTGACGGCAAAACTCTCAAAGGCTGGGAAGGTACAGACGGTGTAATCTATCCGATAGGTTCAACATTAACAGTTAATTCTACCGAACCCGTAGCGTATAAAGCCGTTTGGGAAGATGTTATCATTCCTCCCGATCCGGTTGCAAACTACAAGGTAGAATATTATCAGTTAAAAGTTGGCGGAACAAACGGCACAGAAAGTGACTATATAATAGTAGAAACAGAATATTTCTATGGTGTTACTGTAGGTAAAGAAGTTAGTGCAACTAACAGAACTTATGCCGGTTTTGCAAAGAGCTCAGCTATCAGTTCTGTTGAAAGCGGAACAGTAGCGGCTGATAATTCTACGGTTCTTAAAATTTATTATGATCGTGTAGATGTATCTGTTATCTATGACGAAAACGGAGGTACCGTTGTTCCCGATACAACAGTACAGTATGGTAACATCCTCACTCTTCCCGATAGCACATCAACCACAAAAGACGGTTTTGTACTTGTTGGCTGGGAAGTTGACGGAACAACGTATGTTCCGGGATCTACCGTGATTATAGACTCTACATCTGATGTAAATATTAAAGCAGTATGGGATGATGCTCCTATACCATCAACATACTATACAGTAGAGTATTATCAACTTAAAGCTAATGCATCTGCAGGTACAGAAGCAAACTATAAGCTTATAGAGACAGTCACAGTAGTTGATGTTTTGGTAGGTTCAAATGCAAATGCACCTGTTAAAGTATATGATGGTTTTGTAAAGAGCACCGCAATCAGCTCTGTTGAAACCGGAACGGTTCTTGAAAATGGTGCGCTTGTTCTTAAGGTATACTATGACAGACAGATTTTCAATGTAACATATAATGAAAACGGTGGTACACCGGAAATGACAGACACCACTGTGGGATATGGAAACACAGTGATACTTCCTGAGGAAACTGAAATTTCCGAGAGCGGATTTGTATTTAGCGGATGGCAGGATGCTGATGGAGTTATCTATCCGGGAGGATATGAATTTACAGCATTTAAGACACAGAATTATGTATTTACTGCATACTGGACCGAAGAGAATATTGCTCCCGAGAAATATACCGTAACCTACAAGGTAAACGGCGAAGTTGTACACACAGCTGAAGTTATAGTTGGTTCGGTAATTCCTGCATACACCTACACAGCTCCCGAAGGACACACATTCTCAGGTTGGGATGCAGAAGTACCCACAACCATGCCCGCTAAAGACCTTGAGTTCAACGGTACGCTTACAGCAAACAAATACACCGTAACCTACAAAGTAAACGGTGAAGTAGTTCACAGTGAAGAAGTTGTATATGGTGAAGCAATCCCCGCATACACCTACACAGCTCCCGAGGGACACACATTCTCA
>JAFQBA010000024.1 GCA_017416845.1 Clostridia bacterium
ACCGGAGCGAGAGCCTCCCTTGTGTAAAGGGGCGATGCTTGCCGGTGGCAAGCGTTTATCGCCGACCGAATCGAAGATGAGACGGGGACCGCGTAAGCGGTGGAGGGATTGTAACAAACTGCCTCAATTGCAGTATTTGTGCTTGATTGAGAGTTTATTATTTAACAATCCCTCAGTCACTTCGTGACAGCTCCCTTTACACAAGGGAGCCTTTCGTCCTTGTGTTAAACTCAGCGATAAATTCCAATTTACAAAAACTTCAAAAATAGCCTTAACAACCAACTCAAAAGTGTCGGCTGTTAAGGCTTACTTTTTTACAACAATTATCCAATATCATAAACAGAGCGAAGCTTGATTGTCTTTGGACTTCCGCTGACTATTTTAACGGTTTTACTTCCTGCATTCATATCGAAATAGTTGTCGCTGAGAATAAAATCGGAATCGGGAGAGTCAATTTCAACGGATTTTGTGTAGCTTTTTGCAAATACGGTTATTTCGTCTCCGTTAATTTCACAGGAAAGCTCAGGGTCTTCAAAATCAAAATATTTTGGTGCTGTGAAAAGAACCGAACCCTCGCTCAGGGTTTCATCACCCGAAACAAATCTGTATGAAAGATATGTGTCGGAAACACTGCATTTTTCAAAGTCCATTTCATCAAGAGTTAATACGGACATCGGGCATACTGTTACATCTTCTGTTCCGCTTTTTAACACTTTAGCATCACTTGTGCGAAGTTCCCAACAAATTTTTCCGCAAATTTCAGATAAGGTGTCATTTGTAACTGCAAGCTGTGCTTTGGTTACATAGTCGGTCGTTCTTTCCATGTTAACAACAGGTCGTGAGTCTCTTTCTCCGGTTTCATTGCACGAAATAAGAATTGGAGAATAGAATCTCTTTGCATAATAGTGAAGAGCTTTAAATCTGCCGTAATAGTCGATGCTTGCCCAGGATGCCACAGGCCATATGTCGTTTAACTGCCAATAAAGTGTACCCATACATCTGCCGCGGTTTCTTCTGAAGTGTTCAACACCATATTTTATTGATTCTGCCTGAAGAAGCTGTGAGGCATACAGAAGTGTGGCAAAATCGGTGGGATAACGGTAGGTTGCCGAAAGGTATGTGAGAATTTTTCCGTTAGCTGCACCGTTTCGCTGATGCATTTCCATAATTCGTGAAAACACATTTCGGTCTTTTGGCAATGTAAAATTGTTAACGGTTTTTTCACAAGGAAAAGACTGGAACCCAAATTCACTGAGATAACGGAAAAACTTTTTGCGGTATTCGGTGAAGGGCTTGTTCTGATGCCACACCTCCCAGTAGTGACAATCGCCGAAATCCTCGTTGTTTGCATCTACAAAATGACCGCAGGTGGAAGGACTTGACGGCACATAGGGAATGTAGGGACATAGCTCTTTTATGAGACTCGGAAGAATATCTTCAAAAAGTCTCAGATATGCCGGATGATATTTTTTATATGAATCGTGATCATATTGCCATTCAATTTCATTGTTACCGCTTATAACAGCAATTGATGCATGATGACGCACACGCTTTATGTTGTCGTAAAACTCTGCGGTGACATTTGCTGTAAATTCTTCGCTTCCGGGTATCATACAGCAGGCAAACATCATGTCCAAAAATACCACAATGCCAAGCTCGTCGCATATTTCGAAGAAAAAGTCATCGGGATAATAACCGCCGCCCCAAACACGGACAGCATTGAAGTTTGCAAATTTGCAGTCGTTAAGCAGTTTTCGGGTACGCTCGGGGGTGATGCGTGAGAAGATATTGTCTTCGGGAATGTAGTCTGCACCCATAGCGAAAAAGTCTATGCCGTTAACTCTGTGGTTGAAGCTCTCGCCCCATTTGTCACGCTCGCGGATAAGCTCCATTTGGCGAAGTCCGATTCGCTTCTTTGAAAAGTCGACAATTTCACCATTTTCAATGATTTCGGCTCTGAAAGCATAGAGAGGCTGATCTCCGAGACCGTTTGGCCACCAAAGCATTGGATTTTCAATTAATGTTTCCTTGTTTGCTTCAACTTCAAAGCATTCTCCCACGGGAGAAGTCACTGTGACCTTTACAGTGCATTCAGAATCGGTGACAACTTCGGGAGTGACATATACCTTGCCCTCTGAATGTCTTTGAACAATATGGAAATCGCAAATTCTTGCGCTGCCCTTTTCAAGAAGATAAATATCTCTCCATATGCCTGCATCGGGAAGTCTCGGGCCCCAGTCCCAACCCATCATACAAAAAGCTTTTCTGATGTGGGGGAAACCTGTGATACAGTCGTTTCTATAGGGGGGCACAGGCTCTTTTGCCTGCTTTTCTTTGATGTAGGCAACAACGGGATGAAAATCGATTCTGATTTCGTTTTCACCGTCACAGAGAGCATTTGTCACATCAAACTCCCATGTTCTGTGCATATTTTCGGTGTGAGCGATGTGAGTGTCGTTTATGTATATATCGCAAAGGGTGTCGAGACCGTCGCAGTGGAGCAGAGTAGTGTTTTTTGAACTGTATTCAAATTTTCTTGAAAACGAAAACTCATTGTCCATAAGTGCCAAAGCTTTAAGCTCATTGTCACGGTAAAATGGGTCGTCAATAAGTTTTGCATCAAGTAAAAAAGAATATACCGAACCCGGAATCGTACCGTTTGTATTGTAGCCTGCTCCGTGCAAGCTCCATGTGCCGTTAAGAGTGTATTTTTTCATGGAAATCTCCTTTCAAAACTGTTTACATTTACACTATACTATGATATAATACATCTGAAAATGGATTTTTCAATGGATTATTTGTATTTTTTTACGATTCGGAGAAGAAAATGAGAATTTGCTATTCAGGAACTAAGTTTCCTCACGAGAAAGGAGAATTTTCTCATAAGGGAAATGTAGATTTATATGGGGTTTTTTATTTTTATACGCCATATGTCTATGAAAAGGAAGGCGTACTTCACCATGGCAGAAAAGGCGACCTGTTGTTGTCTGCGCCGGGAGAAACCGTGCTTCACGGTCCATGCTCAAATGACGAAAGCTTTGTCAATGACTGGATGTATGTGAGCAAGGATTTTGGAGAAATTTTAAAAAAGTATCCAATACCAACAATCACAGGCATCAACATAGGAAAAAGTACCGATGTTTATTTGGCTATAAAAGAAGTTCAAAAAGAACAGGACGAAAAAAATGCAGGATATGAGGACAAGGTTGATTGTATTCTCACCGATATGGTTATAAATCTTTACCGTGCCTATTCGGGAGGTAAGCTCGATACCTCGCAAAGCATTGTGGAGTCGGTTCATGCTCAGGTGATGCAATCACCGGAACTTGATTGGACGCTTGAAAAAATGGCAGCACTTTCGGGATACTCGCCGAATCATTTTTCTGCCATATATTCCAATCACTATGGCATTTCTCCAAAGCAAAGTCTTTTGCAAAAACGCCTCGGTATGGCAGAACAAATGCTTGTATATACAAAGCTTTCCATTGGAGAGATTGCAACTCGGTGCGGATTTCAGTCTATTTATTATTTTTCAAAATATTTTAAAAAACATTGTGGACTGTCCCCGTCGGAGTTTGCAAAAAGAAAAACATAACAAAAAAATTATGGTATCTTAAATCAATAGGAGATTTATTTATTAAAAGTAATATAGAACAGGAGACTAACCAATATGAACGAAAGTAAATTTTCAAAAGTAGAAAGCTTTGAGCTTGATCACACAAAAGTGAAAGCCCCCTTTGTCAGAAAATGCACTGTACTCACCGGGGACAAAGGTGACATTGTAACAAAGTTTGATATTCGCTTCACACAGCCTAATGTGAGCGAAATGCAATCGGAAGGGATTCACACCCTTGAACATCTTCTTGCAACCTATCTTCGTGACACAGACGAAGCCTTTGCATCAAAAATTATAGACATTTCTCCCATGGGTTGCCGTACGGGGTTTTATATGACAATCTGGGGGCAGTGGGAGGCAATTGAAATTGCAAACAGGATAACCGATGCTTTAAAGCTTGTTCTCACAGCGGATTCAATCCCTGCCGACAATGAAATTCAATGTGGGAACTATCGCCTCCACTCCTTGGAGCTTGCCAAAAAATATGCTTCCGACGTTTTGGAAAAAGGCATGACAGATAAGTTTTTGGCTTAATTGTATTGTAAAATTTCTTTGATGAGGTATATAAGATGATACGAAAAGCAACATATAACGATTGTCGGATTTTGGCGGAGTTGGCGGTTCAGATGTGGGAGGATAACACAGTTGATTCGCTGGAAGCAGAGTTTTCGGAATCAATCAAAACCGATGATGCTGTGTTTTTTATTAAATATGAAAATGAAACACCTGTAGGTTTTGCTCAGTGCGGACTTAGAAAAGATTATGTTGAAGGCACCGAAACTTCACCTGTTGGCTACCTCGAAGGTATATTTGTAAAAAAGCCGTATAGAAATAAAGGATATGCCAAAGAGCTTCTTTCTGCATGTGAAAAGTGGGCAAGGGATATGGGTTGCACAGAGTTTGCCAGTGATTGCGAACTTGATAATGTGGGCAGTCTTAAGTTTCACGTGGCTATGGGTTTTGAAGAAGTAAACAGGATAATTTGTTTTAGAAAAGGGTTGTAAATTGGAGTTTGTAGGGCTAAGTACAAATGAGGTTAAAGCAATTCGCTAATGCACAAAATGCCATCGGGGGACGGTTGCTGACAGATGAGCGAAGCGAAATCCTTTGGCACATAAATTCAAAAATTTTGTGTCAAAGCAGCTCCGTCCCCACGTGTGGCTCCTTATGATTTGA
>JAFQBA010000025.1 GCA_017416845.1 Clostridia bacterium
GACGGAGCTGCTTTGACACAAAATTTTGAATTTATGTGCCAAAGGATTTCGCTTCGCTCATCTGTCAGCAACCGTCCCCCGATGGCATTTTGTGCATTAGCGAATTGCTTCAACCTCATTTGTACTTAGCCCGATAAACTCCAATTTAAATACTCAATCTCCTATAAAAAAACCGTCAAACGGCAGTATTCTTAAGAGAGAAAACACCGTTTGACGGTTTTATTATACAAATTGTTTTTCGTTTTGTTTCCGATGGACCCGGGCAGGCTAAACTGCCCAAATCATCGGAAAAGTTTATGAAAAAAGTGTCAGGCAAATTATTTGTGTTCGGTGAATTTAAAGTTATCGATGTATGCAGTAAATGCACCTTCGTGGTCTGCTCTGAATCCCACATACGAAATGTTCTTGTCGGCAGGTCTTGCGGGATATCCGTTCTTATAATAGTCGGAAGTATCAACAAGAGTGCCGTCAACATAAAACTCACTCACTGCACTGCCGTCATCGGTGGGAGTGTACACAACCTTAACTGTGTGATAATCTTCCCATTTTGCAGTGCTTTTGAGTTGAGCGGATTTATCGGTGGTTCTTGTGAGAATATAGTTGCCGTTGTTCTTTCTGAAGCCCATATACACAGGGAAGAACACAGAACCGATTTCATTCACCATAAGAGCAGAGGTATCTTTGTCAACATCAAACTTGATATCATATTCGAGTGTAAAGCCTTTGCCGTTTGTTGTGCCCACATCAAAATAGCAAACCGGTCTCACACCGCCGGGAGAATGAATGCGAAGTGATTTTTCGCCAATATACACGGGATCGTCCACAACCTGAACATCAAGGCTTGAACGAATTCCGACAGATTCATCAACATAGCCTACGGGCATATCGTCAAAGATGAAGTTTGCCTCTGAAAGGGGCTGTACTTTCTTGATGGGTTCAACAGCCATAAGCTTTTCTTTGATGTCTGCGGCATCAAAGCGACCTGCATAAATGGGCTGTGAGTCCATAAAGAGTGCATTGAAAATTGTCTGTCTGAGAGCAACAATCATTGATGCACCGCTCATTTCGCCATCCAGAATACAAAGACCATGGTTTGAACCCTTGTTTCCGGATGCACCCTTTCCTGCATAGTAGGTGTAGGAGCCATCGGGAGTTTTGAGAGTTAAAATCCTCTCGGTTGTCATGTTGATGATTTCCGGAAGCTTTTTGAGATATCTCTCGTATGCCGCCTTGTATTCCGGCACATTCATAACATCCTTTTGTGAATACAAAATGTTACAGATAAGCGCCCAGGGGTTAACTATGTCACAGGCATGGTAGCCTTCTTCGTCGGAAAGCATTGTCTTTATTGTTGAATCAAGAGCTTTGTCAAAGTAAGGATAGGTAAGGTCTTTACCGTTCATACTTGGCCAGTAGCTTTCGCCGTAGTAACCGGAAATTTTATAGGTACCACTCATAGAGTCGAAGTCAATTTCTTCAATCCATTCGCCGCTTACCGGGTCTTTCTGCATAAGGAGACCGGTGTTGGGGCTGATGCGTGATTCAATGAGCTTAACTGCAAGGTCAAAATAGTCTTCGCCTGCCGCCCTCACTCTTCCAAGCTCGGAGAGCATTGCGGAACCTGCACCGTAGGGCTCTGTCCAGTCGAGACCTTCGTTGAACCATTTTTCAAAATCCTTGTGAGAATTATATTTGTTGTCAAAAAG
Source organism: Clostridia bacterium (assembly GCA_017416845.1). GTDB lineage: Bacteria > Bacillota > Clostridia > UMGS1810 > UMGS1810 > RGIG1828. Next base: position 1,707 of record JAFQBA010000025.1, read on the forward strand.
CTCTGAAGCAGCCGCAGTTTCACTGCCTGCCTTTTGCTCTGCAAGGCGTTCACCCGAAGTTTTGTAGAGAGGTTCTGCACCAAGCATTTTTAAAATCTGAGTTGCACCGGACTGCTGATAGTCTCTTTTTCCCGTACCTATATACTGTCCCCAGGGTTCTTCATACCAGTAGCCGTCTTCGTCGGACTGACCTGCCTGTGCAAAAGCAATCATTTTTTCCTGCATTTCCTTGGTAAGGAAGGTGTCAGGCTTTGAAGAGTCTACGATTTCAAGACGGGAAAGCATACCGATGCAGTTTGCGGTTGCTTCACGGTCGGGCAAAAAGCCCACGGTGTCTTTTGCACTCTTTTTGAAATAGAATCCGCCCGATTCGGGATCGTAGAGATTGATAATCCAGTCGATAAGATCTTCTGAATAACATTCGTTGTTGTAGCGTTCAATTGCCGCATAAGTCTCGGGAGAATAATCGGGCATAATTACAACTCTTGGTCTTTTGTAGTTGTCCCAGTGAACTCTGTAGCCGGAGCTTTCGGCAACAAAACGAACGGGAACCATTGTTCTGCCCGAAATTATTTCGGCAGGAACATCAAGAGTGATTGTTTCGCCGTTAACTGTGGCATTGGTGTTGCCAATGGTGAGTTCAATTGTTTTGTCTGCAGAAGTTGCAGTTACTTTTTGGGAAGCTTCGTCCCAGTTTACAGTCATTCCCATTGCTTCAAAAATTCCGCGCATGGGAACAAGGGTTCTGCCCTCTTTTAAAACCGGGGGCTGGTCAAATTTTAAAAGTGTACCGCAGAATGTGACCGATATTTCGTCCACATTTGCAGCCTTTGCCACGGTTTCACTCTGCACCATAGGAACAAGAGACAAAACCATTGTAAGGCAAAGAAGAAAAGATAAAAGTTTGTTTTTCATGTTTGTCCTCCACATAGTGATAAGGGATTAGGGAATAGGGAATAGGGTTTAGAGTGATAAATTGAAATTTATCGGGGACGTAAAAAAAGTCCAGACCGCAAAAAGGCAATAAAAAAATTTTAAAAATAGTGATAATATACATCGTAATTTGAAATGTTTTCAAATAGGATGAAAAATATCTTTTCAAGATATTTTTCTCCTATTATATGCCTTTTTGCTCTTGCCAAATCTCACCCTCGCAGTACCTTTGTACAGCTTCGGGCACGTGCGAATCGGGAATACTTCCCGACTCGCATTCGATTTGACAATTCTGAATCGTTTTTTCCTGTCCCCGAGGCAAAGAGAAAATTGCAAGCAATTTTCTCTTTGCCGAGTTGTCGTTCCTTGTGTTAAACAGCTCGATAAACCCCAATTTAACATATTACTTATGCAGAAAATTTAACATTGTCAATATAAAATACAGAATTTTCATCAAGATATCCTGCTGCCTGATATGTTCCGATATAAAGGTTTCTTGCAACATAGTTTCTGTTTGTAACCTTTGTATCGAGACCGATTGAGTGGTAAATAAGTTCGTCGTTTAGCCACAAATAATATTCGCACGCTTCATTGTTTCCTTCGCAGGGAGCATATGTGAGCTTAAAGTGATTCCATTTGCCGTAAAATTCTTCGGGCGCGCAATATTTATTTGCCACAAGTGTTCCATAGGCGGAATTGGTATTAATCATAAGTCTGTTGGAATGTCCGCCGGCTTTTGTTGCACGAATCTGAATTTGTGAGTAGAATACCGAACCGAAATTCAGTCTGAAATACAAATCCTTGTCACTGTATGCGGTGGGATTGCCTTCTTCGTCGGTAGCTGTAACCTTTCTTGAGGGTTTGTTTGGCATATAGAAATCAAATTCCACTGTTGAACTTGTTTTGTCAAGGAATTTGTTGATTGAAGGTCTGTAGGTTGTTCCTTCAATAAAGTTTGCAGCTGTAGAGCCTTTTGTTGCATCAAATTTTACAACCTTACCATTCTGACCGAGGGGATCGTTTACAATTGTAACATTGTTGCAGTCTTTGCGTGCCTGCATAACTTCTGCATTCTTATTTGTAACTGCTGTATCAAGAGGATATTCTGTGTCATCTTCAAAATCATAAACAATATGAGTTGTTTTCTTTGGAAGTGCAACAGATGTTGAAAGAGGAGTAATGGTTGTACCGTTCCAAGCAAAAGCCTTAACAACACTTTCCTCTGTTATGTCAAAAGCTTCTGTTATAACCGGAGTATCTGCCTTGTCGGATGTTACGGTTGCAACTTTGACAGCTTCAAGCTGATTGCCCGAAGCATATTTTGCAAAATATACGTTTATACTCTCGGAATTTTCAAATGCAGATGCAGGAACAACAACCTGTGCAGCTGCTTTACCTTCTTCTGTGGATGTCATTTCTCTGTAAACGGGAGTTTCACTGTTTGCAGGAATGATTTCTTTTACAATTGTCAGGTCTGTGTTTGTTTCCGCCATAGCAGAAAAACAAGGAATGAGCATTGCAACTGCCAAAATAATACTTAAAAACTTTTTCATTAAAATCTCTCCTTTAAATTATTATTTTCCTTCTGTGTAACCTTCCCAATAACCAAGAACAGGTTCTTTGTGTTTGATTACAATCAGATCTTCAACATTACCGTAACGGTTACGGAGAACATATGTGTATCTGTCGTCTTCAATAAGGTCATCTCTTGTTGCTGCTCTCACGGTTTCGGTGGCTTCGTCATAGAAGTAGAAGCCCATGTATACACCACCCGGAGTGTTTATAAGCTTATCGGTGATTGATTCACCCGTAGATTCCAAAGGACCGTGGTTAAGCATAGGTCTTGAACCGTTAACATATACTGCACGCACGTGCATAACTGTGCATGCGTTTCCTGTCCAGAAACAGTAAGGATAGGTTCTGAGGGTACCGGGATCACCGGTTTCACCATTTGAGAATGTCCATTCTGCAAATTCATTTCCGCCAAGAAGATATTCACGGTTAGGTCTGATTGTGTTTTTAAACGAAATGTTACGTTTGTCGGCATTTTTACCGAATTTTGCATCATCCCATTCGGCATCCTGATAGAGAGTGTATACCTTAAAGAGATTTACAACCATACCGGTTGCATCCTGGGCAATTCTTATGATGTCGCCCGATTTGATTTCAAGAAGCTTGGGATCGTCCTTAAATGCTTGTGCATCGGTTTTGACGAAAAGCTTTGCCTCTTTGCCTTTGTACATACCGCTGATTCTTGTTCCGGGCATTCCGTCATCATCGAGAGCCTGACCAACAGATGCTATCAAAAACAGATGCTGAGTAGGAAGAACTGAAGCCTGTGCACCTTCGGTTATGATGAATTTTGCAATTTTTTGTGCATCCACATCATAAAGCTTTGTTTTTGTACCATCGGTAAAACGTCTGTCATTTGGCCAGTCATTTGTGGGATTATATATGTCAAATGCTTTTTCAAGGTCGGACCAGCTGTATATTCCGGCAAAGTAGCCGTCCCAAAGACCGGAGTTTGGAATCTGAATGCCCACTGTTCCGTTCAGGTCATAGTCATTACCGAGAATACCGGAATTTTTGTAGATAAAGTTGTGTTCTGCTCCGCCGGGGTTCTTTCCGTAGCCCCAATAGTCCAGGTCAAGGGTGAAGCCTTCTTCTTCCATGCCTGTGCCGCCGTGGTCATAGCAGTTGTTTCTTGCGGTTTCAATCTCTGCGATTTCGTTTGCATCATTTAGCTTGAACATAATAAGCTGATGATTTATTTTGCCGTCGACGATAAATTCATCAACAATCTTCTGACCGTTATAAGTTTCACCGTCAGCATTTTTTGTTGTACCGTTTACGGAAACCTTCGATGCTGTTTTGTAGGTAACAAATTCACCTTCACTGCTTGGTATAAAGAGCATTACCTGTGCACTTGCACCTGCATCGAGGCCTTTTCCGCCGGCTTTTATCTGACAAAGATAACCATAGTCAAGACCGGAAGTCTGTGAAAGCAGATAGCCTGCGGCATTCAGATATTTATCAAAAAGAATTGTAATTTCTTTGCCAAGAAGGTCTGATGTGAATTTATCCTGATTCTGCTTAATAATGTTATATTTTTCGCCTTTGATTTCAAGGTAATCGGCTCCCATTCCGTCAAGAGTGCCTCTGGCTCTTCTGTATCCGATTTCAATTGAAATAAAGTTACCGTCTTCACTCTTGGTAACAGTGAGAACATCATTTACCTTTATTTCTTCAATATTAACCTTTACTCCGTCTTTGGTGATTTCAAAAATGAGGTCTTCATTTATAGCAGTGTCAAGACGAAGGTCATCCTGATCGTAAAGGTCTTTGATATATCCGTTGGAAGGTCTTACCTGCTCAACAACATATGTTTCACTTTCGGTAATATAAACTGCATCTGCTTTTTTGTTGCCGTCGGAGTCTATGAGAGTTACTGCCCCGTTTTCGGGAGTGAAAAGCTCGGCAGAGGGTGCGCCTTCATATTTTTTGAAGTTGTAGGAAATGAAAGCACCGTCTTCAATTGAAACATCCTCAGCTTTGGAGCTGTTATCTTCATAATAATATATCTTCGAAGCGGTTGTTGCAGCTTCGTCAATGTCTTCGCCGGATATTTCCCAAATTTTGGCTTCGGCATCAAGGCTTACCTCAAGAAGTTCGAGCTTTGCAGAGGTGATTTCTCTGTAGTAGGCATTCACCTTGCAGCCTATGTAGGAAGAAGCCATTGTACCGTTTTCCATAAAACGCACACCGTCTATGGTAACGTAGCCTTCTTCTTCACCTTCACCGCCGCTAACGGTTGTGAGGCTGTTGGCTGTGACAATGCCTTCCAGTCTCTTAATCTTCATCCATTTTGTGAGAGGATTTTCACCGTCAACTGTCACATAGCTTTCGGTGGGATAGCTTTCGGGCTGAAGTATTTCGATTTCAAGACAGTTATAAACCATCTGAGCCGCCTGATCCCATGTGAGAGGTGAATTTGCATCAAGTGCCAGTTCATCAAACACGCCGATGTTTCCCGCAACAATGGTGTAGCCGGCAGGATAACCGCCTTTTACAATTGCATGGGGCTCATAGCCCAGAATGGAAACAAGGATTTTTGATGCTCTTCCGGAAGTGATGTTTTCAGCATATCCGAGGGTGCCGTCTCCATAGCCGGAAACAATTCCCATGTTGGTGGCATGAATAACTTCACTATAGTATTTTTCACTGTCGGTCACATCGCTATATGGCGATGAAGTGCTTGCAGACACATCTGTTATACCCGTAAGCTTCATTGCAAGACCGAGAAATTCGCCAAACTTGATTTTTTCTGCACCGGAAAATTCTTCACCGAGCATATCAAGCCGCTTAAGTGTCTGAACGGCTTTTGCATGGCTTACATCCGATGCTTCACCTTCACCGGCAAAAGCTACAAAGGGAACAAAGGTTGTAACAAGAAGTGCCGTCACAAGAAATGTGATAAGGATTTTTCTTTTCATAAGCATTAGTCCTCCTGTATTTGATAACTCAATTATACAATACAATTTTTGCTTTGGGTAGTCGTTTTAAGACATGTTTTAAAGCCATGGTCTTGTTTATACACATTTTTTCAAAAAATTATAGACAAATCCAACATAAAATGTTAAAATTACATTGCAGTCTTAAAGATTATTGCTTAAAATCATAAAACAGGCAGGTGAAAAGAATGGATATACCCTCAAAAAATGATATGGTGATTGAAAACGTCATTTGTATTGAAGATGTGAAATTCACGCTTATGTGGGATCTTGGAGTTGTTGAGCTTCACCTTCCAAAAGAAAATTATTTTTACAACAAGGATTATACTGTTCCCATTCATTTTCACAACAATTATGAGCTCTTTTATTCCGATATTCCGAGCGAGGTGTTATATGAAAACGAAACAAAGTCCTATAGCCCCGGTTTCCTCATAATTATCCCGCCCGGACAAAAGCATGTTATTCGAAGGAGCGCTCATCCGCGCAAAAGCGGCATTAACGCATCAATGGGCTTTACCATAAAAAAAATCCCGGTTACATCGGACATTCCGCTTTTTGACATTTTAACCTCTCTTTTCAAAGACGGTTATGCCGAAAAGATTTCACCAAAGGCAGGCGAAATCATAAACCGTTTTGACCCTGACCAGAAAGACACCGTAGCGCACGACCGGTTTAAAATGTCACTTATGCTTCACGAACTTATTATGATGATAATTAATTCATCATCAAAATCTGTCGAATACAAAAACAGTGTAAATATTTCCGACTCCAATGCTACCCGTGCATACAAAATAAACATGATAATAAGCAACCTTTATCGTCAGGATATTACAATTGATTCGGTGGCAAAGAAATTGAAGCTCTCGTCAAGGCAGATAAGCCGTATCATCCGTTCACAGTATGATTGCACTTTCAAAGAGCTTGTTACAAAGCGACGTATGGAGAGAGCATCATATCTTCTTTTGAATTCCGAAAAAACCGTGGCAGAAATTTCGGGCGAGGTGGGATACAACGTATCAAAGGGATTTTATAATGCTTTCAAAAAATATTACGGATGTTTGCCTGTGGAGTACAGGAAAAACAACAGTGAGGTGAACGGGAAATGAAAGAAGGACTAAACGGATGTGTAAACGAAAATATGGTTGTTGAAAGTAATATATATATTGAAGATACACGTTTTTCAATTCTTTCGGACCGAGGACTTCTCACCCGGGAGATTCCGGAAAACTATGTGTACAACAATGATGGGGAAACTCCGCTTCATATCCACCTGTATTATGAGCTTGCATATACCGATTCACCAATGAATACAATTTTTGAAGACAAAACTGTCAACCACGAAAATAACCGTCTGATAATTATTCCGCCCAGTCTCCCCCATGCGATGCAACGTATCGGGCACAATTACGACGCTTCTGTTTTTATGAACTTTTCTTTGAAAAAATTCGCCTCGGTGCCGGGTTTTTCACTTTATAACACCCTCACCGAAATCCTTGCCGAGCCCTTGGCACTTGAGGTTCCCCAAAGAGCAGCGGAGATTATGAGACGTTTTGATTCGTCACACCCCGAAACCGTGATAAATGACAGATTTTTAACATCTCAGAATTTTCATGAGCTTATTACAATAATTTTGAAATCGGCAAATCGTGATATTAATCCGGGTAAATCGGTATCGGTGACCGATTCCAACGCCAGCCGCGCCTACATGATTACCATGATGATAAGCAATCACTTTAACACCGACATAACAGCCGAGCAGGTGGCGCAAAAGCTGAAAATCAGCACCCGTCAGGTGAGCCGCATTATAAATTCAACATACGGCAAAACCTTTAAAGAGCTGATTTGCGATTTGCGTATGAAAAGAGCCGTCAAGCTTCTTACCACCACCGACAAAACCGTGGCAGAAATTGCGGGTGAGGTTGGATATAACGCATCAAAAGGATTTTATAATGCATTTAAAAAATATTACGGATGCCTGCCTACGGAATACAGAAAAAAACAAACAGAGAATAAATAAAAGATTTGAATCTTGCAGGGTGCTGTGCCCTGCAAGGTTTTTTGATTTTAAAAACAAAAGGAACGGCACACAGACCGTTCCTTAAATAAGATTTGTAATTTCAATCAAATTAACACTAAGGCGTAATTGTGCATATGTTTTATTCGGCAGCAAATCCTGTTTTTCAAGCATAAAAACAATGCTTCTTCATTGTTTTTGCTTGAAATCAGGTAAATTTGATGCCCCTCTCACACCCACCACATTTCGCCTTTTTTCTCAAATATCATAACTTCTTTGAGGAATTCTACAGCCTTTGTGAGACCTTCCATGGGACTCATGAGGCTGTCTTCATGTTCAATGCTGATGGCACCGTCATAACCAACCAGACGAAGAGTGCTCATTATGTCTTTCCAAAGCTGATAGTCGTGACCGTAGCCAACCGAGCGGAAAATCCACGAACGGTGAATTTCGTCGCCGTAGGGGCGAGTGTCAAGCACGCCGTTTGTTTTGCAATTGATGTCGTCAATTTTGGTGTCTTTTGCATGGAAGTGATAGATGGCACCTTCAAGACTTCTGATTGCGTAAACGGGGTCAATTCCTTGCCAGAAAAGATGGCTTGGGTCAAAGTTTGCACCAATGATATCGCCAACAGCTTCTCTCAAACGCAGAAGGGTTGCAGGGTTGTATACGCAAAAACCGGGATGCATTTCAAAGGCAATCTTTTTAACGCCTTTTGATTTTGCATATTCAGCGGCTTTTTTCCAATATGGAATGAGAACTTCGTTCCACTGATACTCCAGAACTTCGCCGTATTCATTTGGCCAGCGGCAGGTAACCCAGTTGGGCATTTTGTCATCCTTGCTTCCGCCGGGGCAACCCGAAAATGTAACAAGAGTGTCGATGCCGAAGGCTTCGCAAAGTGCGCAAGCATTTTCAAAATCCTTGTGATAGCTTGCGGCAATTTCTTTGTCGGGATGAACCGCATTGCCGTGACAGCTGAATGCGGAAATTTCTATTTCATATTTTTTTAGTAATGCTTTAACTTCATCAATTTTTTCCTGATTGCCAAGAAGCTCATCGGGCTTAATGTGAGCTGTTCCGGGATATCCTCCGCAGCCCAACTCCACAGCCTGCACTCCAAGCTCGTGAAGCTTTTTGAGCATTTCTTCAAGGCTAACATCATTGAAAACCGGTGAAAAAACAGACAATTTCATAATATAACTACCTTTCTTTAAAGTCCGAGGGATTTGAGATATTCTACGCTTTTCTTAATGTCTGCAAGACATCCGCCGTCTTGCTCAACAATGATGTCTTCAACACCATATTTGTCGGCGGCTTCAATAACCGATGGGATGTCGAGCATTCCGCTTCCGCAGGGAACAAAGCTCAGCTTTTCTTCGGTTTTAACATAGTCCTTGAGATGCAAAAGAGGAACAAAGCCTGCGTATTTTTCAAGATATTTTGCAGGAACTTCCCCTGTGCTTTCCATCCAGCCTACGTCGAATTCCGGCAGAAGTAAATCGGTGCCTACATCTTTTAAGAGCTTATCAAAAACCTTTTCGCCGTCAATATCCGAAAACTCAACAGCGTGGTTGTGATAGCCAAAGAAAAGATCATTCTCTTTGCAGATTGTGGCGGCTTTTTTGAACATTTCGACGGTTCCTGCCCAGTCATCAAAGAAGATGTTTTGGGGAACAGAAGGAACAACAAAGTGCTTTATGCCGAGAGTTTTCATATCCTTAATGGTTTTTTCGGTTTCATTTAATATTTCCGAAATGCCGAAGTGGATTGATGTGTTTTTGAGACCGTGTTTGTCCGAGAGTGCCTTTGCTTCTTCGGCGGTTTTGCCGAAAAACCCTGCAAACTGAACATAGTCATAACCCATTGCTTTGATTTCGCCGAGGGTTTTGTCCATATCTTCTGTAATTTCATCCCTTACGGAATAAAGCTGAACGCCAAGGTTAAATTTTTTCATGTTTTATCTCCTTATTACAAACCGAGAGTTTTAAGATAGTCACGGCTTTGCTTTGCGGCTTCAAGCGAGGGGGTTTCGTAGGATGAATCCTGCTCTACAATAACATATTCAGTGCCCGATTCTTCGGCTGCTGCAAGGATTGCTTCAAAATCCTGAATGCCGGAGCCACAGGGCATAAACTTAAAGCCGTTATCTTCTTTTGTAGCTTTTTTGGTTTCTTTTCCGTCTGCATCAATCAGTGCATAAGCCGGACCCTGAGCCATGGCTTTTGCAGTAAAATCTTTAAGATGCAAAACAGTTACTCTTCCGGCATATTTTTTGATATATTTAACCGGGTCTTCACCGCCGTATTTTACCCAGCAGGTGTCGAGCTCGGGGTCGATTAGGTCGACATCTATTGTGTCATAGAGATGGTCGAGAAGATATTTGTCTTCAAATTTCTCAAACTCAAAATCATGATTGTGATAGAGAAGCTGAATGTCATTTTCTTTAAGGAGCTTTCCAAGCTCGGTAAATTTTTTCACTGTGTCTTCCCAGTCGGGAGTTCCTGCAAGCTTTGATGCTTCATACCAAGGGATTGCACAGTATTTTGCACCGATAACTTTAAGGAAATCTACCGCCTTCTGACCTTCTTCAAAGAAAAGTGAGGGTGCCTGATGAACGGAAATGCACTCTAAACCGTGTTTGTCAAGGAGAGCCTTCACTTCATCGGCACTTTTTTCAAAATATCCTGCAAATTCAACATAGTCATAACCCATAGCTTTAACGGCGCCGAGGGTTTTGTCCATGTCTTTTTCCATTTCGTCTCTTACAGAGTAGAGTTGGAGACCGACTTTGAATTTTTTCATATTTCTGCAGTCCTTTCGAAATAATTATATTTCAGGGATATCAAGTGTGATTTCTTTTCCGAGTTTTGCGGATTTGTTGATGCCGTCAAGAATTGCCTGGTTGTAGATAATTTCACTTGTGGGAACAGGTGAAGTGCCGCCATATTTAACAGCATCAAGGAATGAACGTGCTTTGTTGTAGAAATCATCGGCAAATGAGCTCTTCTTTTGAGCAAATTCTGTGCAAACCTCTTCGCCTGCAACTGTCTGATAGAGTTTGAGATTTCCGCCTATACCGCCATTCCAGCATTCTGTTGAGGGGATTCTGAGAGATGCATTTGTACCATAGATAATTGTGTCGCCGGATGTATCAAGATTCATTGCCCAGCCGATTCTGAAGTCAAGGATTACATCTCCCTCTAAACGAACAAATGCTGCAGCAAAATCGTCAACTGAAAAAATGTCGGCATATTCTTCGGGGCGTTCCACGCCTTTCCAGTATTCTTTGCTCTTTCCGAAAAAGTCGGAAGTGTAGCCGGAAACGGAGAGGGGCTTTGGATAACCCATAGCGTTTAATACCATATCGAGGGAATAGCATCCGATGTCACCGAGAGCACCGATTGCACCTTTGTCTTTTTCAATGAAGGTTGTGCCGTAGGGTACGGGAATACCGCGTCTTCTTCCGCCACCGGTCTGAATGTAGTAGATTTTGCCGAGAACACCGGACTGAACAATCTTTTTAACCATTTTCATATTTTCGTTGAAACGGGGCTGGAAACCAACGGAAACAATTTTGCCGCTTTCTTTTTCGGCTTTGCGGATTGCAATTGCTTCTTCAAGTGTAACACACATGGGTTTTTCCAGGAGTACGTGAACCCCTGCTTTAAGTGCATCAATTGTACATTCTGCGTGGGTTGAGTTGTATGTACAAACGCTCACTGCATCAAGCTTTTCGTTGGCAAGAAGCTCTGTGTGACTGCGGTAGCATCTTGCACCTTCAACTTCGAACTTTTTGCAAAAAGCTTCTGCTTTTCCTTCGATGAGGTCTGCCATAGCCACGAGTTCAACATCGGGCATTTTTTTGTACTGCTGAACATGAGCTTCAGCAATCCAGCCTGTACCTATGATACCTACTTTGAGTTTTTTTGAAGCATCGATAACCACTTCGTCGTGCTTCTCTTTAAATGCATTTACGATTTCTTCTGACATAACTTTTCTCTCCTTTAATAATATAATTTGAATTTTTAATAATTTACCACTATACTCATTTAATTATATAGCATTAATTGACATTTTTCAACCACTATTTTGGTCTTGTGTTGCACAAAATTGACTTTTAACATTTGGTGTGCATCAAAAACCGAGGAGAAATCGTCAATTTTTGAATTAATTTTGTCATTCGGCTTGATTTTCCAATAATGTTGTGTTATATTGAGAACATAATTGCTTGTTTAGATATTAATTGACATTTTGACATGAAAAAACCGTTTTTGTTTGAACAAAATTGACTTTTGAGGTGAGAATATATGCGTAACGAGCTTGTAAAACCCACTTTGCCAAACTCTTCGGTGCATGTGAGCGGCACAGCAAGAAAAGCCAAGGCAGACGGCATTTGTGATTTGCACATGCATTCGGAGTTTGAAATATTAAAAATCTATGAGGGGCACACCGAGTTTTATGTTAACGACAAAGAATACAGGGTTGAACGTGATGACATAATTTTTGTTAACAGCCGAGTCCCCCACTACACGGTCATCCACAAGGATTCCCGCGCTTTTTTTGTGCAGTTTGATGTTAACATAAACAGTGAACCGGGTGACGGAAGGGTGTATATGAGCAAATATCTTTCACGCTTCATAAATCAGGGAAACACCGAAGCTGTTGTGTTTAAAGCAGGAAGCGAGATTAACCAAAAGCTCTCTGACTGTCTTGATAAAATTCTTGACGAAAACATTTCCCGCCAAACATCCTACGATATTTTTATAAAATCCTACATATATAATATAATCGGTATACTCTACCGCGAAAACATAATAAAAAGCCCCGAGGCATCTCTCGACACCCAGATAATAAAGATTATGCCTGCCCTCGAGTATATTGACACCCACTATTCGGAGCAACTTACCCTGCAGGAGCTTAGCAAGCTTATGAACATAAACGAATATTATTTCTGCCGTCTTTTCAAAAAGATGGTTAACACTCCTTTTGTGCAATATCTCAATTTTGTGAGGGTGTGCAAGGCAGAAAAAATGCTTCTGTCAACAGACAAAAGCATTTCGGAAATATCTTATGAAACAGGTTTTTCTTCGATTTCCTATTTTAATCGAATATTTAAAAAATATAAATTCTGCACTCCAAGCACCTACAGAAAAATAAAATATGAACCGGGACAATAGGCGTCACAAAGTTTCTTTTACAAGAAAAACGGCTCCGCCGCATCAAAGGCGGTAAACCACACGTTATTTCAGATAAAATACCTCTTCAAGATCTTCATAATACCATCCCTCTTCATGATGAAGGAAACATGGCTTGGTATGAGACCACCATTTTTGCATTATGGGACTTTTTTCCATTTCTGCCATATCTTTTTCATAGTCATCACCGGTATACTCATAAATTGTATATACGCTTGTCCCTCTGACACTTATAGAATAGTTATGCATATGAGCCTTTGTGATGAGCTCTAAAATTTCCGGCCACGCATTTTGGTGAATCTCCTTATACTCTTCCACCTTATCGGGCTTCAAATCTGCGTAAAGGATAAATCTTTTCATATTAAAATTCCTCCGTTTTATTCTGATTTGAAATAACATTTATCATTTCAAAGGGATTCTGAGCCTTGCGCCGTGCTATTTCATTGGACTGTTCGGTTGCCTTGGCAATGTAGTCGAGAGAGCCGTTACAACGATTAAATTCCATAGCCATAAACGCCATCACAGCGTGTTCTCCCTTCTCATCGAGAGAATTAAACATATTGACCATATTAATAACGTCATTTGTCATTACAAGATGGGTATTATAGTTTACAAGCTCAATATGCAGGAGCTCACAAATTTTTATAACTGTTTCATAGGCGGTACCGCAAACACCGTTTTTAATAGCACTTACAATGGTTGTCTGAGGTATGCCCGAAACAAGCGAAAACTGCCTTATACTTTTATACTGTTTCTTTATTTGCTGTTCAATTACCGATGCAAGTTCATTCATCTTTAAACCACCCTTCGCATATTTAACTTTGTTATTATAATTCTAACACCGTAATGTTTAAATGTCAACACTCCCAAATATCCGCAAATAAATTTAGTTAATATTTTGTTACAAATTGAATAATAATATTGACAGTTTAAGAATGATTTGGTAAATTATATATATAGGATATATTTAAGGGAGTGATAATTTTGAATATTATAGAAAAAGCTCAGAATTTTAATGTAAAGGAAGCCATAAAGTCCATCCCCGGTGAAATGAAAGTTTATTCTGACAAAGCTCTGGATAAAATAAAAAGTCTCAATGTAAAAGAAACCATCAAGTCAATTCCCGGTGAGGTAAAAGTTTATTCCGACATAGCTGTAGACAAAATTAAGAATATGTCAAAAACCGATGTAGCAATTTTTGGTGCAATTACAGCGTGCATAGGCAGCATTGTGGGATGCATCTTCTCAAAGTCGTTCAAAAAGATCCTTGCCCTGTTGTCTGTTGCATGCGGACTGGGAAGTGCATATCTTATTTATAAAAAATTATTAAAAGACGAATAAGCGTAATTGTTTTTAATGATCGTCTCCGCCCGGAGACGATCTTTTTATTTGTCACCATTAACAAAAAAATTGTGAAATTTTTATCAATTTATATGTTGTTTTTTCCATTTCTACGCTTGACTATTTTTATGATTTGTTCTATAATATAAGGTAATTTAAAATTTATATCATGAAAGGACGATTATTATGAACAGAGTTTATAACTTTTCAGCAGGTCCGTCTGCACTCCCTCTCCCCGTTCTTGAAAAAGCACAGGCTGAGCTTGTTTGCTACGGAAATTCAGGAATGTCAGTAATGGAGATGAGTCACCGTTCTTCAGATTATCAGAAAATCATAGATGACTGTGAAGCACTCCTCAGAGAGCTTCTCTCAATTCCCGACAACTACAAGGTTCTTTTCCTCCAGGGCGGTGCATCCAGCCAGTTTGCAATGATTCCCCTGAATCTCTACACCGAAAAGAAAAAAGCTGACTACATCCTCACAGGTCTGTGGTCCAAGAAAGCTCAGAAAGAAGCTGCAAGATACGGCGATGCCAAAATCATTGCATCTTCCGATGACAAAGTATTTAACTACATTCCCAAGATTGATAAATCAATGTTTACACCCGATGCAGATTATGTTCACATTACATATAACAACACAATCTACGGAACAAAATATGCAGAAGTTCCCGACACAGGAGATGTTCCTCTTGTTGCAGATATGTCATCCTGCATTCTCTCCGAGCCTGTTGATGTTTCCAAATTCGGCATCATCTATGCAGGTGCTCAGAAGAACATGGCTCCCGCAGGTCTCACAGTTGTAATTATTCGTGAAGACCTCATCGGCAAAGCTATGGACATCTGCCCCACAATGTTCAACTATGAAACACATTCCGAAAACGGCTCAATGTTCAACACTCCCCCAACCTACACAATCTACATCTGCAAGCTCGTTTGCGAATGGCTCAAGGAAAACGGCGGTATTGATGCTATGCACAAAACCAACCTCAAAAAAGCCGAAATCATTTATTCTTTCCTTGATTCAAGTGAAATGTTCTCTGCAACTGTTGCAGATCCCAAAGACAGATCTCTCATGAATGTTCCATTTGTTACCGACAGCGAAGACCTTAACGCTAAATTCATCAAAGAAGCTAAAGAAGCAGGCTTTGTTAACCTCAAAGGTCACAGAACCGTTGGCGGTATGAGAGCAAGCATCTACAATGCTATGCCCGTTGAAGGCGTTCAGGCTCTCGTTGATTTCATGAAGAAATTTGAAGCAGAAAACAAATAATTTTTGGAGGCAACACTTATGTTTGAAGTATTAACTCTCAACAAGATTGCTGCATGCGGTCTTGACAGACTCGATAAAACTTTGTTTGCTGTTACAGACGAAGTTAAAAACCCCGACGGCATCATCCTCAGAAGTTTCAAAATGCACGACATGGAGCTTCCCGAAAACCTCAAAGGTATTGCAAGAGCAGGTGCCGGCACAAACAACATTCCCATTGACAAATGCAGTGAAAAAGGTATTGTTGTTTTCAATACTCCCGGTGCAAACGCAAACGCTGTTGCAGAACTCACTCTTGCAGGTCTTCTTTTGGCTTCAAGAAAAATCACCGATGCTATTGAATGGGCTAAAACCTTAAAAGGCGAAGGCGACAATGTTGGTGCACTTGTTGAAAAAGGCAAGAGTGCTTATGCAGGTCCCGAACTCCTCGGCAAAAAGCTTGGTGTTGTTGGTCTTGGTGCAATTGGTGCAAAGGTTGCAAACCTTGCCCTGGCTCTTGGTATGGATGTTATCGGTTATGACCCCTACATCTCCGTTGACGCTGCATGGGGACTCTCTGCAAAAGTTAAAAAATGCAATGACCTCAAAGTGCTCGCTGCAAACTGCGACTACATTTCAATGCACATGCCCTTAAACGACGGCACACGCGGCATTGTTAACGATGAACTTTTTGAATGCATGGAAAAAGGCACAAGACTTCTCAACTTCTCAAGAGGTGAGCTTGTTGACACCGCCGCTCTCAAAAAAGCTATTGAAAACGGTACAATTGCAAGCTATGTGGTTGACTTCCCCTGCGAAGAAACCATCGGCATGGAAAATGTTATTAATATTCCTCACCTTGGTGCTTCAACTCCCGAATCGGAAGATAACTGTGCAGTTATGGCTGCAGATGAGCTCAGTGCATTCCTCAAATACGGTAACATCAAAAACTCTGTTAACTATCCCAACATTGAAGCTGATCTTGATTCAAAATTCAGAGTTACAATTGCTCATCAGAATATTCCCAACATGCTCAACACATTCTCTTCAATCTTTGCAAACGACAACATAAACATCACAAACATGCTCTCCAAGAGCAAAAAAGACAATGCATACACAATTATTGATGTTGACGCTGTTCCGCAAGGTTTAGAGGCAGAACTTGCAGCTGTTGAAGGCGTATGCAAAGTAAGAATTATTGAAGCATAAATTGAATCCGAACACTAAGAAAAGCGGTTGCGAAAGCAACCGCTTTTATATTTGAGAATGGATTTGTTTTTCACATATATCCTGCTGTGGATTTAAATCATTTAATTTTGAAAACCATTATCGTAGTCTGCTGATGTTGTTTGTTATTTTACATAATATTTAAATACAGCATAAAGGTCCATTGATGAATGCAGAAGAACATATGCTGTACCTTCTTTAACACCTTTTACATGACCGTTTTTACCAACAATAACAACTGATGAATCACTGGTATATCCCTTGGAACCGGTGTTGTCATTTGAAAACCATACCGAAGCATACGGAGCATGAATCTCATCAACATCAATGGTAAAAGTGTTTATACCGGGCTGCTCATCAAAAAATTCAATCTCATTTCTGAAATCAACTCCCGGGATCTCCGGAAGATTGGACAAATCTGCCTCAGGTACATCATCGGAATCACACGCCGTAAACGATACCATCAGAACCATTGTAAGAATAAGGCAAAGTATTTTTGTAAATTTAAATTTCATATGTATCCCCCTATAAATTATACGTTTATTTATTATAACACAAGACAGATACGGAATCAACAATTGTAGTTAAATTGTAACAATTCAAACAGCAATATCGAGCTTTCACCACCTGAAATTCCGGATATGTATTATGAATTTTTAATTATATTACAATTCCGCCGTTGGGACTGATGACCTGCCCCGTGATAAAGGATGCACCGTCGGATACAAGGTATTCCACGCACAAGGCAATATCCTGCACCGTTCCGATGCGACAAAGAGGGGTTTCCTCTTCAAGAGCCGTCATATCCTCCTCGCAAAGGTGTGAATTCATTTCGGTGTCAATAACGCCCGGAGCTACGCAGTTTACGCATATTCCCGAGGGTCCCAGCTCCTTTGCAAGAGCTTTGGTAAAGCCTATCACTGCCGCCTTGGAAGCGCTGTAGTGAACCTCACAGGAGGCTCCGCTTATGCCCCATATGGAGGAAATATTTATGATGCGTCCCCATTTTTGGTTGACCATGTGATTGTAGCAACACTTTACCGTATTATACATGGCACCGATATTTACATCGAACATACGATCCCACTCCTTGCGGCTTATGTCGCAAAAAAGCTTTTGCTGTGCAATGCCTGCATTATTAACAAGAATATCAACTCCGCCAAAAACCGACGAAACCTTTTCAAAAGCATTTTGCACGGCATAATAATCCGATACATCACATTTTATAATCATAAGATTTTTACCGTCAAATTCTTTTGCCATCTTATGGGCGGCAGTATCATTTTTTTCATATGTAACAGCCACATTCATTCCTTTTTCAAGAAAAAGTTTTGCAATGCACAGACCAATCCCCCGGGTAGCACCGGTTATAAATGCTGTATGTGCCAAAATGAAACACCTCTTTCATGATTATCACAGTCATCGTTTAAATTCTGTTAAAGATTCATACATTAATATTATCACATACCGTCCCCTTAGTCAAATAAAATAATATTTGACAAATTGCGTCAAATGTTATAAACTGTTCTTTGTGCTATCAGTCGGAGGATTATCCGACGTACAAATAACGGAGGTGTGATATGGAAGGTTTATGGATTTTATTTGTATTTATTTACAGCTTGCTCAAGGGCTCACGTGACGGAATGAAAAAAGCCGCTCTCAAAAAAAGCAGCTCCGATGAAATATTGTTTTTTTACTCTCTCATAGGTTTTTTGCTGATTATACCCTTTTCTCAGAATGCTTTTTCTACAAAGCCCATATATATATTCTACACCTTTTTAAAGGCCTGTGCCGTTGGCTCATCGTGGATGCTGGCATATGTGGCTCTCAAGGGAATGAGCGTGAGTCTGTACGGTGTAATGGATATGTCAAGAATGGTTTTTTCCATGATGTTTGGAATAGTTCTTCTGGGTGAGAGCCTCACATGGCAAAAACTTGTGGGAGCAACTCTTGTAATTACAGGTCTGTTTATGGTCAACTTAAAAAAGGACTCGGGCAACTCAAAGACAAAACCTCTTGTTTTGCTTGCCGCCTTGGCAAACTGTTTGCTAAACTCCATATCCGCCACAATGGACAAAGTGCTTATGAAGGATATGGAGGCAGATCAACTTCAATTCTGGTTTATGTTGTTCCTTTTGGTGATATATTCTTTCATTCTAATGGGAAAACGGGAAAAGATTTCAATATCATCACTCAAAGGAAACTACTGGGTTCCGCTCATGAGCATATCCCTGATTTTCGGTGACAGACTTTTGTTTATCGCCAACTCATCTCCCGAAAGCCAAATTACGATCATGACACTTATAAAACAGTCATCAGTGCTTGTAACCGTTATCACAGGATGGTTATTTTTTAAAGAAAAAAATATTGCATTTAAGCTTATGTGCTCGCTGATTATCCTGATCGGCATATTTATTTCGGTAAACTTATGAATTTATTATAAAAAATAAGCTATAATTATACCATTATTTATCAAAAAAAATATTGACTATATGTGATTTATGTAATATATTATATATAATTGGTTTATGTTTGTTGTAATATTAAATTAAAAGAAAGAGGTATTTTAAAATGGTTTTTGAAACAGTAAAAGATATAATTGCAAATCAGCTCGGCGTAAATGCTGACGATATAACCAACAGTTCGGATTTCATCGACGATCTCGGTGCAGATTCTCTTGACATTGTAGAGCTTATTATGGCTTTAGAGAGCGAATTTGACATTGAGATTCCCGAAGAAGAGGCAGAAAATGTAAGAACTGTAGGAGACGTGGTTGAATATATTAAAGCAAATTCAGATAACATATAATTTATAATTCTGAATTTTTCACGGTGGGTGATTTAATGCCGGAACTTGGCAATTTTGAAAAAAGACTGGGATATAAATTCAATAACATTTCATATCTCAAAAATGCTTTGACCCACACCTCGTATATAAACGAACACAAAACCGACAACAACGGCTCCAATGAAAGAATGGAGTTTTTGGGAGATTCGGTTTTAGGGCTTTCGGTCAGCGAATTTCTGTATAAAAACTACAAAAAACTTCCTGAGGGAGTTCTGTCAAAGATTAGAGCATCCGTGGTTTGTGAAGCATCACTTGCAAAGCTTGCCGCAAAATTAAAGCTTGGAGATTACCTTTATATGGGAAAAGGAGAACTCATGAGCGGCGGCAATCTTAAACCTTCACTAACATCAGATGCCATGGAATCAGTCATTGCCGCAATATATCTTGATGGTGGCTTTGATGTAGTCAAGAGGATGGTTCTTGACTGGCTCAAAGATGATATTATTGAAGCGGCAGAACACCGCGGAAGGGAAACCGATTACAAGTCGGTTTTACAAGAATATTGTCAGAGCAGGGGCTTTGTTCCTGAATATGTTCTCACGGGAGAAACGGGACCCGATCATGCAAAGGTTTTTTGTTCAAGAGTTACCATTGCAGGAGGAAAATTTTCGGACGGTACCGGTTCAAACAAAAAGAAGGCTCAGCAAGATGCCGCAAAAAAAATGCTTGAGATTTTAAAAGTTCGTATTTGACAAAAACTCTGGAAGTAATATTTGAATTGCACCGAATGGTATATGACCACTGCTTATTATTCAAATATTATTTCCGGAGTTTTTTGGCTTCTATGACTTCTATGAACTCATTACGTTAACACCTATTTCAGATGAACTTATCATTGCATGATTGCTGTTAAAGGCGCAAACCTTGACATTGACACGCTGTCCTTTGTAGGGGGTGAAGTCAACATTCACTTCATAGGGAATAGCGTATGTGACCCCTAACTCAACACCGTTTATGTAATATATCACATATGAAACATCGTTGTAGGGGGTTATAATGTAGCTTGCCATTGATGTTGCTTCGGGTTTGACATTTACACCATTGCTTATTTCATAATAGGAATATCTGTATTTTTTGGCTACCATATTGGAAAGATACAAGGGATTGCTTATTGCTTCTTTATATGCCGAAAGATACTGATAGTTGTTTGACAATGAAAACTTTTGTCTTTCACGGTCGGAATCAAATATAAAGCACATCTTTACATTGGGATATTTTATGGGAAGATAGGTATAAAAATCCTTCAGCTGAGCCGCGGCAAAATCACTTATATCCGCACCTGTGTCATAATTGATATATGATGCACCACCCTCCACAACCACAATAGGCTTTTTGTGACCGTAGAGAGAATATATCCTGTCTAACTGATTGCTCCAGCGGCTTCGATCTATGCCCTGCCCCATGGGATCGGTGATGGGTTGTTCCATTTTGTATGATGACATTCCCACATAATCCACATAATCATCTCCGGGATAGTAATCGTCGATGGTATCCTCCGGATAATAATTCGGTGCCCACACTACCGGTACCGACGGTGCATATCTATGAAAAATATCGGCAACAAGTCTGAATTTTTCGATGTAAACCGTCGGGTCAGCGTCATACCAAGGGCAACCAGGATCATTCATTTCGCCTGCAAAACGGAGCATAAACCGACAGTTGCTTCTTTCCATGGTCTGAGCAAGCTTCTTCAGATAATTGTCCGAGTCTTTTACCACCCTTAAGCCTGCATGGGGTTCCAATGCAATCTGAAGTATTTTGTCCTCATTAATGGCTCTTCTTATGTGACTGTTATAGTGAGTGACATTTGTTCCGTAGGGCAGATACAGCAAATATGCCGCCATATCCTTTTCTACAAGGTCGGGAAATGTATCCATATAGAATTTACTCGGATTGTAGGGATTGTAGATTTTTGTATCACCCTCGGCATATGCACCGAGATATATACCTGCTTTGGATTCAAGCTGTGCACCGAAATACTTTTTTGAACCCATGTTTTCATCTGTTGTTTTCACATATATCTGAACATTTGTTTTTATCAGATTTGACCGTCTCAGTGAATCTATACGGCTTTGTTCCATTCCCGGAGAAAGACTCCAGTAGTAGCTCTCACGGGCAAAACATGCAGATGCATTGTCGTAATTTCCAAGATAGGAATACAGCTCGCCCAGATGCTTGAAAAGCATTGCATTGCTCTGTGGCTGATTTGTTGAAATAAATGCCGATGAAACAGACATTATTTTGTTTATGGCTTCGCTGTACCTTCCGCATGACTTGAGCCACAATGCTTCGTTCCATATACCCCAATAGTTGCCGGTTACGGACGGAGTATTTTCAACGGCAGAGATAAGACTTGCTCCGCTTCCGCTTGAAATATTTACCGACCCGTCCCACTCAACAGTTGCTCCGAAAGCCTCCAGCACAACTCTGATGGGAAGATATACCCTGCCATTATTTATTACTGTTGCAGCATCGTTTACAATTTTTGTATTATTGCGGTATATCCAATTGTCTCCCACACAGCACCTGACCGTTGTTGTGCCTTTGCGTATAACGGCAGTGCTTGTGTCGCTCTCCCAGTCAACCTCGGCGCCGAAGGCTTCCATGGTAACCCTTAAGGGAACATATGTTCTTGAATTATGAATAAAGGGATATCCCGTGTCGGCATTGAATGCAACATATATTCCGTCTATACGTACCGGGATATTGTCAGCGTTGACAATAATGCACGAAACAAGCAATGTCAAAAATACAAAAATTATCAAAACAAGTTTTTTCATAACCGTCTGTCTCCAATATAAAACAGCCTGAGATATTTCACATAACTGAAAATGTCTCAGGCATTTTTTTAATAATCTTCCAAAAGTTTGCGATTTTTTACAAGATATTCAATTCCGGAATATACTGTAAACAGCGTTGCAATAAACATTGCTATGTATCCGGGTGAATATTTATTTCCGAACGCTTCAAGAAGCATTCCTGAGGTTGCTGTTACTTCTCCTGCCTCGGGGTATCCGAAAAGGAATACACAAATAACTGCCGCAATCTGAATACAGGTTTTAATCTTGCCTGTCATGGATGCCGCAATAACAACTCCTTTTGACATTGCAACGGTACGAAGACCTGTTACGATAAACTCTCTGGCAATGATGATAACAGCCATATATCCGGCAATTTCGCCTGCTTCAACAAAACAGATGAGAGCAGTTGCAATGAGAAGCTTATCTGCCAAGGGGTCGATAAACTTACCGAAATCGGTAACCATCTGATAGTTTCGGGCAACATAGCCGTCAACGCCATCGGTGAGAGCCGCAATTGCAAAAATAATGCAGGCTACAAGCTCGTTGTACGGGAAATTCCACAAATATGCTACCATAAACAGCGGAATCATTAAAATTCGTGTCATTGTAATTTTATTTGCTAAATTCATATAACCATTCCTTTCAGCAGGGTATCGGAATTATTCCACAACCTACCAATTAGTAAAATACCACAAAATCAAATTGATGTCAATAGTTTGCACATTAAGTTTACATTACGTTAACATTCATATAACCTTTCCGACAATATCATACTCACTGCAGTCCACAATTTCAACCTCAACAATCTGACCTGCACCGAGCTCATCTTCACTGTAAACAAAAGCACCGCCGTCAACATCGGGCGTATCATGGGAAGACCTGCCCACATAGCAAAGCTCGCTCTCATCATAGCCTTCGATAATCACAGTGTCTTTTGTTCCGATTTTTGCTTTGTTGAGTTCAAGGGAAATGTCCTTTTGAAGTGACATCAAAATATCACGGCGACTTTCCTTTGTTTCATCGTCAATCTGATCTTCAAAGCTTGCGGCAGGAGTGCCTTCTTCTTTGGAATAGGTGAAAACTCCAACCTTGTTTAATTTAAACTCTTCAAGAAAACTTCTGAGAGTTTCAAAATCTTCATCTGACTCACCGGGGAAGCCCACAATGAGAGATGTGCGGATTTCAAGAGAGGGAATTTTTTGTCTCAGAGTATTTATGAGTGCTTCAATTTCAGCCTTTCTGCTTCGTCTGCCCATGCGTTTTAAAACGCTGTCTGACACATGCTGAAGTGGCATGTCAAGATATTTGACTATTTTTTTGTTTGCAGCAATTTCTTCCACGAGCTCATCGGAAATATTTTCGGGGTAGCAATATTGCAGTCTTATCCATTCTATACCGTCAATTTCAGAGAGCTCTTTCAAAAGCATCGGCAAGCTCCCCGAAGTGTCTTTTCCGTAGCAGGCGGTGTCTTGTGCAACCAAAACAAGCTCCTTAACGCCGTTTGCGGCAAGTTTTTTTGCCTCATCCACAATGCTTTTTTGGGGTCTTGAATGAAATTTGCCCCTAAGCTTTGGAATTATGCAATATGTGCAAAAATTGTCGCACCCGTCGGCAATTTTGAGATATGCCATATATGGCGGTGTACTGACGAGCCTCGGAAGATCATAGCTTACGGGAGTATTTTCGTCGCCAACAACCGAAATTTTGTTGCCTTTTTCATAAAACTCGAAAATGACATCAACTATTTTGTCATAATCGGTTGTGCCAAGAATCGCATCAACCTCGGGAAGCTGGCTTTCGATTTCGTCTTTGTATCTTTGAGCAAGGCATCCCGTGACAATGAGCATTTCACACTTATCTTCTTTGTACTGCGCCATTTCAAGTATCGCACCGATGGACTCTTCCTTGGCAGAATCTATGAAAGCGCAAGTGTTAACCACAAGAATTTGGGCATCGGCGGGGTCTGCCGTAAGAGAAAAGCCTTTTTCGGAAAGTATGCCCATCATAGTCTCGGTGTCGGTTAAGTTTTTTGCACACCCCAGTGATATAAAGCCTATGTTTTTATTGTTCATTGGAATTCTCCTCAATTGCAAGTCTTATTAAGCGATCGATAAACGAAAAATCAAAGCCCCTCGATGCAAAATATCTTGTTATTCTGGCTTTGGTTTTCATGTCCGAAAGATCTTCGGTGCCGTATTTTGAAATTATGAGCTTTACCATTTCTTCGGTATCGTTTTCAAAATCCGTCTCCGAAAGAAGTTCGCCGATAACGGCATCGTCAATACCCTTTTGCTTCATTTCATAACGTATCTTTTTTTCGCCCCACATTTTGAGGCGGCAATGCTCAAGAAAAAGGCTACCGTATTCATAGTCGTCAACATAGCCAAGGTCTGTCATTTCCTCAATAACCTGTACCGTGACAGCTTCATCAAAGCCTTTTTGCGAAAGTGCGTTTTCAAGCTCCTTTTTTGAAACGGGTTTTCGTGACAAAATGTCGAGAGCCTTATCACGGGCTTTGGTGTAGTTGCATTCCATGATGCAGTTTTCAATATCTTTTTGGCTAAGTTCCCTACCGGGCTTGATTTTCAGCAACACAGCATCGGTTTCATCAAGGGAAAAAGCGTATTCGTTGTCCACAAATACGCTGACCCTTTGTTTATTGTTTTTCTGAGCTTCAACACTTGTTACTTTCATCACTCTTTGGAATCTTCGGCTTTAGCCTTTAATGCCTCTGCCTTTGCAAGTCTTTCGGCTTCTTTGGCTTCGTTAGCTTCTTTGATTTTATCCATAATCTGATCGTAGAGACTGTCGGTGAATTCGGGATTTGAACGCATATATTCCTTGGTCTTGTCTCTGCCCTGACCGATGTGCTCACCGTTGTAGGAATACCATGCACCGCCCTTTTGAACAACACCGTATTCCACAGCGGCATCGAGGATGTTGCCCTCTTTGGAAATACCCTCACCGAACATGATGTCAAACTCTGCCTCTTTGAACGGGGGAGCAAGCTTGTTTTTAACAACCTTCGCTCTGGTGCGGTTACCGATAACCTCGGAGCCGTCTTTGATTGCTTCGATTCTTCTTATGTCAATTCTCACTGAAGAATAGAATTTGAGTGCACGTCCGCCGGTGGTTACTTCGGGATTGCCATACATAACACCAACCTTTTCACGTAGCTGGTTGATAAAAATTGCAACAGTGTTTGATTTGTGAATAACACTGGTGAGCTTTCGAAGTGCCTGAGACATGAGACGAGCGTGAAGACCTACATGAGAATCACCCATAACTCCTGCAATTTCAGCCTTGGGAACGAGAGCCGCAACGGAGTCTACAACAATAACATCAATTGCGCCGCTTCGGGCAAGAGCTTCAGCAATTTCAAGTGCCTGCTCACCTGTGTCCGGCTGTGAAACAATAAGACGATCAATGTCTACTCCAAGCTTTGACGCATAGATGGGGTCAAGAGCATGCTCGGCATCGATAAATGCAACTTCGCCGCCAAGCTTTTGAGCTTCGGCAATCGCATGGAGCGAAACAGTGGTTTTACCCGAGGATTCTGGTCCGTAAATTTCAACAATTCTGCCTCTGGGAAGTCCGCCTATGCCAAGGGCAAGGTCAAGAGCAAGGGAACCTGTGGGAATAACATCCACGCTGATTTTGGGAGCATTACCCAGTCTCATTATTGAGCCTTCGCCAAAAGTTTTTTCAATTTGGGCAAGGGCTGCGTTAATGGCTTCATCGCGATTTCCCTTTTTGGAATCTATAGCCATTTTTTCTTTTGCCATATCTATCACCTCATTAAAGATTATTATTACATAAGATATTTAAGTTCATATCAGATAGCCGCATATAATTTAAATCAGTATAAAACATCTATACACTCTATAAACTCATTCTCATTGTCAGAGGATGAAGAAAAGAACGCTATATTAATAATCAGGAACATACCGTCTTTTTTTCTGACATACATACTGTTATATCCACCGGTACTCTTATTATAGGAACAACAATATGCATATTCGTTTCCGGCAATCTCCATAGTGGATATCGTACCTTTTGAAATATCCGGATTTGAATCGTTTAATTCAGCCAGAAAAGTTGCGGCATCGACCATCTCACTTCCATAAGCAGATAAAGTGTAGCAATACGCCACTCCCTCTGACTCAAAATCCGATGTGCCAAAATCTACATAAAATTCATAATTTACATAGCATGATTGTCTGAGTTCTTCTTCTATTTCCGGAGTAAGATTTTGTATTTTCCCTGATTTTCTGTATTCTGTTACAAAAGAATCACGGTATACATTAAGCGAATCTTCCGACATTTGAACAAGTTCTGATTTTTCGTAGGAGTACCAGTCCGAAGACGGAGTAAATCTGATGTTCCAGAATTCGGATGTGTATCCATCTGAGGTCAGTTCTCCGGGAGTGTAGTTCTCATGAACTTCAATAGCCTCCCAAATGTCCTCCGTTTCGAGTTTTTCAACTTTGGAAAACACACTGCTGTATATAGTATATACGAGCTTAATAATCAAAACACAGATTCCTATTGCTATGGCTATTTTCACAAATCTGCCGTTTCTTTCTTTAAAATACTTTTTGTCAAGCTCTTTTTGTTCAAGCATTTCGCCATTATCATCTACAAATTTCGATGATTGAAGATTTGTCTGGCAAAAGTCACACACATTGCTGTTTTCGTCAACAAACTTGCCGCATTTAGGGCATTTATTCTCTTGTCTGCTCATAATTCATCTTCCCTTGTATTAAATATTTTTCATAACAATTTCAAAAACTCTGCACACGGTTTGCTCTCTCACAGACTGTCTGTCGCCGATGAGATTAAGCTTTTCAAAAAAGGTGTTACCGCCCCTTTTGGCACAGCCCACATACACAAGACCGACGGGTTTTTCTTTTGTACCACCGCCGGGGCCTGCAATACCGCTGACCGAAACCGCAATGTCGGCTCCCGAGGCTTTGAGGGCACCCTCCGCCATTTCGCAAACGGTTTGGCTACTTACTGCGCCGTAATTTTTGAGGGTTTCGCCGTTTACGCCCAAAAGCGCTGTTTTTGCTTCGTTGCTGTAGGTAATAAAACCATAACCGTAATATTCGGAAATGCCGGGAACGGCTGTGAGATATTGCCCTATCATGCCCCCGGTACAGCTTTCTGCCGTGGAAAGGGTTTTGTCTGTTTGTTTCAAGGCTTTGTAGACTTCATCTGCAAGCTTTGTGAGTTTTTCGTTTGTCATATTTCCACCAATTCCGTTCCTTCAACAGCTTCGTCAATGAGTCTTTCAATGTCGAGCTTGCTTTGAGAAAGCAGAACCTTTTCCATTTTTGGTTTTGTTGAGGGATGACGGGGTGTGAACACCGTGCAACAGTCCTCATATGGAAGAATTGAGGTTTCGTAGGTATCGATTTTGCGAGCTATTTCAACAATTTCTTCTTTATCCATACCGATGAGTGGTCTGAAAACAGGCATGGAAACCGCATCATCGGTAACTGCCAGTGCGCCCATGGTCTGACTTGCAACCTGACCAATGCTCTCACCGGTGACAAGCGCCTGACAACCTCTTGCCTCTGCAATGCGCTGTGAAATAGCCATCATGAAACGTCTCATAACCAGGGTGAGATGCTCCTCGGGACATTTGTCCCTGATTTGAAGCTGAATGTCGGTAAAGGGCACAATGTGAACCTTGAGTCCTGTGCAGTAGCCACCGATTATTTTGGCAAGCTCAAGGACTTTATCCTTGGCACGGTCTGATGTGTAGGGGTAGCTGAAAAAGTGAACGGCTTCGAGATATACTCCCCTTTTGCCAATCATGTAGCCTGCAACGGGGCTATCAATTCCGCCGGAGAGAAGAAGCATAGCCTTGCCGTTTGAACCCGAAGGCATGCCACCTGCACCGGGAATGCGGTCGAGGTGGACATAGCCGTTTTCTCTGATTTCAACATACACATTTATTTCAGGATTTTTAACATCAACCGTGAGATTCGGAAAGCTTTCGAGAAGTCTGCCGCCAACCTCGGTGCAAATTTCGGGAGAGGTCATGTAAAAGGTTTTGTCGGAACGTTTTGCAATTACTTTGAAGGTTTTTGCCGCCGAAAGCTCGGACGAAAAATTGGCAACAACGGTTTCTGCCAGCTTATCAATGTCCTTTGGTGCAGGATATGCCACAACAATTGACACTATGCCGAAAACCTTTTTGAGTTTTTCGACAATGGATTCCACACAGGAATCGTCTTCGGGTTCAATGTAGATTGTTGCCTGAGCACAGTGAATTTTGATGCTGCACTCATCCTTTAGAGCTTTTTTTATGTTTTTAACAAGCAAATTTTCAAACACGGGGCGGTTCATTCCCTTTAAAATGATTTCGCCATATCTTACAAGCACCTGTCTGTTCATATGAAGATTCCTTTCGTTTATCGCATTATTTTACGAAGAAGCGGCACTTCCTTTTGAAGAACCTTGCACACCCGGTCAATTTCTTCGTTTGTGTTCATGGCAGACAGCGAAAACCTTATGGCACTGTCTATTACATCATTTTTAAGCTTCATTTCCTTTAGCACATAGCTGAACTTATTCTTTTTGGAATTGCAGGCAGAGCCCGTTGAAACATAAATTCCGTTTGATTCGAGAACATGGAGCAAAACCTCCGACTTAACTCCCGGGAAAGAAATGTTTGCTATGGAATAAATTGAATTTTCGGGTGAATTAACCACCACATTTTCCAAAGTTTCGCAAAGGGTTTTGATGAGAGTGTTTTTAAGCTCCGAAACCTTGTGGCTGTCGGAGTCAAGAGATGCAAGCTTCATCTGTGCCGCTTTTGCAAAGCCAGCAGCGGCGGCAATGTTTTCGGTTCCGGACCTTAGTCCCTGCTCCTGCTTTCCGCCAAAAACGATTGGGTTAATTTTGACACCCTTTCTCACATAGAGCGCACCGATTCCGTTGGGACCGTGAATTTTGTGAGAAGAAACCGAAAGAAGATCGATTTTGCTCTTTGTCACATTGATGGGTATTTTGCCGTAGGCTTGTACCGCATCAACATGAAGCATACATTTTTTGTGGTCACAGAGGGCGGATATTTTGTCTATGGGGAAAATTGCCCCGTTTTCGTTGTTTACATACATGAAACTTAAAAGAATTGTGTTGTCATCAATTGCGGCTTCAAGCTCATCAAGGAGCGGAAAGCCCTCTGAATCCACGCCGATTCTCACAACATCAAAGCCTTCTTCTTCGAGCTTTGCAAAGGCTTCGAGCACTGCGGCATGTTCGGTAGTCTGGGTTATGATGCGGTTGCCCGAGCGTTTGTTTGCATGGGCATAGCCAATGATTGCAATGTTGTCGCTTTCTGTTCCTCCCGAAGTAAAGTATATCTCGGAAGGTGTCCCATAAACCGTACTCGCAATAATTTTTCTCGACTGTGTGAGAAGATCCTCCGCCTGCTTTCCCATTCGGTGAAGTGCCGAAGGATTAGCGTAATTTTCAAGCATTGTATTGTAAACAGTTTGCGCAACCTCGGGATATACGGCGGTTGTGGCACTGTTATCAAGGTAGATTTCCATTTGCTTTCTCTTTTCTGATTTGTTTTTATTAACACATAAAAATACAGTTTATATTATATCACAAATCAGCTGTATTTTCAAGATAAAATTCATAACACCAAAAATATCTTGATTTAATATATAAAATGTTATATAATATTTTATATAATAACTTTTCATTTTGAAAGGAACAAAATTTATGGCAAAAATCAGAATTATGTCCGATTCAACAGCGGATATTCCAAGAGATTTACAAAAAGAGCTTGATATTACGGTTCTTCCGCTCACAATCATTGACGGAGACAAGGAATATCTTGACGATGTAACAATTACAACAAAGGAATTTTATCAGATTCTTGAAGAATGCGAAAAACTTCCCTCATCATCGAGAGTGGGAATGGGACTTTTTACCGAGCAATATGAAAAAGCATGGAAGGAAGGATATTCCGACCTTATCTACATCTGCCTCAACTCAAAAGGTTCATCAACCTATCAGGGTGCTGTTTTGGAGCTTAACGATTTTTACGAAGAAAATCCCGAAGCAAAAAATGCCCTTAATGTGCATATTGTAGACTCCCTCACCTACTCCATGGGTTACGGTTGGGCGACTGTTATGGCGGCAAAAATGGCTAAGGAAGGTAAAGAAGTTGATGAAATTCTCCTTGAAGTAAAAGACTGGCTTGAAAACAACAAAATCCTCTTTGTGCCCATGAACCTCAAATTTGTAAAAAAATCGGGAAGAGTGTCTGCTGCGGCGGCTTTTGTGGGCGATGCGCTGGGTCTCAAACCCGTTATCACCTTTGACGACGGTGAATCTCATGTGATTTCAAAAATCAGAGGAGAAAAAAAGCTTGCAAAAAATCTTGTAGATATGGTTGAAGCCGAAATAAAACCCGGCACACCCTACATCCTTGCTGCGGGAAACAATGCCGAAATGTATGAAAAGCTAAAGGCGGAAGCAACCGCAAGACTTGGCGAACCTGCCGCAGAGTTTAATCTTGGTTGCATCATCACCATTAACACAGGCCCCAATGCAGTCGGAATAATTTACAGAAAATAATAAATATCGGTCACATCCTGCCATGCAGTATTAGTCATTGATAAATATATAACGAAAATGAATTTTTAAACAAACTAACTTGCGTTTTTCTCTTGTTTTTTCTTTTTAAACAGTATAAATTTCACAAATTTGCAAGTTTTGACGTTTAATCTTGCAAATTTGTGTTGACAAAATTTGTTTTTCTGCTTATAATGGAGATAATAAATAGTCTTTTACCGCAAAAGGTGCATAGACTGAACAAGGAGGTTTGTTTTATGATGAATGTTAACAGTAGTTTACCCCTATTACTTTTGGACAATTCCGCAACAATGTCCGTCCTCAATGAGGGAGAATTCAAATGTGCAAATCTCACATTTGAAGAAGCTAAACATATTCTTGAGATTCATGATGCCGAGTCGATTTTGCAGTGTTTTTCAAATCCTGACATCGAAAAAGTAATTTTTGATTATCTTGGCGTTGCAAAAAAAGATTTTCCATACAAACGCATCAGAAACATGCGTCCGGGACAGGATGCACTGGTTTTCAAGCTTTATGTAACTCCTTCAGAATCACAACCTGTTATTCATGCTGATGATGGTGTGGAAGCTAAAAAAATCCAAAATGTATACGTGTATTGTCAGTATATTTCAAGACTGAAATAAATAACACAGTTTACAAAATCAAAATTTACACATGTTTGGCGGTTTATATGAATGATAAACCGCCATAACGTATTTTTACATTTTAAACACCCCTCCAGCCGCTGTGCGCCATAGCTTTGAGGGGTGTTTCATTTTTTGTTTGAGAATTTGTTGTATTGATTTGTTATAATGATTGCATAACATTTATTTTAAAGGAGAATGAAAAATGACACCCTGTGCAGTTGTCTGAATAATTTTGCATTTTGCATTCGGTGAATTTGCATGCAAACTAACCGCTAAGCTCCAATTTAAAACCATATTACTCTATGTCAATCGGGACAGGATTCTGAAGCGATTTCCACCAAAAATGCTTTGAATACAAAAAGTCTGCTTCAATTCGCATTCCTTCGCCCTTTGAAAGACTGATGTCCAAAGCATCCACTCCCGAAAGCCCCGAATCTTCATAACGAGCAAAAATGCTTGTGGCATTAATGTCGGTATCGGAATTATTTTCAATGTAGAAGGCGGATTTGCCGTATGCAGTGTTAATGGGAGACACATAAAGCGGAATGGTATCTATCACTTTTTCAGCCATTGCTTCGGCATTCACAAGACCGTAGCCATAGTGTGTGTCATAGCCTTCGTCGCCCTTGTCGGTGCAGGTGGAGGTGAGGATGACAGCAAAATCATTGGGGCTAAGGTTTGGATTGATTGAAAGAGCAAGTGCCGCAAGGCCTGCAACATGGGGTGCCGCCTGGGAAGTTCCGCTCATTGAGCCGTAGCCTCCGGTTTTGTAGGTGCTGTAGATTCCGCTTCCCGGTGCCGCCACGGTTACGCCGTCGTTATAGTAGGAATAAGAGGCTCTTGTGCCTGAAGATGTTACCGAGGCAACGGAAAACACGGTGGTGTAATATGCCGGATAGGAAATTGCATCGGGGCTTGCACCGTTTTCGGCATTGCCCGATGATGCAACGAGGATAGCCCCTTTTGTAAAAGCATAGTTTAGGGCAGTTCTGACAGAAGAATAATTGTATGACATTCCCCAGCTCATGTTTATGACTTTG
Organism: Clostridia bacterium; assembly: GCA_017416845.1. Taxonomy (GTDB): domain Bacteria; phylum Bacillota; class Clostridia; order UMGS1810; family UMGS1810; genus RGIG1828. The sequence goes on from JAFQBA010000025.1 coordinate 34,115, forward strand.
CAGCCGTAAACATCAACCGCATCCTTGATTGCCTGAGAAAGCATGGCTGTTGTGGTGGTAGCTCCGTTGTCAAAGCATTTGAGGGGAACAATTTTTGCCTTGGGTGCAACACCGCAAATGCCCACATCGTTCATGGTTGCGGCAATGATTCCGCTGACATGGGTTCCGTGACCAACATTGTCTGTGACATCGGTGGTGCCGGTAATATAGCTTTTGCCGGTTAAAACTCTATCCTTGAGGTCGGGGTGATTCACATTGCAACCCGAATCTATGACTGCAACTCTTACCTCATTACCGTAGGTCTCCATGTTAAATACCGCAGGTAGATTTATCAGTGTATGATTCCACTGCCTTGAATAGGAAGCATCTTCGGGAGCAGTAAAAAGCATCGGGTCCGGGTCGGGGAATGACACATCCACGGGAAGATCTTCTTCGATATGCTCTGCAAAGGTAGCGATGAAATCCAGCTTGGAGCTGTCTTTCAAAAGATACATTCTCTCCTCGGGAATGATGGGCTCAAGATGAGACAAAACCTCGGCATTTGATGCGTGTTCTTCTTTGAGAATGACAATGTAGTCGCCCTCTGCGGAAAAAGCCGAAACGCAAAAGAGCGAAAGGATTATTATTAATAACGTAAAAAAAATGAATTTAAGCTTCATATGCTTTTCTCACCTTTTGTAAAAAATCAGACAACACCTACAGCATCTTCAAAAACTCTTCTTCGTCCACAACAGGAATGCCGAGAGCCTTTGCCTTGTCGAGCTTGCTTCCGGCTTCTTCGCCTGCCAGAACAAAGGAAGTTTTTTTGGAGACCGATGACGAAACTTTGCCGCCGTTTTTTTCGATGAGCTCGGAGGCTTCTTTTCTGCCAAGGGTGGGAAGTGTGCCCGTGAGAACAATTGTTTTGCCCTCAAGGTTGTTACCTTGCATTTCTTCTTCAATGTATTCCATGTTAACACCGGCTGCCCTCATGCGCTCTATCATGTCTTTAACATGAGGCTGGGCAAAAAACGAAACAACACTCTGTGCCATGATTGCACCAACATCGTCAATCTCTGTGAGTTCATCGGCTGATGCAGTGAAAAAGGCATCAATATTTTTCAGTTTTTTGCAGATTGCCTTTGCTCCTCCAATACCGATGTAGCGGATGCCGAGAGCATAGATGAGCCTTGAAAGGTCGTTGGACTTTGACTTTTCGATTGCCGCAAGAAGATTGTCGGCACTTTTTTCGCCAAGCTTATCCATGGAAGAAATTGTTTCTTTGCTGAGATAATATATGTCGGAGCTGTTTTTTATGTGTCCACGCTCAAGAAGCTGTGCCACAATTGAAGGTCCCATACCCTCAATGTCCATGGCATCTCTTGAAACAAAGTGTGTTATTGTGCGTTCAAGCTGTGCCGGGCAGTCCGCACCGGTGCAACGATATGCCGCCTCGCCCTCGTCTCGTGTGACGGGAGCACCGCAGGCAGGGCAGGTTTTCGGCATGAAAAACTCTGTTTCGGAGCCGTCACGCTTGTCTTTCACAACCTCCAAAACCTCGGGGATGATATCCCCTGCTTTGTACACAACAACGGTGTCGCCAAGTTTAATGTCACGTTCACGAATGAAATCCAGATTGTGAAGTGTTGCACGGCTCACAAAAGTGCCTGCAAGAGAAACCGTGTCAAACTCGGCATTGGGAGTAAGAACTCCGGTTCTGCCAACCTGCACCGTGATTTCACGGATTTTGGTTTCCTTTTTTTCGGCAGGATATTTAAAAGCTATTGCCCAACGTGGAGTTTTGGCTGTTGAGCCGAGAATTTCACGCTCGGAAAGGTCATTTACCTTGATTACCGCACCGTCTATGTCAAAGGGAAGACTTGTGCGCTCGGAGCCGATTTTTTCGACCTCGCCGATGGCATCATCAATATTTTCAAAAACTTTGTCATTTAAAATAACCTTGAAGCCTGCATCTCTGAGAAAGCGCAGACCCTCAATGTGGGAATTGATTTCCACTCCCTCAATCTGCTGAATGTTGAAAACAAAAATGTCGAGACCGCGCTTTGCCGCAACGGAAGAATCGAGCTGACGAAGTGAACCTGCCGCCGCATTTCGAGGGTTTGCAAAGGTTGGCTCGCCGTCAAGCTCTCTTTGGGTGTTGAGCTTTTCAAAGTTCTTTTTGGAAATGAAAACCTCTCCGCGCACTTCAAGATAGTCCACATCCACGTTGAGTTTCAGGGGAATTGACATAACGGTTTTTAGATTTTCGGTTACATCCTCTCCCACGCTTCCGTCGCCACGGGTTGAACCGCGGACAAACAGAGAGTTACGATATTCAAGAGAAACTGAAAGACCGTCTATTTTGTGTTCAACACAGTAGTGTGCTTTGCGCCCGAGAGCCGATGTTACACGGGAGTCGAATTCGCGAAGCTCATCATTTGAAAAAGCATCCTGCAGGCTTTGCATTTTAACCGTATGTTCAACTGTGTCAAAGCCCGAAAGAACGGTTCCGCCAATCTTTTGAGAGGGCGAATCGGCTGTTACCCATGAGGGGTTTTGACTTTCAATTTCCAAAAGCTCACGCATGAGAGCATCATATTCGGCATCGGTGATTTCTGGATTATCGAGCACATAATAGCGATGGCTGTGATAATTAATTCTTTTTATTAAAGCTTCATATTCTGCTCTCAACGTATAGCCCTCCAAATTAAATTAATCGTTATCAACAATATGCGTAAGGTAGTAATCCGAACCTATATATTCGACAGTATATATCCATTTTCCGGTATATATATCGCTGCTTCCATCGGGCAAATAAACGGTTTCACTTTCAGTAACACCTATTTCCCACTTATTTGACGATACTTTTCTGAAGCTGTCAACCGTTACATAGTTAAATGACTGTGCAGCACGCTGATCATTCCAGTATTTAACCATACGTTTCTGCTCATCATATAAATCACCTCTCAGATACTGAGATACATAGCTGAAATCATTTTCATTTATTGATCTCACATAGGCATTGCAATAGTTGTTCATGAGTATTTCTGCCTCAACCTCGGTAAATGAATCGTTGCTCATTTCCTCTTCAATCTGCACTCTGTATCTATCGAGAATTTTTATATCTGAGTCGGTAAGATACTGCTCGTCTATAAGGTCAATAATTTCTTCGGCTTTGTAATAATCTCCGTAGTTCATATAATCTCTGAGATTATCAAACATTGCATTTGTACTTTCAAATGCAACAATTTCATCATCAAGTCTTTCAACATCATCACTTATTGAGTAGTTTATATATGAATTCGGAATCTTTTCAAACAGCGATCTTGCATCAACATATTTTTTGCTTTCAAGCTTTTTTACTGCGCGGTTGTAGTTGTAGAGTATCTGATAGATGGTGGAAGCCTCTGTGTTGCTGCTGTCTTTATCCACAACCGTCTTATACACAGACTCAGCGGCTTCGTAGTCGCCCATGTTCATATAATTCTCACCCTTATTCATAAGAGTGGTTATTTCTTCTTCCTCAAGAGCCTTATCGGAACTTTGTTGTGATGCGGGTGCCTTGTCAGGCTTTGCATCGGAGGAGCCAAAATCTATAACTCCGGTTATAACAAGAATTACAAAGGCAAGAATGATAACAGTAATCGGAGCAATAATCGCAACCGCAATTTTCAGTTTTTTATTACTGTTATCCGACTCATATTCATCATATTCGTTATAGCCATCGTCATAATCATCAGGACCATGTTCACTATATCTGCCATATCCGCCTTGGGTTGCATTATTCGCACCGCCGTTTGCGTAATTATTTGCTCCGCTGTTTGCATAATTATTCGCTCCGCTGTTTGCATAATTATTTGCGCCAAAATTACCCGGATATGAAAGCTCGTTATCTTCATGGTTAAAATTATTTGATTCGTTTTGTTCAAAAGCCCCGTCTATGGATATATCATCAAGTTCCAAGCGTATACCGCATTTCACACACCATTTCGAGCCTTTGGAATCGGTATTGCAATTAGGACATATCATATTATTCTTCCGCCTTTCTTATTTATTCATGTGTTACGCAGTTTGCTTGTCAGTTAATCATCATACCCTCTGCATTTACCGATGAGCTGAAAAGATTTGTTCCTTCGGTATCAATAACAGAGTACACTCCGGATGAATCCTGCACCACAGCGTAACCGTCACTGTAAAATGCCGTTGCAGATGTATAGGCAGGAGAAATAACCATTTCACCATCAGTGTTTATATATCCCCACAAGCCATCTGTCAAAACAGGAGCCATACCATTGGAAAATTCACCTGCACCGTCGAATGCAGGTTCGATAACGAAATTGCCTTCTTTATTTACAAAGCCGTATTTTCCGTCACCGCGAGCGGCATAGGTAAGGCTTTCATCGCCAAAAAGACCGAGTTCATAATAACGGGGGTTTATTTTAAAGGAACCATCTTTGTTTATATAGCCGTATCTATTTCCTGTTTTCACTCTGGCGTATCCGTCTTCAAAGGGCAAAATTTCATCAAACTGAGGCTCAACCGTGAACTTTCCTTTTTTGTTTATCACGCCGTAATCACCGTATAATCTGACAATTGCCATGCCATCAATAAACTTATGTGCTTCCTCATATACGGGATCAATAACAGCTCCACCATCTTTGTTAATGTAGCCCCATTTGCCGTCTACTCGCACTGCGGCATATCCGTCTGAAAAATCGAGAGCCTGTTCATATTGAGGAGCTATAACATATTCACCGTCTGTACCGATGTAACCATAAGAGCCGTTAACCGAAACCGCCGCTATGCCGTTTGTAAACACGCCTGCAGTTGAAAACTTAGGCTCTATAACGTATTCTATGTCTTTATTGATATATCCCCATTTACCATCGGATTTAACAGCAAAATATCCGTTTTTCGCCACCGGTCCGACCGCTTCAAAGGCGGGTTCCGTAAGAAGCTCACCCGCTTTGTTTATAGCGGCATATTTATTGCCGATATATGCAAATGCTATATTTCCGTAATAACGGGTAACGTATTTGTACTGAGGGGTAATTGCATAAGATGAAATATTATCTGAATTTATATATCCCCATTCCTGACCTGACCTGACAGCTATCATTCCGTCTGTAAACAAGGTATTATTCGCCGGCTCTGCCTTTTTGGTGTCGGAAGAAAACAGAGATGATACAAACCATATTACAAGAATTATGGCAACTACAACTCCAATAAGCCTTACAAGCTTTTTATAATCTATTCTGTATTTACGTCTGACAACAGGCTCGGAAACGGGTTCGATATTTTCAACCGCCTCATCCGATTTCACCGTTTCGCGTGCCGCTTCTATCCACGGAGTATTGTCCTCACCGCAAAACGAGCAAACCGGAGAATCAATCTCTCTTTTACATACTCTACAAACCATAATAACCCCTCCGTATATATCAAAAAAGTATAATACAACTATTCTATTATAGTGTACAACATTTATTTGTAATTGTCAACCGCGTGAATAAAAAAGTGCTGAGAGAATTCGAAGCCCTGATGACCGGGGCAGTCTTTAATAAATAATTACTTTTTCAAACCGGTAGTTCACAAAACCATGTTTAACGCTCTTTTTTACCAAAAAAACCTCAAAACGCTTATACCACTTGACTTTGACAGTATTTCGTTTTTTCATTTTTAAGTAAGAATTATAAAAATATTTTTTATATAATAAAAAAAGAAAGGAGAATACACACATGAATATTTTTGACGAAAGACCCCCATACGGGGCACTGATGCCCATTGGCAAAGAACAGGTTAAAAAGGCTTTTGAAATCCTGAAAAAATACAAAGACGGAAAGCTGAACCTTGAAAAAAGGATTGTCGAAAATGAACAGTGGTGGAAACTGCAACACTGGAACCTCATTGAAAAAAACAATCCCACCGACCCCACTCCAAGCTCAGCCTGGCTTTTTAACTGCATTGCCAATAAGCACGCCGATGCAATGGACAGTTTCCCCGAGCCTTGCGTACTTCCGAGAGAGGACAGCGATACCGAATGTGCAAAACAATTGTCTTCAATCCTCCCTGTTATACTGGAATACAATGATTTTGAACAAACCTATTCGGATGTATGGTGGTATAAGCTGAAAACCGGAACGGGATGTTATGGAATATTCTGGAACAACTCCCTCGAAAACGGTCTCGGTGATGTGGACATAAAGCAAATTGACATCCTCAATATGTTTTGGGAAAGCGGCATAAAAAACATTCAGGACAGCCGTAATGTTTTCACCGTTGAGCTTGAATCCAACGAATCTCTTGAGGAAAAATATCCATTTTTAAAAGGTAAGCTCGGTCAGAGCAACATCGATATTGCAAAATATGTATATGACGACAAAATCGATACCGAAAACAAAAGCGCAGTAATTGACTGGTACTACAAAAAAAGCACCGCCTCCGGGGAGATTGTACACTATTGCAAATTTGTAAACGACGAGGTTTTGTATGCTTCGGAAAACGATCCCGCACTTTTCGAAAGAGGTTTTTACGATCACGGAAAATACCCCTTTGTGCTTGATGTGCTTTTTTCCGATGAAGGTACCCCCTGTGGATTCGGATATGTGGATATAATGAAGGATGTGCAAATGTATATTGACAAGCTCAATCAGATTATCATCAAAAATGCTCTGCAATCGGGCAGACGCAGATTCTTCATATCGGACAATGCAGGCATAAACGAAGAGGAATTTGCAGACTGGTCAAAGGAGTTTGTTCATACATCGGGTAATCTTGATGAAAGAAACATAAGAGAAATCAACGTCTCACAGCTCGACGGCAGTGTTATAAATCTGATGAATCTCAAAATCGATGAACTCAAGGAAACCTCCGGTACAAGAGATGTATCCCAGGGCGGAACTGCCGCAGGGGTAACCGCCGCAAGTGCCATTGCCGCTTTGCAGGAAGCCGGAAGCAAGCTCTCAAGAGATATGATAAAAAGCTCGTACCGTGCGTTTAAAAAAATCAACTATCTTATTATTGAGCTTATCCGACAGTTCTACGATGAACCCCGATGCTTCAGGATAACCCAACCGGGAAGCGATGCAGTTTTTTCATCTTTTTCCAACCTGCCTATAAAGGAAAAAATATTATACTCCGACAACGGAGAAAATATTGCATCCGTAAGAAAACCCATATTCGACATTACCGTATCAAGTCAGAAAAGCAATCCCTTTTCGGCATCTGCCCAGAATGAACTTGCAAAAGAGCTCTATAACCTGGGATTGTTTAATCCGCAAATGGCTCCTCAGGCGCTGATGTGTCTTGAAATGATGAACTTTGAAGGCAAGAGCAGAGTCGTAGAAAAAATCAAAGAAAATCTCGAAGCCGGATTTTGGTCATATGCTCCGAACCCTAACTCAGATAGCTCCGATGAAACATATTCTGTAAGAGCTTACAGAAACAACCTTCCGGGAAAAACTACTCTCGGCGAGGCAGCAAGAAAGGTGAACTCATGACTGAAGTAATCTACACAACAGACGCCAACACAACTGCATTTACAGTATCAGGGCACAGCAATGCCCCGAGAATAAATGGTGCCGACTTATGCTGTTGCAGTGTATCTACATTGGTATTTACCTTGATGAAAGCTCTGTCAAAGGAAAATCTCCCGGGATATCACCACAGCTTTTCCAAAGGCCTATGCTCAGTCACTTTTAACAGCTGTGCCGATGTCCCCTGCAAAGCACACAGCATCATCGACACCATAATGAACGGATTTGAATTGCTCAGGCAAACATATCCCGATTATATCAAAATAACCATAAACGAAACACCTATTAAAGAAAGGCGGAATAATCATGACCAATGAATCATCAAATTGCTGTATTATTGATGCCGTTTGCGGAATAGATACGGCATCACCGCAAATCAGCCGATATACAGACAGCTTTAATCAGATCAAATTTTTGCTCAAGAAGGATCTGAGCCAATATACCATAATGATTATTACAGATATTGGAGGTTATGTTCAGATCATCCCCACAGACGGAGAAACCCTTATTGCGGGAACCGATGAAAACGGGGACACCACACTTTTGTGGAATATTGGAAGCGAGATTACAGCCTCAAGCGGTGCCGTTATATATCAGATATCCGCATATAAATCAAATGACGGCGAGGCAGAGTCAATATGGTATTCAAAAGAGGGACGACTTCTTGTTTCAGAAAGCATCGACACAACAACTCACAGCGCGGCAATAATCGGCTCCCATCCGAACCTGATAACAAAACTCATACTTCATATAACTGAGTTTGCCTCCAAGCTCGACTCCAAGGTTGATAAAATACCGGGAATGGGGCTGTCATCACAGGATTTTACATCTACCGAAAAGTTAAAGCTTGCTGACATTATGGACAATGCAGCTCCCAACGTGCAATCCGACTGGAATGAGACAAATTATTTTTCTGATTCATACATTAGAAACAAACCCGATATTTCACAAATCGAGAACAGCTTCAACACACAAATTGATGAAACAAAAGGACTGGTAGGACAGCTTATCACAGAAACAGACATTCATCGCAATAATGAAGAAGTCAACATAAAACATCTTACCGATGCCGAAAAAGAGGCTGTGGGAAATCTCAAATCTGTAGCTACAAGCGGAAGTTATGAAGATCTCTCGGACAAGCCTTTCATTCCGGTCATTGACCAGAGTATCAAACTTAACAGTGCCAATGCAGCACAAAGCCATGCTGTCGCAATTGCAATAAAAAACGTAAATACAGAAATTGAAAAAACCAACACAATTGTAGATAGAATCGTAAACGGTAATGAACCGGCAAATTATGCCAACCGTGCCGTCAGCGATATCCGAGGGAGACAAATCGACACATACTATGCACCTTTGTCTTATGTCCGTCCTGCCCCCGTAGACACGCTCCCCACAACCCTGTCTGCCAATACGGCATATCATCTTTGCAATTTTTATCCGAATCTCACGCTCTCATTTCCGACAGATGCCAACAACGGGGATGTCATATATGTTTCGTTCTGGAATGCAAGCCCTGCAATAAATCTCACTGTTGACACCTCAAACACAACCGATATTGATCTGGTTCCCGAAACGAATACAGGCTATGAGATATACGCTAAGTTTGATGGAGTTCTTGGAAAATGGATTGTGAAATATTCCGAATACGATCTTAAAATATAGGAGGAAGCATCAATGGAAACGTTAAGAGACTATGTCAACTGGAATATTACTCATTGCGGTCATACATCAAAAGCTGAAGGGGCTCCACTTGTGCTTGAAAAATGCCTGAAAAATCGAAAAATGAAACAGCTTAATATATATGGAGAGAGTGTGCAAAGTGGTACTCCTTCTCCCGAAGCTCCTGTCGAGATTAAAAGTGTCGGAGAACTTGTAACAGATAAAAGCAACGCCAACTTCGGCAAATACAAAATACCTCTCACCATAAACGGTACACATTATACAAATATATATATCAGAGAACCATTGCGAAAAATCGGTGCTTATTCAGATTACATCGACTTTAAAAACAAAAAAGTTGTACGTAATATTTTCGAGAGAGCATTCAACGGCACAGAAACCTGGACAAAGCTGTTGGTTAACAGTAATTTATGGGGATTTATGGTTTATCTCACCGCATCACAGAAAATGGCAACGATAAATGCGTATAACTGTACTTTATGCAATACATACCCCGTATCTTCTACAAGAAAAAATTTATCGGTTGCAGGTTCTACCACATCGCAGAATCGTTTTGAATTTTTCAACACAACTTATGCCGATCCAGACCAGTGGAACGCATATGTAAAATCTCTGAGCGAAATGGGTACTCCGCTGAAGGTTTTGTATGCTCTTGCAACACCCTACGAGGAAGAAATAGAATGTGAGCTTCCAAGGCTTGAAGAAAAAAATGTTGTTCTAAACACTAATACATCCGTTAAACCATCAAATATGAAAGGAGAATATATTAAGAAATGAGGTATAGAAAATGTTTTATGAAAAGAGAGGTGAAATCTGATGGAGGTTCTCTTTGACCACATTATATATTTTGCTGGTCTTGTTACGTCATGTGCAACCATTCTTGCCTTTGTTATTAAATGGCTTAACAGAAAGCTCGGCGAAATACTCAAGCCAATGCAAAATCAGATTCACAAAATGGACGTCAAAGAATGCAGACGTTTTCTTATTGACTTTTTGGTCGACATTGAAAACGGCATTTCCAAAAATGAAGTACAGCAAAAATTTGCTCATGATGTCTATGATCACTATATAAATGACCTTAAAGAAAATTCTTATGTAAAGGATTTCTGGGACAGAGTCTATCAACCCAAAAAGAAAGGAGATGTTAATAATGCATGAATTAAGCACAATGATTGGCTTGCTTACAGCGGCATCCTTTGTGGTAAACATCATTGTTCAGATGACAAAAAACTTTGTACCGATACCGACTAAGCTTTGGTGCATCACGGTTTCTGCGACAGTATCGGCAACAGCATTGCTTGTCGCAAATGCAAACAATTATATAAAGCTTACCCCTTCGGAAATCTGTCTGTCACTTATCAGTTCGTTTGTTGTGGCATATGTGGCAATGTACGGCTTTGATGCCGCAAAAGAACTATGGAGACGATTGCACGGAGGTGAAAACATCAATGATGACTAACAGTCCACTCGTAAATTTTACTCTGATTTCCCCCAACAGCACAAATCCACGAAACAGAAAAATTTCAAAAATAACAATTCACCACATGGCAGGAAATTTGACTGTTGAGCAGTGTGGCAATGTTTTTCAGCCAAAGTCAAGACAAGCCTCTTCAAACTATGGTATAAGCACGGATGGAAGAGTTGGTTTGTATGTAAATGAAGCAAATCGCTCTTGGGCATCGTCTTGCCCCGCCAACGACCATATGGCCGTTACAATTGAAGTTGCCAATGACGGTGGTGCAAACTGGCATGTATCTGATGTTGCCTTAGAAAAAACCATAGAGCTTTGTACAGACATTTGTAAGAGAAACGACATTAAAAAGCTAAACTTTACCGGTGATAAAACAGGCAACCTTACCATGCACAGATACTTTGCCGCAACCGCTTGCCCGGGCGACTATCTCGCAAGCAAATTTCCATACATTGCCGATGAAGTAAACAGAAGATTATTATCAAATGAGCTTATGGTTGCCGGTGATATTGTACAAAGTCTTGAAAAAAGAGGCATAATTACAAACCCCGCCCTGTGGAACATAAAATGTGTGTCTGATATCAATGCATACTGGCTTGCAAGAAAAATTGCAAACATGACAGTAAACCACAAAAGGCATCACGAGCTTAAAACCATAAATGACATTGTATGGGAACTTGGCTTCAGAGGCATCTTAACCGATTCAAAGTTATGGCTTAAAATTTTAGTTGCTGACAAAGATCTTTATTGGCTCAGCTTTAAGGCTTGCAACCTCACACAAAACAAATAACAAACAGAAAGGTGGAAATCAAATGAACATAAAAGTATCAAAACCATCCATAAACAACAAGGAAACCGATGACAAAATAAACGCTCTGCTTGCCTATATAGATAACATTAAAACTGAAGTAGATTTCCGGCTTTCCTCCATTTCCGGGCAAATAAACACCATTATCCGCTCTGTGGACAAGCTGAAAGGAGGAGCTCAGTGAACGCCAATAATATAATAACCAAGTGTGACCGCCTAAAGCCAAACAATTATCCTTACAGCCAAAAAATGGAATGGCTGAGCGAAATCGAGTCTGATATCATATCATACATAAATATGTATTCGAAAAATACTGTTGCTTCCGATTTTGACAATTCACAAAATCCTGTTCTGGTTTTACCCAAAGCAGACAGTAACATATATTTGTTTTATCTGATATCAATGATAGATCTGGCAAATCAGGAATACGATTTATACAATAACAGCACCACTTTTTTCAACTATGAATTAAACTCATGGAAAAGAAAAATAAGACGCAAAAAAACACCTGAGTGCAACATTTCAATAAAAGTATGAAAACGGGGAGGAATGAACAATGCTGCCTCTTTTGAAAAGTCAAATTAACATCAAAGAAAAAACAATTAAGACCTTCGGCGGAATTAACACTACCGATAATTTCGTAACAGGCGAGCTTGAGCAAAGTGAAAATATGTCTTCGGAGAGCTTTCCGTCTCTTTGTACATGCAACGGTAAAACTCTTGTTTTTGAAACCGACAGAATAATTAACGGTATAACAAGCTTTGAAGGATGGGTATGCACCTCATACTCAGCTGACAAATCACACATATGGCTTACTTTTAACGGAACCGATTATGAGTTCACCCAACATTCGACATCTGACGATTTTACCCAAAACAGAAAAATGGCGTCCTTGTCTGACTGTATTCTCATTATTCCTGACAATGTGGTCTTTTTTACAAATTCACGTTCCTTTTCAAAGATCTGTATATCCGAAAAGCATACCAATAAAACAGCTGTTTCCAAATTCAAAACAGAAGCACCCGAATCTTCACTTTTTGACAATTATAAGGTTGACCACGTCGCTTATTTAAAACACAATAAAGTGACCTGCCGCAGTGTCGAATATTCCTACAAAAGCGATTACAATTTCTACTACTCATCCTTTGATCCAACCTTGAAGCCAGGAGATGTTATAACTCTCAAGGGAACCGTTTCGTCACCATACTCCGATGATTATCCGGAATTTTACACATACCGCAGGAAAATTGCGGCGGGTATGACACTTAAAATCAAGTCAGTTGTATGCGAAACACACGACACTCCCGCGGGTGAAATAACTGAAATTACCGAACTCGCATTTGACGACAACTCCATCGACACCGGGGGCTTCAGATCAATTTATTTTGAGTCTATAACTGTAGAAAGAGGAATGCCGAAACTTGAAAACATATGCTCGTTTGACAACAGAATATGGGCAACCTCGGGTAGAGAAATATATGCATCGAAGCTCTCAGATGCATCGGAATGGAACGACTTTTCTGCCGATGAATACGGAACCCTGCCATATGCATGCTTCAGCACTCTTGCACAAACAGAAGGAGATTTTACGGCTGTAATACCCTTTGAAAACCGTATATATGCTTTTAAAGAAAATTCGGTACACAAGTTATATGGAGACAAGCCGGATGAATTTACCCTTTATTCCGAGCGTATAACAGGTGTTAAAAAAAACGGCTCGGATACAATTGATTCCTGTGCGGATTCACTGATATACGCAGGGTCTGATGCCATTTACCTATATCGCGACAATTATCCCGTAAAAATTTCACGTAAACTCGGCTTATATCCCAAGGTTATCAGTGCCAGAGCTACAGGCGATAAATATTATGCATTGTGTGAGGATACACTCGGCAAATCAATATATATTTTTGATACCGAAAAATCCATTTGGCACAAACATGAAGCAGAGGCTGACAGCATGTTTCTTTGTGAATATGCAAACAGGGTTTACGAAGCCGGAGGAGGAAAGATATATCAGATTGAAGCCGTCAACAGCTCAGAAAAGGTGAAATGGTCTTTTAAAATTAAATTTGACGATAAGCTGTTCGGGAAAAAAGTCCATGGGCAACTCTTGATAAAATATACTCTCGCCAAAGGAGCATCATTTACGGTTCAGCCAATCTTTGACGATGGCTCAAAAGGTGAAATATGTGCATTTTACCACGACGAAACACAGTCAGGAGAATGTCAGAGCTTTCTCACACAGAAAAGATGTTTGCAGTCTGTTCTCGAATTTAAGGGAACGGGGTATTTTACATTAAAAAGCATAAAGCTTAAGTACTATTGCGGAAGTGAAATATAAAAAAGGAGATGATTGAATGTCAACATATTTTGACAAAAAGAAAATGCTTGAAGATAACAAAGATCTATATATTTCAAGCTATGACAAAGAACTTAGCAACAACGCCCTATCGGAAATTATAACCCAGAAAAAAAACTATGCCAAAGCAAAAGAAAGCGGTGACCGGGTTGCAATGTCGGAAGCTAACAGAAAAGCCAATGAAATCAGACTTAGCGAAGGTGCATACAGCGGCGGAGATGACGGAAGCGAATATAACAAAGCTTTAATGAACTATGAAATAAGACCCAACACTTCTTATGTGTCGCCGTATGCAAAGGAAAAAAATAAAATCGTCAACAAAATATCAAATATTGATGATTTTTCTTATAACTATGAAACCGACCCATTATTCAAAAGCTACCGTAATCTGTATATGAGACTTGGCGACAGAGCTTATGAAAGAGCTCTTTCAGAAAATTCACTGCGCACGGGAGGAATGATTAATTCCAGTGCACAAACCTCAGCCGCACTTGCAAGAAATCACTACAACACGATGCTTACCGAGAAGATTCCCGAATTATATAAGCTGGCATATCAGACCTATTCAGACAAATATGAACGTTTGTATAAATCACTTGAAGCCTTAACCGATATCGACAACGAAGAATACAAACGCTACCGTGATAGCGTGGAAGATTTTGAAAAGGATCGTGACTATTATTATAATAAAGAGAAAGATAGTTCCGATAATATGTATGACAGATACAAATTCGACACAAACACCGAATCTGATAAATATGAATTTGATACACAATTAAACTATAAGAAAGAAAGCGATGCCGCCAAGGCAGAGTATGAGCGTCAAAGGGATGCTGCAAATGACGCATACCGCACAAAAGCACTTGAAGCTCAGATTGAATCAGACAAGCTTTCTGCGGTAATAAATCTTGCGAAAGCACTATATGGGAAAACATCAATAAGCCAATCTGTAATATCTAACCTGATGAATATGGTTGAATAATGCGAACCATGTAATTTTTTTATAATATTAACGGGATATGAAAATTCTAATGATTTTTCATATCCCGTTTTTCATACATGTTTATTAATATTTCTTTTCTTTATATATTCTCCCGGAGATATTCCAACACATTTTTTAAAAACGTTGGAAAAATACAGCGGATCACGATAGCCCGAAAGAAGTGCGGCATTTTTTACCGATATTATTCCATGTTCCATAAGCGAAATTGCATGCTGAATTCTGGAGTTTCTGAGATATTCGCTGAAAGTTATGTTCACGCTTTCTTTAAAAGCTCTCGAAATATATTTGGAACTGTAGCCGAGCTCTTTTGCCACAGCCTCAAGGCTTAAAGTTGCATCTGTAAAATTTTCGTCAACAAATCTCAACACTTCACCGATAACCTGCTTTTCTCCCGGTTCTGTAAAAGCAGACATATGTGAAAAAGTGTAGAGCAAAACACTTTCACTCAAAAGATCAATATTTTTTTCATTTGCTTTTCCTATGGCATTCTTCCAAAAAGACAAAAGCCCCTCGTTGCCTTCAAATACCGGTGATACGGGAGAAATGGCAAATCTTGAAAAAAGCTCTGCACATCTTGAGCCCGAAAAGGTGATATACATAACTTCCATATTATCTAAATCTTCGACACGATAAGGAACATTTTCGAAGCAGAAAAAAATGCTTCCGCTCCTCAGTTCGTTTTTGCCATAGTCCGTGCAAAGGGTTCCGCTTCCGCCGGATACAATGCAAAGCATATTTTTCTTAACATTTTTTCGTTTGTTCAGATTTTCTGAATCAAATTCATATACAAAGTCTGATGTTTTAAGCTGATGTCCGAAAGAATCCGGAACAAATTTACAGATGTTGTCACGATATTTCTTCACATTTTTCACACCCTTTTCTTTAATATAACAAACATACGTATAAAAAGCAAGGAAAAAGAAGATTTTTTACATTATTAAATAGAATTTTTCTATTTATCACCATTGTTTTGTATGTTATAATCAAACCATAAAATCAGTTAAAAGGTGATCATATGGAATATCTTGTTGGTCTTGATGTTGGCACATCATCTGTCAAGGGCGTGCTTATGGCAACAGACGGCACAGTGAAAGAATGCAAAACAAAGAAGCATAACTATTTTGAAACAGACAGTTTTAAAACTCTTGATGCCGACGAGTTTTGCGACAACTGTTTCGAAATTCTGAAAGAGCTTGGCTCAAAGCTTTCCCATGGTGACAGAATTGTTGCACTCTGCCCTTCGGGAGCAAGCGGAAACATTATGTTTGTAAAAGACGGAAAACCAATATCCCCGGTGTATGGCTGGCAAAACAATTTTGACGAAGAAACAATAGATAAAACTCTCTCCGACTTTGATGCGGATTTTGTGTACAATACTGTGGGTTGGGGAAAGCTCAAATCTTTTCCCCTTGCGGCTCTTGCATATTTTAAACAAACCAACCCAAAAATCATAAAAGATGCAGACACCGTTTGTATGCACATTGAATATTTAAACTACCGCCTCACGGGAAAATGGGGAATTACTCCATCAATGGGAACGCCTTTCTACCTTATTAATCAGGAAAAGCATGAATATGAGCCAAAATTCCTCGAAGCTTTTGGTATTGACAATTCAAAGCTTGTGCCCATTGTGAATAACTGCACAGTTTTGGGAAACTTAACCGATGAAGCCTCTGAAAACACAGGTCTTGGGAAGGACACAAAGGTTGTTTGCGGAACCTTTGACCACCCGAGTGCCGCAAGAGGTGCAGGAGTGTTTGACGAGGGTGATGTTCTCATATCCTGCGGAACATCGTGGGTAGTGTTTGTGCCCTATTCAAAAAGAAGCATTCCGCAGTCGCAAAAAATGCTGACCGACCCATTTATGTATCCAAAGGGCAACTGGTGCGGCATGAAATCACTGACATCGGTTTCGGAAACCATTGATAAATACACAAAAAAATATCTCGGTGACATTTCCTTTGCCGAGCTTGACTCTTTGGCAAACCAAGCCCCAATCGGTGCAAACGGACTTTTGATTGGCGACGACACCGACACATCGGGCTTTGAACGAACCGACATCGCAAGAGCGATTATGGAAAGCATTGCCCTCAGGCTTAACGAATTTTTGAAAACTTATGCAACGGGTGCAAAAAAGATACGCCTTGTTGGAGGGATAACAAACTCACCTGTCTGGTGCAGGGTTATTTCCGAAATAACCGGAGCAAAGGTTTCAGTTGTAAACGGCGAACACGCCGGTGCCGTTGGCTCTGCAATTATGGCAGGTGTTGGTGCAGGTATTTATGAAAACGAAAAAGAAGCATTTTATTCAATTTACGGAGAGGAGAAATAACAATGTTTGGATATGAAGCAAGCGAATATGACAAAAAGGTTTATGAAGAAGAATTAAGGGATTTTTTGCCCGACAAAATTATTGACACTCACGTTCACCTGAGCAAGGCAGAATTTCTAACAAAAGAATCCACCACATGGGTAGGAAAAGTGAGCAGAGAATGTATATATGAAGATATTAAACAAACATTTCTTGACATTTTGCCCGGCAAACAGGTAAAACCGGTAATAATGGCAATGCCGACCCGTGACCATCTGCGCGGGAATGCATATATTGAAGATTGCATCAAACAAGGCGAAGCCGGACTTTTTTGCACAAAGTTTGACACACCTCTCAAAGACATAGAGGCTGCAATTACCAAAAGAGGATTCAAAGGAATAAAACCCTATCCCGGCAACAGACCTTTGTATATTCCCATGAATGAAGTGAGAATTTTTGACTTTATGCCTCACGAACAGCTCAAACTCTTAAATGACCTTGGCAGTGTTGCCCTCCTCCATATCGGCAGAGACAAACGCCTTAAAGACCCGGTGAATGTTGCACAGCTTATGGAAATTGAAGAAAAATATCCTAATCTCAAGCTCATTGTGGCACACATAGGCAGAGCATACTCTCCCGAAGATTTGGGTGATGCTTTTGAAACCCTCAAACACACAAAAAATATGATGTTTGACTTTTGTGCAAACACGCTTTCGGAGGCTATTGAAGAATGTCTCAAAGCAGTCGGTCCGAAACGCCTTATGTACGGAACCGATATGCCCGTCACAAAAATGCGTATGAGGCGAATTACCGAAAACGGAAACTATATAAACATCGTTCCAAAGGGACTGTACGGTGATGTTTCGGGTGATGTTCATATGAGAGAAACCGAAGACGAAGAGCTTACATGCTTCCTCTATGAAGAACTGAGAGCTTTCAAAAAAGCGGCTCAAAACCTCGGTCTCTCAAAAGAAGACATTAATGATGTTTTCTACGGTAATGCAAGCAAGCTCTACGGAATAGAATTTTAAAGCCGAAAGGAAAATCAGTTATGAAAATAGGTTTTTTACCTTTGTACACTTCCCTTTATTCAAAAAAACCCGTTGAAACCCGTCTTCAACCTTTTTATGACACTTTGGCAAAAACCTTTGAAGAAAAAGGTCTTGAAGTTGTGAGATGTGAGTTTTGCATGGAAGCTCCCGACTTTGAAAAAGCAATTGCAAAATTTGAAAATGAGTGTTGCGACGCAATTGTAACACTGCATACGGCATATTCACCCGGTCTTTGCTCCGAAAAAGCCCTTGCAAACACAAAACTACCCATAATCATTTTTGACACAACCGAAACCTTTGATTTTTCGGATAATCAACAGCCTTCCGAAATCACATTTTGTCACGGCATTCACGGTGTTATGGAAATGTGCAATCTCTTAAAGAAAAACGGCAAAACCTACGCCGTTGCCGCAGGTCACTACACCGAGAGTGATGTTACAGACAGAGTAATCGGTCTTGTTAAAGCCGCAGTGAGTGCAAATGCCATCGATGGCTCCAACGTGGGAAGCGTGAGCGGTTATTTTGACGGAATGGGCGATTTCAGAGTGTCGGATGACAAAATGGAAAAGCTTTTCGGTGCAAAGGTTATCTACCCCGAAAATGGCGAACTGAAAGAACTTCTTGAATCTGTAACCGAAAAAGAAATTGAAGCTGAAAAAGAAAAAAACAAAAGTGATTTTGAAATTGTGGGCGATGTTGACGAAAACGCCTACACACGTTCTGTAACATGCGATATTGCAATCAGAAAATGGATTGAAAAACGAAATCTTTCGGCTCTCACAATCAATTTCAGAGAGCTTGGTGACCTTTATACAATGCCCTTTAATGCGGCATGCAGAGCAATGGAGGCGGGAATTGGTTATGCAGGCGAGGGCGATACTCTCACTGCACTCTTTACCGGAGCATTCCTTAAAGGTTACAGAGAAACCTCGTTTATTGAAATCTTTTGCCCCGATTGGAAAAACAACACACTTTTCATTAGTCACATGGGCGAAATGAACTATGCTGTTGCAGACAGAAAAAAGATTTTATGGGAAATGAAATTTGCATACGGCAACGAAACAACCACCAATCCCTATGTTGTCGGCGGTGCATTTAAAGAAGGAAAAGCTTTGTTTTTGAATGTGTTTGAAGACGAAAACGGCTTTAACATTCTCACAGCACCGGTTAATGTTGTTAAAGAAACCACCGATATTTTTGAAAAAAAAGTAAGAGGCTGGCTTGACTTTGGAATGCCCACAGGTGAAGCTCTTGAAAAAATCAGCCTCCACGGTGCAACCCACCACAGCATTCTTGTGTACGGTGCAAGAGAGGCTGAAATAGAATTTTTTGCAAAGCTTGCAGGCATAAAATATTGCAGTTTATAATACAGGAGGATAAAAATGCTTAAAAACATTACACGTTCACTGAGAGACCTGCTCGGCTCGGAATATATGGAAGCGGTAAAATCCGTTGCTGTAAACATTAACGGACTATCGGAGGCTGAAGCAGATTTTCTCATTGACGAAAAAATTGAGTTTTTCCCCGATGATTACATCAAGCGTATGCATAGCATCGCAAAAAAGACCGGAGAAAAGGTTGTGGCAGGCTTTAATGATACACTCATGGGCGCACCGACAAAAAGCTATCAAAAAGCCGCTCATCCGAGTGCCGCACCAATTGGCGGTGTGGGCTGTAGCCGCATCGGCGAAGACGGGAGAGCGTATCTGATTGCAAAGTCTGAACACTATCACGCATCTCTTGGTCACAACTTCCCCGGCTACAAGCTTATTACCAATGCAAGAAAGCTTGGTATTTTAAATGCTACTCACAATAACACACGAGGATATATCACGCGTCTTGCGGAAAGCCGTCTTGTAGCGGTTGCAAACAATGTGGAAGAAAATTCTTTGGAGCACAAAGCTGTTCTTGATTCAAAAGAACCCCACGTTTTGAACCGTGTCATAAACCTTGAAACAGGCTCCCTTGCCTGCGAAGCAGGAATTAAAATGATGCTTGCAAGGTTCTACCGTCTTGACGATTCCTTTGACAGTCCGAAATATGGCGGGAAAATCCCTGTGTTCTTTGTTATGGAAGACAACAAAGAAGGACTGACTGCAAACTACCACGGTACAACAGTTATAGCCCAGACACTGCGCGGAATGTGGCCCGAATTCTACGAAAAATGCCAAAGCAATGATCTTTACAAAGTTGTTAGCATTAAGAAAAACGACCTTGCAGACTTTGAGGCAAAAATCAAGGAATATAACTCAGGCAAATACAAAACCGCAGGATTTTTGCACGAAATCATTCTTATGAATTATTCGGGAATACGTCTTACAAAGGAATTTTTGCAGGGAGCATACAAGCTTTGCCACGAAACGGACACTCTCACTATGTGCGACGAAATCCAGTCATGTATGTGGTATGACGGAATGTTCCTCTTTAAGCAATATGGTCTTAATCCGGATTTTTCAATCATAGGAAAAGGTTTTCCGGGCGGCGAATATCCTGCAAGCAAAATCCTCACCACCTATGATGCCGACATCTTAAATCAGTTTGGCGCACTTGTTACAAACGGTCAGGAAGAGCTTGCAAGTCTTGCATATCTCATAACAATGGAATTTGCAGCAGCTAACGGAAAAGAAATCACCCAAATGGGCGAAAAAATTGAAAAAGGCATTGCAGAGCTCGTAAAAGATTTTCCAAATGTTGTGGAAAAGCCCGACGGTCTGGGTCATCTTGCGGCAATTCATTTTTATTCGGTGGAAGTTGCGTCAGAGTTTACAAAGCTCATCAACGAAAAATGTGTTGACATCAGCGCACAGCTCTACAAGGCAGACTGCCCTCCCGGTGCGCTCATAAAACCACCTCTCATTGCAGATGAGGTTGTGATTGATGTTATGCTTGAAAAAATAAGAGAATGTCTTATGACATTAGAAAATAAATAAACGGGGAGGTAATGATTATGAAAAAAATCAGAGTTGGAATTTTTGGTGTAAGAAGAGGTTCAGACTTGTTTGACAGTTTCCTTGCAAACAATGCAGAAATTGTTGCAGTATGCGACAAAAGCGAGCCCCATCTTGAAAAGGCAAAAGAAAAACTCGGCGACGCAATAACATGCTACAAAAACTTTGACGAATTTATTGAACATCCCATGGATGCGGTGCTCCTTGCAAACTATTTCCATGAGCACACTCCATATGCAATCCGTTGTCTTGAAAAAAACATTCACGTTCTTTCGGAATGTACTTCAAACAGCACCATGGCTGAAGGTGTTGCACTTGTGAGAGCTGCCGAAAAGAGCAAAGCTTTTTATATGCTTTGCGAAAACTATCCTTTCATGCTGTTTAACCGTGAGATGAAAAGGATTTATGAAACAGGAAACCTCGGAAAAGTGCTTTATGCCGAAGGCGAATATAATCACCCCGGAGACATCACGCAAAGTAGCGGTAAGGGCGAGCTCTACGACAGCATCACCCACTGGAGAACAACCGTTCCCAAAACCTACTACATCACTCACTCTCTTGCTCCCCTCATGCTTGCAACAGGTTCAATGCCGGTAAGAGTTACGGCAATGCCCATATATTGTGAACCCGAAGTTCCCAACGCAGTCACTGCAAAAATGCTTGCAGACAATGCGGCAGCAATCACTTGTCTCAACGATGACAAATCGGTGTTCAAAGTGTTTGGTCACGCATCATTTGGAGGTCATGAAAACTCATACCGTATATGCGGTACAAAAGGTCAGACCGAAAACATCCGCGGTCTTATAGATACGGTTTCAATTCTCTACAATGAATGGGATCTGCCCGAAGGCGTTACCGAAACTTACACAAGCTACAAGGTTGAACCGGAAGCCGATGTTGCGGAATTTGTTAAAAAGGCGGGACACGGCGGCGGTGACTTCTATGTTATAAAAGAATTCTTAAATTGCATCAGCACAAACACCCGTACCGTTATGGATGAATATTTTGCAACAAAGCTTGCATCTGTTGCAATTTTGGGTCACAGAAGTGTTATGGCAGGTGGTGCACCCTTTGATGTGCCCGATTTCCGCAATGAATGTGACCGCAAAAAATATGAAAATGACAACGCTTCTCCCTTCTACTATTCCGACGGAAGGAAGCCCAACATCCCATGCTGTTCAAATCCCGATTACAAACCGACCAAAGAAATGGTTGAAAGATTTAAAAAAGCTATCAAAAAGCCGCTCATCTGAGTGCCGCGCCCATAGGCGGTGTCGGATAATCCCGAAAAACCACCTCTCATTGCAGATGAGGTTGTGATTGATGTTATACTTGAAAAAATAAGAGAATGTCTTATGACATTAGAAAATAAATAAACGGAGGTAATAATCATGAAAAAAATCAGAGTTGGAATTTTTGGTGTAAGAAGAGGTTCATACTTTTTTGACAGTTTCCTTGCAAACAATGCAGAAATTGTTGCAGTATGCGACAAAAGCGAGCCCCATCTTGAAAAGGCAAAAGAAAAACTGGGCGACACAATAACATGCTACAAAGACTTTGACAAGTTTATTGAACACCCTATGGATGCAGTGCTCCTTGCAAACTATTTCCATGAGCACACTCCATATGCAATCCGTTGTCTTGAAAAAAACATTCACGTTCTTTCGGAATGTACTTCAAACAGCACTATGGCTGAAGGTGTTGCACTGGTGAGAGCTGCCGAAAAAAGCAAAGCTTTTTATATGCTCTGCGAAAACTATCCCTTTATGCTCTTTAACCGGGAAATGAAAAAGATTTATGAAAGCGGAACACTCGGCAAAGTACTCTATGCAGAAGGTGAATACAATCACCCCGGCGATCCAACCGTTGACCACGGAAAAGGCGAACTCTTTGACAGCCTCAACCACTGGAGACTTACCCTTCCAAGAACCTATTACATAACCCACTCTCTCGCTCCCATTATGCTTGCAACAGGTTCAATGCCGGTAAGAGTTACGGCAATGCCCATATATTGTGAACCCGAAGTTCCCAACGCAGTCACTGCAAGCATGGTTGCAGACAAAGCGGCAGTAATCACCTGTCTCAACGATGACAAATCGGTGTTCAGAGTGTTTGGTCACGCTTCATTTGGCGCTCATGAAAACTCCTACCGCATTTGCGGTACAAAGGGTCAGACCGAAAACATCCGCGGTCTTGGAGACACAGTTTCTATTCTCTACAATGAATGGGATCTGCCCGAAGGAGTTACCGAAACTTACACAAGCTACAAGGTTGAACCTGAAGCCGATGTTGCGGAATATGTTAAAAAGGCGGGACACGGCGGCGGTGACTTCTATGTTATAAAAGAATTCTTAAATTGCATCAGCACAAACACCCGTCCCGTTATGGATGAATACTTTGCAACCAAGCTTGCATCTGTTGCAATTCTGGGTCACAGAAGTGTTATGGCAGGGGGTGCACCCTTTGATGTGCCGGATTTCCGCAATGAATGTGACCGCAAAAAATATGAAAATGACAATGCCACGCCATTCTACTATTCCGACGGAAGAAAACCCAACATTCCCTGCTGTTCAAATCCCGATTACAAACCCACCGAAGAAATGGTTGAGAGATTTAAAAAAGCTATGGAGAGCTGATATAAACAAAACCGGCAATGAATGTCTCTGTTACTTTGCTCGTGTCTTTGTTTGTTTCGATAACTTTTTCTTAATCCATAACGTTGTTCCGGAATGTGAGTTCTTTGCCCTATAATGCAAAAACATATTTTAACACATAAAAAACATATTTTGTGCTTGACATTTAAAATCGCATGCGGTAATATAATGCTAAAATCATGATGCTGTGAACTCTTTCGGGCTCAAGGTGTAGAGTATTTTGTCAAACAGATTATAATATGCAATCAGCTACGGATTCCACTCATGGTTATATTTTACATTAAATCTGAAACAAGTACGGAGGTAATACCTATGTTATGGGAAAATTTAAGAGAAGAAGAATTTAAAGAAGCAATTGAAAAATCAAAGGGAGTGTGTATTTTACCGATTGGCTGTCTCGAAAAACACGGTCAGCATATGTCTGTCGGCACAGATGCTATTCAGGCTGCAGAATTTGCAAGAATTGCTGCAGAAAAAGAAGATGCCGTTGTTTTTCCTGCAATGTATTTCGGTGAAAAAACAGGTTCGGGTGAGTATGCAGGCACAGTAATGTTTTCAGCAAAGCTTCGTTTTGACATTCTCACTGAAACTTGCCGCGAAATTGCGAGAAACGGCTTTAAAAAAATACTTATCTACAACTGTCACGGAGGCAACGGCAACATGATCGGCAACTTTACCCGTTCGGTGCTTTATAACAAAAATGATTATATGGTATTTTCTGCAAATCTCACCACAAACTGCATTCCCGAAATTCTTGAAATCGGCTATGACTTCCTTACCGAAGATGACATAAAAATTATGAGAGATTTTGTTGACAACAAAACCGTTCACGGTCACGCATGCTTTGTTGAAACAGCATTTATCTATTCGGTGCGTCCCGAAACCATCCGCCTCGACAAGATGAATCAGGAGGACGGTCTTTCAACTCACCGTTTTGACGACTTCGGCAAAAAAGGAATAGGAACACCCTTTGCCTGGATGGCAAACTATCCCAACTCCTATGCCGGCGGTTATGTTCCGGGTCTTAATGAAAGAATTGCAAGAGCTATCAAGGAATATTCCACAGATGTTTTGGCAGACCAAATTAAATTCCTCAAAGAAGAAACAATATCAAATGAATATCACAAAGAGTGGACAGCAAAACAGAAATGATGTAAACAAAAGGATTACCAATGAAAATTTTTAATCTGACACTATCGCAAATGCTCATGATGTTTTTTCTCATGGCAATCGGATTTACTTTAAAAAGATGCAAAATACTTCCCGAGAATTCGGACAAAACAATTTCAAAGCTGGAAACTTTTCTTTTTGTTCCGGCACTTTCGTTGTACTCTCAAATGACAAAGTGCAACATAAAATCTTTTTCCGAAAATTCTCCGATTATGCTATATGCACTTGTAACAATAGTTTGTGCCATAGCACTTGCCTATCCGCTCTCAGCTCTGTTTGTAAAAAACAAAGAAAAATCCCACGTACTTTCCTATCAACGAAACATCTACAAATATGCACTCAGCTTTGGTAACTACGGCTTTATGGGTAATTTTATCATCCTCGGAGTCTGGGGAGAGGATATGTTCTTCAAATATGGTCTCTACTCTTTTGTGCTCGGTCTTTTTTGTTATAGTTGGGGACTGTGCGTTCTCATTCCAAAAGATCAGAATGCAGGCATTTGGAAGAATCTTCGAAAAGGCCTTCTCACTCCCCCGCTCATTGGTCTTGTGGCAGGCATAATCATCGGTCTTTTTGGACTCACAAAATATTTCCCGGACTTTTTTATGTCGGCAATTGACAACGCAGGAAAATGTCAGGGTCCTGCCGCCATGGTTTTGGCAGGGATAGTAATTGGCGGATATAATTTTAAGGATCTTATTTGCAACAAAAAGGTTTATGTGGCATCGTTTTTCAGGCTGATTGTTATACCGGCAGTTATTATGCTTATTCTCCATGCTCTTGGCACAAGCAAAGAAATCATGATTTTAACACTCATAGCCTTTGCAACACCGCTTGGACTAAACACCATCGTGTATCCTGCCACATACGGCGGAGATACAAAACCCGGTGCTTCAATGGCAATGATTTCTCATGTGCTGTCGGTTGTTACCATACCTGTTATGTATCTTATCTTTATTGAATTAATGTAAATATAAATATTTTAAAAAAACTCTTGACATATAATAATTAGTGTGTTATAATAATCAAGCTGAAACAACATGGCCGAGTAGTTCAGCTGGTTAGAATGCCAGCCTGTCACGCTGGAGGTCGAGGGTTCGAGCCCCTTCTCGGTCGTAAAAAAACACTCACAAAAGTGAGTGTTTTTTTGTGCGCTGAATTAGAGGGACTCAAACCCTGAGATGGCAATTTATTTGAGCACTGCCGGCAGCAGATGTTTAAATTTGCTTGTTTCCCACGCTTAAAAAATGCGAAAACAAGAAAGGTAATGGTTTTATATTAAACCCTCAAAAACGGCTTCTATTGCGTGACAAAAATCGTGAATCAATACTTTTTGAAAAAGGGCTTACTTCCCTTTAACTGATATACTTCATCAAATAAATATTTTATAAGTATATGTACTTTTGTTTTTCTAATGTCGAGGTTCTCACCTTTGGAGCATTTGAATTTGCAATAAATACAGGCTATTTTGTTATGAAACTTTATTTAATCCCGAAATATCATTTGTATTATAAAATTCAATTGGTAATAGTGAAGTTCTCATTTTTTCATATTCACTGAATGATATAGATACATTATTATGTAGACACTCGTTAACATTATATTCACATATACTATATAGATATGGTATTTCATTACGAATTAAAACAGCATCGAGAGTATTATAAATATAATATTCCTCAATTATACTGTTATAACTTTCATATATAATTCCGTCATTAAATTCATAAAAACCATATGAGTAATTTTCAGATGCTGTTCCTATAGAGCCAACATTAACAAGTTCCTTTTCCTTGTTAATCGAAAAGAACTCACAAATGTCACCGCCACGCATTTTATCTGTTATAAGTATCATTTCAGGTGTACTATCTTTATCGACATCATAAATTGCATACTTATAATAAATATCTTTATTCTCTTCTATATAATCAATATACTTTTTTTTCCATAAATTGCTTTGTTCAAAATCCGTATAAAACTCTAACGGATTTTGAGCATCGTGACTCACAGTTACATACTTTGTTTGTGTAGTTCCCGGTTTGTCACTTAAGTCTGAAATCGTTATTCTGTATGTATATGCTTTATCAACCGGAGATTCAACCAAGTCTTCTAAGTTTGTTGCCGTTTCTTCGGTAACATCAAATTCTTTAATAGTTTCATATTCCAATTCTAAGCTTCCGTCTATATTGACAATCTTATCAATGGTTCCTCTCTCTATTTTACAATGATAATTGTAATGTTGCGCATCATCTTTATCATATACCAAAAGTTGAGGTTTCTCTCCTACAGTTTCATAATACGGTATATTTAGGATTTCATTAACCGAGCTTTCGATCAGTAAAAGATATTGAATTTTCCCATCATACCACGCCTGTGTAGTATCCTCGTAATCTTTGAACCATTCCACAATCTGCTTAATATTTGATGTAAGTCCTGCGTCCTTCATAAGCAAACTGTATACAAGATATTCGCCACGAGCATGTACAGATATTAGAGAATTATAATAATTACATTTAGCACCAATATTTCCTATTGTATTGACACTTGGTGAATTGTCTATAGTAAGGTCACTAACCGAAGTTTCAAGAGCTTGTGCGATATCAGCCATTGCCTTCATTTCCTGATAGCGTGTGAATGTATTTTTTGTTCCAAATGCAAGATCACCTATCAGAATCATTGCTTTAAATACAAATACTCCCATATCACTATAATCGGCAATTTTCTTGGCGCCATCCACAAACCACTTAACTGTTTCGTCTGTTTTATAATCATTGGTCTGCTTTATTAATTCCCAAAACAAATTGTTCATGAAAAAATCTGCTTCATAGGACAATATATTTTCGCCACTCGCAGAAATATATTCCAATCTTTTTTGCAGAATGGAGTTACCTATTGACTTTAATTCCTTTGCGGCATCTCTCAGTTGAGGAATTTGCGCATTCTTCTCTATTGATTCTAACAAATACATCATTTGTGTATATGACTGTACAGTTGAAAGATAGTATTTTGCTTGTTCTGAATTTTTCGCAAGCATTTCACCACCGTCTGCAATAACTTCTACTACTTTCGAAACATTTTTCGCAATATCACTACCATCTATCCCGAACAATGATGTACAAATTCCAATAAAATCCATTGCATAATCAAAATCTCCTTTGACATCATCAAACTGTGTCTGATTGGCAACCTGCTGTGCAAGAGAAGATTCCTGCATATAAATGATACCCGAAAGCATCTCTATGTATTTTTGTTCGTCAGGTTTCGCTTCCAGAATTGCGGATGATACATCTATAAACCAACTGTAAACTTTTTTCTCTTCTGTGTCTTCTATCATATTCCAATAGTGGAAATTGTCATCGTTGCACAAGCTTTTTTCGATGTATTCCATATTGTCAAAATATGTATTGTAAATATATATCAATTGTTCAGAAGTATATGTCTCCGCTTCATCATTAGCAGCGTATACATTTATATTTGAAAAAAGCATAGCAACAACAATACAAAAAGCCAACAGCCTGTTTTTACACATATCATCTTACCTCCATTGCTTTATTTACAGCCTCAATAAGAACATTTTCCAAAAGTTTGTTCTTAGCATCATCAAGATGAATCGTTTCTATTCCGTTCTCCACGGTAAGTTTTGCGGTCATTTTATGAGTTACTGTTGAATAATTCCCTTTTTCTATAATTTCTCCTATGAGTTTAAAAACATCATCTCTGCTTTTTGCTTTTTGCGCGACTTTACAATATATTTCCGTAAAATCCGGTACTGTCACATCATAATAAACCTCTCCCTCAAATTCAGATAACATACTTCTTCCTGTCTCCTCGATTTGTATGGATTGCATTGTCAAGTTGTTCAAAGAACCATCGTATACTTTGCTCTGTTCTTTTTCGTTCTGACAAAAAATGATGACACTTGTTGTTATGGCAGCCAGTAAAAATAATACTATAGTAATACCGATTAATTTTGCTTTCATATCTAAAAACCTCCGCAAAAAAAGTGTGCCACCGAAGTGACACATAAAAAACACATCACTCCGATTGTCTGCGAAACAATATAGCCTTTACTTTCACGAAAGTATGCTAAAAGGAGCATATTTTTATCAAAAAATAAAAATACATACCTACATGAATATAAATTTAGGCTATCAGAATATTGTTTTTCTTTATTATAATATAATTATTCTTGTTTGTCCATATTTTTTTGTACCTTAAAACATCAGAGCGAGGGGGTCAGAAAAGATATTATTGACAATCAGTTCGAAAGGTGATATAATGATATTAATAATAAGGGGGACATACTGATACGACTTTTGTGTCATATTTCGGTAATGTCTTTTTTTTACGGAGATATACTATGGATAATTCAAAAAACAGCTTTAAGAACTTTTGGGATTACAACAAACGAAAAGTAATAGCAGGATTTTTTTTAATAGCCTTTATAATTTTTGCAATCACTCAATGTAATATCAATCCCGAGCAAAAATTCGGCATATTGTGTATCAGCGAAACCAACAATACCGATGGTACTCAATTAATGGCTGAGCTCAAAGAAAACATTGATTTTGACAAAACCGAAGAGGGAAAGCAAAATCTTGAATATGAGCATATCTATATACCGCCAACCAAGGCTGACATGGTTACCCTGGGCACAAACGAAACCATTCAAGCACGCCTGCTCAGCGGAGATGCCTCGCTTTTGATTCTTGATTCGGAAACAATTTATTATTATGAAGCTAAAGGGACTTTCAAGGATTTAACAGAGGTTGCAGATAAATACAATATCCCTGCCGAAGACAGATACCTCGCAACAGACGGCAGTGTGTGTGCAATATCGGTTGATTCTAACAGTTTTCTGAAAGATTGCTCCATCGAATCAGAAGGATTGTATGTGGCAATTCGCTACCCCCTAAACGGAAATACCGAAGACTATACAAATGCTGATGCAGCATTGGATTATATAATTTCAAATAAATAAAGGGTGATTATTATGTCAAGCAGCAAAACAAAAAACAAAAATAACAGCAAAAAGAATAACAACAAAAAGTATATTATTACAATCTCTGTTCTTCTGTCGGTTTTTATTCTTTTGATTGTGTGGATATTCCTTAACGAAGCCGGCGTGTTTGATCCGGATAAAAACACGGATACAAATCCTGCTCAATCCACAAAAGCTAACACTTCGGCATTTGACAAATCGGTTGTATTCACATCACTTGATGACCTTTCCGGTCTTGAATACAAAACCGTTAATGTAACCATGACCGATGGTCAGAGTTTTACCATGAATATCTATCCCGAAATCGCACCTCAGACTGCCGAAAACTTTTTGAAGCTTGTGTCCGAAGGCTTTTATGACGGTCTAACGTTCCATCGTGTGATTGAAGGCTTCATGGCACAGGGCGGTGACCCCGAAGGAACCGGCATGGGAGAATCTTCCGAGACCATTCCCGGAGAATTTGAATCAAACGGATATTACAATCCCCTTTCCCATCAGAGAGGTGTTGTGTCCATGGCAAGAACCGACGATCCCGACTCTGCTTCAAGCCAGTTTTTCATTTGTTATGGCGATGCATCATTCCTTGATGGTGACTATGCTGCATTCGGATTTGTTACGGAGGGAATGGAAGTTGTTGACACCTTCCTCTCCGACGGCACAGATGCAAGTGACAGACCGCTTAAAGATGTGAGAATAGAGTCAATGACCATTGTTGAATAACAATTTATTTCTTAAGCTAAAAGAGCAGTGAAAACTCGCATGAATTTTCGCCGCTCTTTTTATTTGTAAAACTTTTATTCTTTATCTTCGATTGCACTAAGAAGTCCAAGAAAACCCTCATAGGCAACGCCTTCGTTTATGTCCATGTCAATCTCATAGGAGTAGGTTGTAATTTTGTGAACAAAGTCTGACGCAAACTCTGTAGCTTCAAAAACAGAAAAGCCTTTTGTCACAAGACCTGCAATGAGTGATGCAAAAACATCACCTGTGCCCGTGTAATATTTGGGAACAAGCTCCGAGGAATACATGGAAGTATTTTTTCCGTCATAAACAAAATTACTTATGCTCTTTTTACCTTTGCACCCTGTGAGAACAACGCTTTTTGCCCCAAGGTCACAGATTCGTTTGCATATGTCGGTGAGCTTTTCTTCGTCTGCGGTTTCGCCAAAATAGTCACACCCGCTTAAACTGCACGCTTCGGTGATGTTTGGTGTTACAATATCTGCCATGGCAACAAGGCGTTTCATTTCGTCGCAAAGAGCCTCGGTGTAGGTGGTATAGATTTCGCCGTTATCACCCATAACCGGGTCAACAACAATAATAGTGTTGTCGTTTTTAAAATCGGAAACAAATTTTTCAACGGTTTCGATTTGTGCCTCCGAACCCAAAAATCCCGAATAAATACAGTCAAATTTCAAGTCAAGCTCTTTCCATTTTTTAGAAAACTCGCTCATCTGCGAAGTGCAGTCCTCAAAAAAATAAGTGCTGTAGCCTGTGTGATTGGAAAGGATTGCCGTTGGCATAACACAGCAGTTTATGCCCATTGATGAAATTATGGGAAGTGCCGTTGTGAGAGAGCATCTGCTTGCTCCCGACAAATCGTTTATGGCGGCTATTCTTTTTGGTGGTTTCATACTTGTCTCCTTTCCTTAACATGTCTTTAATCATTTTAACAGCATCCGGCTTTAGTGTCAACAAAAAAATGCCATTTCTGTGAAAAGCATACAGCTTTTTTTTAATCGAAATGAAAAAACTGAATTAGAGAGTTCAAAAATCATCCACAAATCCATTTCTGCCACTATTTTGTATATATTGATAATTACCAAAAAACACAAAAAAAGAGCAAACCCTTTTCGGATTTGCTCTTTTGCAGTTACATATTCAAAATCAAACGAAAATATTGTTCACAATGTCTTCTCCGCCGGAATATCTTTTGACTGAACGTGTGAATAGATAGTGGTCATAGTAACGTTCGAAGTATACTTCACGCTTGGACATTTCGGTTGTCATTTCTCTGAGGGTTTTTACAACATTATCCTGATCGCCGACACAAAGATATTGTGTCATGGTGGTCATTTTGTCTGCCACAAAGGTGTGAAGGTCAAGCAGCTGCCATGCAATGGTGGAAGCACGCTGTTGCTGCACAAGGTTTGCTTTGATTGTCGCAGAAAAATCTTTAACAAGCTTGTTTGCTTTTTTGGCGTTATCTGCCATGTCGGGGTTATAGAACTGTCCCTTTGATTCATCCTTGGATTCAAGTCCGTGGAAATAGGAATAACGCATCAGGTCACTCAAGGTTTCAAGATAGTTAACAACGTCTTTCCAGTTTTCGCCAAAGGCGTGGCTGAAATAGTCTTCTTTGAGCTCGTCAAATGAAACGGTGGAATCATAGAGAGTTTCACCGTACACATAAAACTGGAAGCCTGTGGGGAAATAGCTCCTCTGGGAACCGTCTTCAATGATACCGTTTAAACCCTGACTTTTGAGGGCACAAATGTCCTCATGGAGAATCTTTGAAACAAACATATTTGTGATATCCCAATATTGAAAATCCATGAAATGATATTCATAGCAAAAGCAGTCGCCTGTCCACATTTTTTCCTTCCAATCGTGGAGATATGCAAGGCATTCTGCCATACCCTTGGGCTTTTTGATGTTGTTTCTTTCATAAGGCACCATCTGACTTGCGTCGGGGGTTTTTGCATAGGTCTCGGTGTAGAGACGAGTGATTGGTGCATAAAGCATTGTGAAACGCTTGTTATTGTTAAGTTTTTTCTCAAGCGGCGCCCAGAAGGTGTCAAGATATGCAATAAACACAAGGTGGGTGTCGAGATTTCTTTTGGTAAGCTCATCGTCAATTTCGTTTAAGAGAATTACATACCAGTCGGAAGTGATTTTTTTCTTGCATTCTTCACATTCACAGTGACCGTTGCTGCCGTCTGCCAGCCAAATGTGCAAAAAGTCAACATTATTCTGCTTTTCGGCATAATCGGCAATGGCGTTTGCCATGATTTTTCTTGCTTTGGGATTAGACAGACACACATTTGTGAGAAGAGGAATGTTTCTGCGAACCTGTCTCTTGCCGTCGAGCATTGCAAGAAGCTCTTTTGTTTCTTCGGGAATGTCTATAACACCGTCTTCCACCCAGCCTGCAGATGAATTGAGACCAAAAGGCTCCGATGTCCAGCCGTGACCCATATCGTGGAAGTGAAGACCGCGTTTTTTTATTTCAACCTCGCACTGTCTCTTCCAGCGCATAACCGTGTCACGGGAAACAGGCTCTTTGGGGCGTACTGCACTGCAATCGTGGTTATAATATGAAGCATAGTAGGTGTAGGGATTGTCAAATTCGAGCATATATGTATTCATTCCGATTTTTGGAGTGAAATCGATTGTTTCAATCATATTTGGCTGGAATTCTGCCCCTTCGTTACACTGACCGCGGTATCTGTGGTCAGCAAGCTTTCTGTAATCCACATCGGGCAGGGTTTCAACAGTGGGAATCCATTCGCCGTCAATACCGGGGAACAGCCATCTGCATCCGCAAAAACGCAGATATCTGTACACGGCAATGAGGGTTGCACCGGGGTTTGAACCGGCAATGATACCGCCGTTTGCATCTGTTTTAACGTAGATGATGTCATCGAGGGTTATATCTTCGGCATCGGATGTATCAAGGCCAAAATCGGACATAAGTCCGATTCTGAAGCCGTCTTTGGCATTGGGGTCAAAACTGATTGGAATTTCGCCCGAACGCACAATCATCATGCGGAGATATTTTTTTAGTTCTTCTGCGGCAAAGTCAATTGTTGGGTTTGATGTAATTTTAAAAATGTTATACATTGATATGAACTCCTTACATTATTTTACATATATTTTCATTCTATCGGATTGGCTGTAAAAAGTCAACACGAATATTTTTTGTTTCTGAAGAAAATAATGTCTTTGGTGTTAGCCTTAACAACCAACACTGAAGACGCCTCAAACGGTGAATTTTCGGTATCTTTTGGCTTGTCGTCCTTGAAAGGCGAGTAGCCTTCCTGCGTCCTTCGCACCAAAAGCTACTCAAAAATTCATCCGTTTGAGGTCC
>JAFQBA010000026.1 GCA_017416845.1 Clostridia bacterium
CTGACAGATGAGCGAAGCGAAATCCTTTGGCACATAAATTCAAAAATTTTGTGTCAAAGCAGCTCCGTCCCCACGTGTGGCTCCTTATGATTTGATGAAATAATGCTAATGGTATAACACATGAAACCATTGCGGCACAACAATTTGAATGATGTTGGTCGTACAGTGTGGGGACGTACACGAACTGGCACCGCAAAAATCGCTAAGCCGCTTCGTGTACGTCCCCCGCTGTCCTCCAATTTGCAAAATCCGTCATTTATGTGGATAGTGCCGCCTCACGCTCTGGTGCAAATTTCATCTTCAAGCACCCCGACAAGCCCCAATTTAAAGGATGTCACTATGAAAAAGATTCTGATAATTTTTTTAATATTACTGTTTATCTTTGCTTTTATAAGGATAACAACATCAATCTACGAAAATAAGACACGAGAGCAGAGAGCAGAATTAAAAACTTCTAATTTGACACAAAGTTTGATTTATGATACAATTATGAAATTAAATAAAAAGGCTTTTAACAATGGAAAAAACAATGATAATTTTAGCGCAGATTGTGGGAATATTTGCGGTAGCATCATTCCTTTTGAGCTATCAGCAGAAGAAAAGAAAAAGCATAATAATCTGGAATGCAATTTCAAGATGTCTCTATATAATTCAATACATAATGCTTGGAGCATTTGAAGGTGCAGTGCTCGATATTCTCGGAACGGTTTCATCTGTTGCGGCACAAAAGAAAGATACCGGGTTTATTGCCAAACATCTCAAACTCACTGTCACGGTAATAAATCTTGCAATTGTTGGTGCAGGCTTCCTTTTGTACGAAAACATTTTCAGTTTGTTTCCCATAGCAGGTGTGCTTTTGCACACGGGAGCCTTTTGGATAAACAACGAAAAAATAATCCGTCGCATTTCCTTTCTTGGTTCGCCGTTCTGGCTTGTGTATAACCTTGTAAGCCTTGCTTACGGCTCGGCAATAGGGGATATGCTTACAATGGCTTCAATTGCATTGGCAATGTACAGATATGATTATAAAACAAAGCATAATTGAGGTGTTATTGTGAAAAACGGCATAGTTTTTAACATACAAAAATTTTCATTAAATGACGGTCCGGGCATACGTACAACTGTCTTTTTAAAGGGGTGTCCCTTAAGATGCATATGGTGTCACAACCCCGAATCCAACGAATTCAAAAGAGAAATGATGTATGCTTCTTCGAAGTGCAAGAACTGCGGAAAATGTGCAGTGGCGTGCAGTTTTGGTGCTCATACTTTTGAAGACGGAAAACATATTTTTGACAGAAGCAAATGCACGCTTTGCGGCAAATGCCAAGACACCTGTTTTTATGATGTGCTTGAAATTGCAGGCAAAGAAATGAGTGTTGAAGAAGTTACACGTGAGGTTATGAAAGATAAAGCATTTTACGAAACATCAAACGGCGGAGTCACAATTTCCGGCGGTGAACCCATGTCACAGTTTGAATTTTCCCTTTCACTCATGAGAGCTTTCAAAGAAAACGGGCTTCACACTGCCATGGAAACCTGCGGCTATGCAAAAGAGGAGCATTTCAGACAAATTGCTCCCTATACCGACCTTTTTCTATATGATTACAAGCTTACCGATGCAAAAAAACACAAAGAATGCACCGGAGTTGACAATGAACTTATTTTGTCAAACTTAAAAATGCTCGATTCCATGGGCAAAAGTATAATTCTTCGTTGTCCCATAATTCCCACCATAAATGATACCGAGGAGCATTTCGAAGGGATTGCAAAAATAGCCAATGAATTGAAAAATATTTTGGAAATCAACATAGAACCTTATCATCCGCTCGGAAGCGGGAAGGCTGAGAATCTCGGCAGGGAATATGCTCTTGCGTCTCTCTCGTTTCCCAATGATGAAACCGTCCGTCAATGGATTGATGCTGTTTGTACCAAAACCGAAAAAATTGTAAAAAAGGCATGATTTGTCTTTCAACAGTAAAATATTTATTTGCAAATTAAAATTAGGGGAGGCAAAAAAATCACACGATTTTTTTGCCTCCGCTGACATTTTAAAGTATTTTGGAAAACAGCTTTTCTGCGTTATATCTTAGAATCTTTTTCTTATCTTCTTCATTAATCAGAGCATATTCAATTCTTCCTCTCTGAAAACCTGCGGCATAGGTGTCTGTGCCGAAAAGAATTTTGTCCGAACCAAAATAATTCACATAATATTCAATCACATTGTTCAACGAGCTCAACGAACCCGAAGTGTCGGTATAGACGTTGCCGTGCAAAGAGCCCTCTAATGCCCTTTTATAATCCATTTTATCCATATGTGCCATGATAAAAGTGACATCTGCATATTTATCGGCAAAGGGGAGAATGTAGTCTGCATCCTTTTCGGGATGAATCAACACAATTGCTTTGTGATCGGATGCAAAAGAAAAAATTTTGTCTCCGTATTCTTCAAGTTTATATTTGTGCATTGGCGGATGAAGCTTTATTCCTGCGCATTTTCTTTTCCCGAGCATTTTGTTTGCCTGCTCAAAGGTTTTGTCATTTCGCGGGTCAATAACTGCCCAAAAATAAACGTCTTCCTTTTCGTTTGAAAGATTTTGCATATATTCATTTTCTTTTTCAATCTCACTTGTGCTGTATAGTGACGCATATGTGGAATAAAATGTTTTATCAATTTCTGCGCTGTCGGACATTTTCTTCAAATGTTCGTAGTCTGCAAGATGAATGTTTTCCCAAAGCTCTGATGCACCGTCAAATGGTGAGCCGTGGTTTAAGTGGCTGTGAATGTCAATTGCAATAATATCGGTGTGCATGTTAATTCTCCTAAAATCTTTATGTTGTTATTGTTAATTTTTAATTTCTGTTCTGGTTTTGCATTTTTCGATACTCCGACGGCGAACATCCGCATTCGCTGATAAAGGCACTGTAAAAGCTTTTTTCGCTGTTATATCCGATTTCCGTTGAGATTTCGGATATTTTTTTATTTGTGCTTCGCAAAAGGTGTTTTGCCCGGTTTATTCTTTTTGTTGTAAGAATCTCCTTAAATGTGCATCCGTAGTGCTTTTTAATAATTCTCGAAAGCTGTCTTTCGGAAATGTTGACCTTTTCGGCAATCAGCTCAAGGCTCAGATTGTCCGAATAATTTTCGTTAATCATTGCATCGATTTTATAAATACGGCTTTCAAAAGTATCAAGAGATTTGCTGTATAAGCCGTCGGTTAACGGTATTTTGGACGATTCAATTATCAATACCATCAGCTCGTGTAACAGAAGCGAAAACCTCAGACGGTTGTTGGTAATTGTCCGGGGACTGTCGATGTCCAGAACAGACATAATCTCAGCTACCCTTTGAGGAACCCTTTCGTAAAAACCATTCCCCAAAACGCTGTATAATGTATCATAAAGTGAATTGGTTGTTTTATTAGTATTTTTGCGTATGTTCATCAATATGATATGACTTGGACTATCATAAGGCGATTTCTTTGCCATTCGCTGTACATGAAGCTTTTTGGGCGGTGTTATCATAAGGTAACCTTCCTCAGATACCACTGTTTTGTCTTCAAAGATAAACTCACGGCTTTGACCGTTGTATGTGAATTCATAGTATTCGTGAGAATGAAGGGGAATCTGATAGTTTTTGTTATAATCAAAAGGCGACCGTTCGTAGTCATAAAAACCGTCATCCCACATAAACGTAATGATGCAATCTTCAATATATATGTTTGTTTCAAGCACTTTTCCGCTTTTCTTGCTGTTGTTCAAAACAATCACCTTCCTAATTTATTATTAGCATTTTTTGATTTATTTGTCAATATTTAATTGTAAAAAAGGATGAAAAATTGTCGCTGTATATAAAACATGTCCTAAAATTACTTGTATATAAAAATGCCATTGTGTAAAATTAGAATATAAACTGAAAGGAGCATCGTTATGAATAAAGAAAAATACTCCGGAATCATTCCTGCCTTTTATGCATGTTATGATAAATCCGGTAACATAAACCCCGAAAGCATCGAACAGTTTACTTTGCATCTCATAAATAAAGGTGTACAGGGCTTGTATGTTGGTGGCTCATCGGGTGAATGCATCTATCAGAGCGTTGAAGAAAGAAAGCTTGTGCTTGAGCACGTGATGAAAGTTGCCAAGGGCAAAATCACGGTTATTGCTCACGTTGCCTGCAACAACACAAAAGATAGCTGTGAGCTTGCTTCTCATGCCGAAAAAATGGGCGTTGATGCCATTGCGGCAATTCCTCCCATCTATTTTCATCTTCCCGACCATGCCATAGCGGCATATTGGAATGAAATCTCGGCATCTGCTCCAAACACCGATTTTATTATCTACAACATTCCTCAGCTTGCGGGTGTTGCCCTTACTCCCGATTGTCTCAAAATAATGCGTAAGAACCCAAGAGTTATCGGTGTCAAAAACAGCTCAATGCCCACCATGGACATTCAAACCTTTATGGCAATCGGCGGTGAGGATTTTGTGGTGTTCAACGGTCCCGATGAACAGCTTGCCGCAGGACTTTCAATGGGAGCGGTTGGCGGTATCGGCGGAACCTACGGTGTTATGCCCGAGCTTTACATAAAAATTAAAGAAGAAACCAATGGCGGCAACATCAAAAAAGCCTCACTTCTTCAGGCAAAGGCAAATGACATCATTGCCGCAATGTGCAGCTGCAAGGGCAATCTCTATGCGGTTATGAAAAAAATCATCCATCTCAGAGAAGGCATTTCCCTGGGTGGTGTGAGAAGTCCTCTTCCCAATCTTTGCGATGATGACCTGCCGACAGTTGTCAAATGTGCAAAAATGATTGATGAAGTTATAAAATTACTATAAAACAGAAAGGAATATGAAAAGATGAAAAAAAGAGTGCTACTTCTTTGTTTGTGTTTCGCAATGGTGTTTTCATGCAGCATAACTTCATTTGCAAATGAAAATTATGCAGGTGATTACTATGATGCGGCATCAACTCTTAAAAGATTTGGCATTGTGGATGCCGATGTGGATGCAAACAGCAAAATTACCTTTGGTGATTTTTTGGGCATGGCAATGAAGCTTACCGGAATAAGCGATATTGCTGTTGACACTTCAAAGTCGTTATATCTTGACGTGAATGTCACCGACAAAAACTATCCGGCAGTTGTCAATGCCACAAACATGGGCATTGTCTCCGGTTGGGGAGACGGAACCCTTGGCTACAAGGATAGCATCGATGTCAACAGAGCATCAAAAATCCTTGTTTCAATTCTTGGCTATGAACCCCATGCAACTGCAAAAGGGGGCTACCCTGCAGGCTATGTGATTGTCGCAGGAAGCACAGGAATTCTTGACGGAGTTTCATACGCCG
Source organism: Clostridia bacterium (assembly GCA_017416845.1). Lineage (GTDB taxonomy): Bacteria > Bacillota > Clostridia > UMGS1810 > UMGS1810 > RGIG1828. Next base: position 5,351 of record JAFQBA010000026.1, read on the forward strand.
CTTCAGAGCCTCTCACCTGGGGTCAGGCAATGCAGATGGTTAGAAACTGTCTTGAAATTGACATTCTTCAGCCCGAAAGCTACCCTGTTCAGAGCTACACAACAGTTAAAGGCGAAAATCCTCTCACAAAGTGGATGAAGATACTGGTGGTTGAAGGCATGATTACCGAAACACCAATCACCACAATCTCCGGCGGTGAAGGCTGCATGGAAGGATGTGTTTCCATTGACGGAGAACTCTACGTTGAAAACGGAACCGATGCATCACGTTATCTTGGCTGCAAAATAAAAGCCTACTACAAAGAATCCGACGGTTCAAAGCCTGTACTTCTTGATGTTTCAATAGATTCCGAAGGCAAAATTTATGAAATATCCGGCGATGCAATTGAGCCCGAAACAACTCTCACCAAAATCCATTATTATGTTCCCGATTCCGACAAAGTGCAGACTCTTTCGGTTGACCCCGATGCCTACATTTTCTACAATTTCAAAAAGCTTGAAAGCGCTCCATCTGATGACCACTTCAAGCCCGAAAACGGTTCTCTCACTCTCATAGACTATGATGGTGACAAAAAGTGCGACGTTGTGTATGTGAATGAAAGTGTGACCTATGTTGTTGATGAGGTTAACCACAGAGACGGAGTAATTTCCGATATGTACGGTCAAAAAGACCTCAGACTTTCCGAGGATGATGACAAAACAGTTAAATTCATCATGGACGGTCATGAGGCTTCCATAGAAGATGTTGCAAAAAATCAGGTGCTCACCGTAACCATGAGCGAAGACGGAACTTATATTCAGGTTGAAATTTCATACCGCAAGGTTAAAGACACTCTTTCGGGAATGTCCGACAAATACATCACAATGAAAAATCACAACTTTGAGATTTTGTCTCAGAACAAATCCGTGTTCGAAAATGCACCTCTTGGCAGACAGATGACGGTCCTTCTTGACAAATACGAACGTGCATCGGGCTACTACACCGTGGCAGAAGACGGACTTTCCTATGCATACCTTGTGAAATGCGGAATGACAAACCCATCGGGTCTCAAAGATTCCGAGGCTTTTTGCAAGCTCTATTGCCTTGACGGCAATTTTTACACCTATAAGGTGTCCGATGAAGTTAAGATAAATTCTTCAAGAACAAATTCCGATGGTAAAAAATATGATGCCGAAAAAGTTAAAGCGCTTTTCACCAAGTCAAACGGAAAAGTGGACCATCAGCTCATAAAATTTGAGCTTGACGAAAACGGCGAAATCACAAAGCTTCAGACAGCCAAGAAAAACCGTTATTTTGAAGATGGCGGAACAGGTGTGTATGACGAAGAATTCAGTCTTGAATTCTCATATTATGCAGGCTTCACTGCGGCAAACAGAATGCTCTATAAAAGCGGCATGATTTCAAACAAATATTTTATTGGCACCTCAACCGGCATCAGCATTCCAAATCAGGATGCCTGGGACACTCTTTCCGATTCGGATCTTGAAAAGATTTTCTCGGTTTTTGTTCCCGAAATGAAATATGTTAATGACGAAGCCATAAAAACAATGGACATCTATGATGTTGACGAAGGCTTCAACGGCGGTGTGATAGTTGTTGAAGGTGAAGCCGCACAGCCCACCGCTTCTCCCGATCTGATGCTTGTTGAAAGCACAGGTTATGCCCTTGACGAAGACGGTATGGAAGGCTTTAAAGTTACAGGAATGTATAAGGGAGAATATCAGAGCATATTTGTAAAGACCGATTCCGAGGCATTTGCCGAAGAGCCCGACAGACTCACTCTCAAACCCGGTGATGTTGTAAGACTTGCTGTTGACAATGCAGGAAAAATCACAAACATCGTAAAGGTGTTCACTCTTGATTATCCCGACAAAGCAACAGGAAAGTATGCATTCTATGGCGACAAATTCTATGACATGATGTCAAAGCCCGAATACATCAGCGCTCCTTCAGCCTACTATGTTTATAAATTTGCTACGGCATACTGGGAGTGGACAACGGTAAACGGAATGTATCTTGACGATGCGTATATGTCAAACGGCAAGCTTTGCATAAATGTAGGCAAACGAAGTGCAGATGCACCCGAGCCGCCCCACTATATAACAGGTAAAGATGGTCTCAGCTTTGTATACATATTCAACGAAGCAACCGGCAACGTTCGTCTCGGAAAATTCACTCCCGAAGATGTGTATGCCGATGACAACCGTACTGTGTTTATCTGGAACCGCTACGGTGTTGCACGTAATCTTATTATCTTTGAACACAAAGACCCCGTTACGGATGTCTGGTGGGAAGGATATTATGATAAATAAAATTTAAAGGAGAGATTTTAAAATGAAAAAATTATTAAGTGTAGTTCTCACAGTTGCAATGCTTCTTTCTGCAGGCTCTGTTTTTGCAGAAGATGCAGCTCTCGGCTTTGGGGCTGAGGTTCAGACCGAAACCGAAGGCATCTACAGAGAGCTCAAAACCCACGAAGACGGAGACCTCATTGCTTCCGTTGTTGTTCCTGCTTCTGTTTTTGAAGGCGGCGTTGAGTCGGCAAAGCTCTATGTTGCCGCATACGGCGCAGCAGGTGAGCTTTCATCCGTTGCAGTTAAGGATGTAACTTCTGCCGATGCAGGAATTGCTGTTAAAACCCCTGCAATCGAAGTTAAAGACACCGACACAGTTCGTGCGTTTATCTGGAATGGCACAAACATCACTCCAATTGCATCTTCAAAAACCCTTCCCAAAAAGGAAACACAGTTTAATCTCACATTTGAAAACTATGAAAAAGGTGCCATCACTGTTGATGGTTCAACAATCGCCTCCGCAGCTTGTGCAACAGTTGTTGATGACCCCGACTCGGCAAACGAACACGGTCAGGTGTTAAAGCTCTTGGGTGACTACAATACAGAAACCCTTACTGCCGGCACAAGAGCAAGCCTCGGCGTATATGAGCTTCTTAAAAACACACTTGGCGCATGGAACAGTGCCGAGCGTAAATCAAGAGGTATGCTTGCAGTTGACTATGAATTTGACATCTACGTTCCCTCAACCTATGCATATCAGGATGCCGATGGCAACGATTTGAAATATGATGTAATGTATGATTTCAGCTTTGGTGAATATGCAATGGCTGCCTTGAGATTCGGCTTTGGTTACGGCGGAAACAGACTCATTATATATGATAAGCAGGAAGGCAATAAAAGAGTGTTTGACAAAGAGGGATACACAACTCTTCACGACAGATGGATTCCCGTTAAAATCGAAACCCGTCCATATTTTGAAACAACTATTGACGAAAACGGAAACAAAGTGGAAACCGTAAACGAAGAATACAGCGAAATTTTTGTATATTTTGATAATGAACTTGTATATCACAAGCTTGACAGCTCTGCTGCAGCCTACACCACAGCGCTGACAAACACTTCCTGGAGAGGCTGCGAAGGCAGAATCTACATTTCTTGTGCTGCCGGTGCAAACTACAGCTACTCAAGAGCAATCTACATAGACAACTTCAGAGCATCCTTCTGATTTGTGGAGGAACAATATGAAAAATAAAATCCTTTCTTTAATACTTTCGCTTGGTATGACTGCATTACTTGTGATGCAGCCCTGCCTTGCGGCAGCAGAGCAGGGTGATGAAGCTTCTATCACTTTCATGACAGAAGTAAAAGAAAATTCCGTTTCTGTTCCGGATACAAATGACAATTTAACAAAACCTGTGCCGCTTTTTAATGATGTGAACGAAATTCTGGTTACATTTTGCGGAAGCCTTCTCGATTTTGAACAGCCTCCCGTAAACGAGGACGGCAGAGTCCTTGTTCCCATGAGAGAAATTTTTGAAGCAATGGGAATGGCGGTAGATTGGGATGAAGCTTCGCAAAAGGTGACGGCGACATCTGCCGACAAAGCAATCGAACTCACAATAGGGGATAGCACAGCCTATGTTAACGGTGAAGCACTTACCCTTGATGTTTCTGCAAAAATAATTGCAGGTCACACACTGGTTCCCGTGCGTTTCATTGCCGAAAGCTCGGGCTATAGGGTTCAATGGGACACAACTCAAAGACCAAGAGTAGTCATTATGCCCGATTATTCTCCCGAGGTTTATGCATCTCTCCGGTCTTTGATTGATGAATGTATGTCAGAGGACATTTTAGAATGGATAATCAGTCTCTATGACCCTGAAACCTCTGCATTCTATTTCAAAAAGAGTGCCAAGGAAACCGAAGGATTTTTGCCCGACCGTGAATCAACCTCAAAATGTCTGAGAATGCTCGAAACTCTCGGTGTTTTGGATACCAAAAATCTGTCCGAGGTCTACACCGACGAAATGCTTGCAAATCTCACTGCATTTGCCCAGCAGGACCAGAGCGACGAAGACGGCTACTGGTATGAAAAGCCCTGGGGACAGTATATAGGTGAGTCCAAAAAGCTCTATGCTTCAGGCGGAGCAGGTCAGGTTCTTGCAATGACCGGCGGAAAACCACTTTATCCGACAGCGGGTGAACGTATTGCTCAGGATAAGGCAGGGGGCGAAACAGCTGCGGCTGCAGACCTTAGTGACAACAAGTTCAACTCACACGAAGATTATAAAAAATGGTTTGAAGAAGGTCTTGGATGGACAAACCCCTACGGTGCATGCTCGTTGTTATTGTCAAACCTTGGCGGCACAAGAGCAGCAGGCGATGACTACTATGACCTTGCAATTGAACTTTTATTTAATAAAATCAGTCCTAACACCGGTCTTCCCATGACCAAAGATGCTGAAACCGGCGAATGGCTTGAGCTTGTAAACAACGATTCCATGAGTGGCGGCTTAAAAGCTTCCAGCGTTATTTGCGAAAGCCACTGGCCAAGCCTTTCGGGAAGAGACTATGCATGGCCCTATTTTGATAAGGCAATAAGAAGCACCATTGAGGTTATTCTCGCTGATGAAACTCGCTACCATGCTTGTGACATCACAAATGCGTGGGTTCTTTTACGAGGCATTCTTTATACACAAAACAACATAAATAATGTTCCTGAGTACAGGGCTGCTTATGATTATTATATGGCTAAATTGCCCGAAATGATTGATAAAACAAAGGAAAGAGTCCTTTCTATCAAAACCGAGGACGGCTCTTATACCTATTATTCGGGCAGAGGCTCGGGAATGAATCAGAATGTTATTTCCGCGCTGTGCCACGAAGAGGGAGAGCTTTCAGGTGCATCAATGATAGTTGCACTTTTTGGTAATATATATGACACGCTTTTCCTTGATCAACCTAAATTCCTTGGCGATAAATACACACCCGAAGATATCCGCAACAAGCTCCTTGCGGTTGAACCCACCAAAAAGATTGAATTTGCCACCAACAAGACCTACACCTTTGATGATTATGAGCTTGGCAACTTCACCAATCTTGACGGTATGAGAGTTTCGGGGGATATCAGCATTGCAGAAGACAAGGAATACTGGGGAGAATATGCTCTCCGTGCTCACGCTGACGGCACCTCAAGACCCTATCTCACCTTTGATGTGGGAACAAATGCGTCAAAAGGCTTCACTCTGGAGTTCGACATGAAATTTGAAGCACCTGCCGAAACCCAGGCACTGATGGTCTTTGAATTTGGCGGATTTGAACATGCGGTTCGTTGTGGAATCCGTAAGCAGAACGGAACCTATGTTTTTAACCGCACAACAGACAAGGGTGCAAACATTAAGCAGGGCTTTGACTGGACAGATTATCACAAGTTAAAAATTGTGTATAATGTTGACGGAGAAACTGCAACAACCGACTTTTACTTCGACGGTCAGCTTATTAATTCAGGCGGATTCTATAACAACGGGTATACAAACAGACCTCCCGTTCAGAATATCCCCTGCATTAACTTCAGAGCAGACCACGACTCTCCCTTCACAATGTACATCGACAATCTCAGCTTTGCACAGCACGAATAATTATATAACAAAAACGAAAAACAATTAAAATATAAGGGGATGTAAAAAATTCGTGTGAATTTTTTGCACCCCCTTAGAGTTATTATGAAGCGTAGAGCTTATTCACATAGGGAATAGGGATTAGTGAATAGGAAATAGAAATTTAAATTGGAGTTTGTCGGGGAGATTGAAGATGGAATTGACACCAGAGCGAGAGCCTCCCTTGTGTAAAGGGAGGGGGACCGCTTAAGCGGTGGAGGGATTGTAACAAACTACCTCAATTGCAGTATTTGTGATTGTTTGAGAGTTTATTATTTAACAATCCCTCAGTCACTTCGTGACAGCTCCCTTTACACAAGGGAGCCTTTCGCACTTGTGTTAAACTCACTGATAAATTTCAATTTATCGCACAAATTACTGATTTCGTCAGTCAGAATAAAGAAAACGCATAGGCGTTTTTACCAAAATTATTCATTATTCGTTATTCATTATTCATTCGGTGAGTTTGCATGCAAACTCACCGATAAACCCCAATTCATCACATGATTACCGGAGGAACAATATGTCAAACAAAATATGGCAAAAAAACAACTTTGAAGATTTTAAAAAAGGTACTTTTGGCAACGGAGGCCAAAACATATATGTATCACGAAAGGGCGTTCTTCAAAGAATACATAATTTTGATATCAATGGCGACGGATGGTTTGACCTTCCTCTTGCCAACAGCCATTCCATGAACGAGCGTCCGCCGGTGTTTGTCTACACCAATTTGCACGAAGAAGCCCTAAAGCTTCCCACATACGGCGCTTTCGACGGCATACTTACCGATTTAAACGGTGACGGAACCGAAGATCTTGTTCTTGCCTGTCAGCACGATGGAGTTCACACCGATGTTTCTGCAATAATATATTATGGAAGTGAAATCGGACTTTCCGAAAAATACCGCAGTGAGCTTCGTGTTTTCGGAGCTTCTGCAGTTGCCGCAGGTAATTTTGACGGCAGTGGAAAAAAAGCCCTTGCTTTTCTCACTCCCGACAAAATGAGAATTTTCTATCAGACAAATCAGGGTATTGAGGCATCGGTTTTTAAAGATGTTGACATAACGGGACTTTCACTTGCTGTTGCGGATCTTGACGGTGACGGCTATGATGACCTCTATGTTATGCATCAGATTGACGGTCATCAGACCGTTTACTGGGGAGGTGAGGATGGCATAAACCCTGAAAGAAAAACAGATTTCGGAATTTCGATGAAAATTGATGTCCGGGGTTCAACCACAGCAGGAAGAATTGCCAGCGGTTGGCTGCCGTGGAAGACAAGTGTGCTTGAAATTAACGGCAAGCAAATGACCGTTCGTGTTGACAAAGCAGATGTAATTCTCGAAAGCTGGCAAAAGGGCAGAACACCCCATGAAGAATACCGCTTCACATGCTTTGACCATGACGCTCTCATGAAAATTCCCTCCCTTCGTTACCGTGGGGTTATGCACGTTGTGTCGGGAGATTTGAAAAACAACGGAAATACCGACATTGCAATTGCACTCTCCTTTGACAGAGATACCGAAACAGAGATTGTTGTACTGTGGGGAGATTGTGATTATGACATGAAAAAAGCTACCCGTATTCCCATCAGATACCCTCGCTCGCTATCGATTTCCCCCTACGAAAAAGACGGTAAAAACGTTCTTTTTGCCTGTCAGGGCGGTGAAAGAGACCGTAACGAGCTTGACAGTGCAATTTTTGCCTTTGATGAAAAGGGTAATTATGAAATTGTCGCAAAAATCCCCTCATGGGATGCCAATGTTATAATAAACGGCAAAACCTTTACCGATGGCACCAGACAAACCGTTGTTGTCAATCACGAAGGCGAGCTTTCAAAAGGTCTTGAGGATGTGGCATTTTTCCTTGGCGGACCCGACGGCTTCAGCGAGGACAGGCAGGTAAAGCTTCCCGGCTGTGCCGCTGTTGACCTCATTGCGGCAGACCTTGACGATTCGGGCTACCCCGACATACTTGTGGTAAACTGTGCCGAAAATGCTCCTTGGGAAGACCCGGGATGCGTTGTGTACCGTGGAGGCAAAGACGGATTTGACCCGGACAACAACTATGCATTTCCATCTATTCTCGGACACAGCTGTGTTATCGGTGATTTCAGGCATTCGGGCTATCTTGATGTTGTTATTGCCGGCATAAGAAACCGCATGCTTCTGTTTTTTGAAGGTGGACCTGACGGGTTTGATATGAAAAACCCCAAAAAGCTCATAATGGGTCCGAAACCCGAGCTTTGTGACCCCTTCACTTGGCCCGGTGAAGACGAAGACCCCGAATACACCGACGAAGAAAACGGACTCATCAATCAGTTTGGCGGCATGAGAAATATGTTTTGTGCCGACTTTAACGGTGACGGTTGGCTTGACCTTTTCGTTCCTCAGCTTTATGGCAAAAATTCATTCATTCTCTGGGGCGGCCCCGACGGCTTTTCGACAGATAATATGCAGACTCTTGCAACCGACGGTGCAGTAACCGGCAACGCCGCCGACCTCAACGGCAACGGTTATCTCGACCTTGTCCTCGGGGGCTTTACGGCTCTTAGGAAATCTCAGATCAAGGAATCATATATTACAATATACTGGGGCGGACCAAACGGCTTTGCAGAAAACCGAAAAACCCAGCTTCCTGCAAACTGTATAAACGATCTTACAATTCAGGATTTTAACAATGACGGAATTCTCGACATATATGCCTGTGCCTATTACGGCGTGAGAACCCGAGATTCGGACTCGGTTTTGTATTACGGCTCAAAAGAAGGTATATTTTATCAGGACAACAAAATGCGTATTTTCAACAATTCGGGAACAGGTTGCCTTTCGGGCGATTTTAATGGTGACGGATACATCGACCTTGCGGTAGCCTCCCACAAAAAATACGGCAATCACGTATGCGATTCCTTTATATACTGGGGTGGCGAAGACGGAATAAACACCGAAAGATATATCGCCATTCCCGGCAGAGGACCCCACGGAATGTCAACGGTAGACGTGGGCAATATAATGGATCGAAGCGACAACGAATATTATTATTCCGAAATTTATGTTAATGAAGATAAAAGTGTGTTGTTAAAGGCTTGCTGGAATGCGGACATTCCCCCTGCCTGCGAAGTGAAAATGGAATTTCGCTTCGGAGAAACCGAAGAAGAACTCCAAAATTCAGATTGGTCATTTGAGGCTCTGAATGGGGAAGATTTAAAACCAAACAGCATTACCTCAAAGTATGTTCAATACAGGCTGAACCTTTATGCACGTTGCGGTGCAGGAACTCCGAGGGTAAGGTCGGTTGAAGTAAGCTTTGAATAATATGTAATCGTTAAAATTAAAATTATAGATTCATAAAAAGAAAACATCACCGGGACAAAAATGTCTCGTTGATGTTTTTTGCAATAATTTCAAATTGAAATTTATCGAGCTGTTTAACACAAGGAACGACAAATCGGCAAAGTGAAAATTGCTTGCAATTTTTACTTTGCCTCGGGGACAGGAAAAAACGATTCAGAATTGTCAAATCGAATGCGAGTCGGGAAGAATTCCCGATTCGCACGTGCCCGACGCTGTACA
>JAFQBA010000027.1 GCA_017416845.1 Clostridia bacterium
GTCCGTGTTAATACGTCTTTCAAGACGTTGCTTGTATTCTGAGCCCCTGTGGGGCGTTTATTGAAAAGCCCCCGGCATTGCCGGGGGATGTTTACTATGAATCCATAATTTTAATTTTAACGATTACATATTATTCAAAGCTTACTTCAACCGACCTTACCCTCGGAGTTCCGGCACCGCAACGTGCATAAAGGTTCAGCCTGTATTGAATGTGGCTCATTATGATTTGATGAAATAATGCTAATGGTATAACACATGAAACCATTGCGGCACAACAATTTGAAAGATCTTGGTCGTACAGTCGTGGGGCCGTACACGAACTGGCACCGCAAAAATCGCTAAGCCACTTCGTGTACGGCCCCCGCTGTCCTCAATTGGGCTTATCCGAAAGAAGATAATAACATTTCAGACCACGGATTCGGGAAGAAAAAAGTCTCTTTTCAATTGCCTCTGCACTTTCTTTCGGAATTACTACTTTCAGACATAAAACCAAAATCATGTCTATAATTTTCGCAAAACTTAGTTGGAGAAAAACCCACTTTTTTTTTGAATGTTTCGGCAAAATAATTATAGTGATTAAACCCGGACAAATAGCACACCTCTGTTGCTTTGTGACCATTTATCAAAAGATGCTTTGCGTGAGAAATTTTGCACGAATTGATAATATCAACAGGTGAACATTTCATATGCTTTTTGAATATTGCGCAAAGGTACGAAACACTTATGTGACTTTCTTTTGCAATTTCTGATGTGTTTTTTATTACAAGATAGTTATCAAAGATATATTGCAGCGCAAAGTGAATTGCTCCGGGAATTTCGCCGCCGACAGTGTCTGATGCAACCCCGGATTTTAAAAGAAGTTCATTGCTAATACATTTTACAAGGTCGGTCAGGCTCAAAAATGCAGATCTTTGTGAAGTATTATCTTTCAAATCAAGAGCATTTTCAATTTTCCTGATATGCTCAAAAAGAGCATAACTGGTTTCTTTCAATGTGTCAATCAAAGAATATTTTCTATAATTTTCCGATGTGAAAATCTCGCGAAATGGTGAATTTGAATGTTGTTTTCGTATAAATTCTGCCGAAAAACTGATTTTGTAATAATATTTGTCCGGTGAATAGATATGAAGTGGCTGAAATGTATCTCCCTCTCTTATGATGACAACATCTCCCCAGTTTGGCACAAAAACAATATCATTTATCATGATGCTTGTGCAGTGCTCTAAAATAATCAGAAGTTCAAATCCGCAACAAATACGTTTTTGGCTTGGAGGAAAGGTGGCTATGTTGGCATATGAAAACTTACCAAAGCGAATTGGAGCATGTTTTTCATATTCACATGAAAATATTTCGTGTTCCGTTGCACCATTTTTTGAGCAATCAATCATATTTTTCACCTCACATATTCAAGGCATATTATAAAACAAATGATTGGAAGAGTCAAGTTTTTTATCCGTTCGCCATAGGATTTATGCTACACAATTTTGTGGTTTCGGACACAATAACATCTATATTTAAAGTTCAAAAAGATACACTCCGCATCCACCGGTATGTTCAATGCTAAAAAACCCGTCATTATCATATATAATCTCTCTGCCGTCTGTTGCATCGCTTTGATTATAGTCAGATTTAATGCAATAAAGTTTGGCGGATTTTGCATCGGCAATTCTGCATTCAATCGTTTTATCTTCTGTATCAAAGCAGGAAATAAGAACTCGTATTTTGCCTTCTTTTGTTTTACCCGATAGAACCGTCACGTCAGCATCGCTGCATTCTGATTTGATTCGCTCGGTGCACTCGGTGGCAAGTTTTTGGAAAAACAAAAGTCCGTAATACACCGGAAGCGGTGTAAAATCTTTGGTGCGCATATCGGCTATTCCCCATACACCAATAGCCCAGGAGTAAAAATATGCCACTTCAAACCAATCGATATCCATAAGCCTTATGAGGGAGGAAACAGAATATGCGGCGCTTTTTGATGTGTAGAAATCAACGTAATCATCCTCGCCTCTCCACTCCCATGTTTTTGGTCGAAGATGAAATTCGCTAATAACAACACCTGAATCGGTAAAGGAGTATTTATCCAGAAGATTGCGATTTTCATAAACCGCGTCCACAACCTCATCGGGCGTAAGACGATAAACATCACGTGTCATATAGTCGGGTGTTACACCGTTTTCTTTGCAAAGTCTCATAAATTCGTCAGCAAACTCCATATTCCAGGCAATTGTAGGTCCGCCAATGCGAAGGTCAGGAAAATCTTTTTTCAATAGCTTATATACCGTACAAAACATTTCGGCATATTTTTCTACATCGGGATGATTGCCGAAAAGATGTTCCACATCGGGTTCTTCCCAAACACAAACCCTCGTGAGATTCATTTTCAAGCCATTCATTTCACCATTTTTATAGTGACCGATGATATTTCGGCAAACTCTTGCCCATTTTTCAACATCATCGGGCGGATCAATTAATCTGCCATAACCCGAATGGTCAATGGTTTCGCCAAGACGATATTCATACTCTGTGTCACCGTTTGCAATTTCCGAAAGATAATCGTCAGTCTGAGCAAAAAAGTAGTTTCTTTCGTCGTTTTCGTCAAGATGAAAAAACGGGAAAATTCTGTGTATGTCAATAAGCACAAAACCGGGATTTTCTATAACTGCATCGTGATGACGAAAATGCCTAAGGTTTAATGCATCAAAATATTTTTTCTCGTCAAGATATAGCTTTTGCCCTTTAAATCCTTTTGAACGGATTCGTAGTGAATTGTTCATACCGAGAATGTTTCTCATGGGTTTTTCACAGGATTTGCCCGGGATAACATTTATAATAGTTTCGTTCATAAAAACACCCCATTTGTTAATCTTTTGATAAAAGTATAACATAAAAGGAATTGTAAAACTCACCACTATTTTACACTGTTTAAATAATTAAATTGGGGTTTATCGGTGACGTAAAAAAAGTCCAGACCGCAAAAAGGCAATAAAATAATTTTAAAAATAGTGATAACACACATCATAATTTGAAATGATTTCTAATAGGTTGAAAAATATCTTTACAAGATATTTTCCTCTTATCATATGCCTTTTTGCTCTTGCCAAATCTCACCCTCGCAGTACCTTTGTACAGCGTCGGGCACGTGCGAATCGGGAATTCTTCCCGACTCGCATTCGATTTGACAATTCTGAATCGTTTTTTCCTGTCCCCGAGGCAAAGTAA
>JAFQBA010000028.1 GCA_017416845.1 Clostridia bacterium
GAGAGCATATCCTGTTCCTCCGTTTCTGGTTTCTGGACAATTCCATTATAACGGATTTTGAACAAATATGCTCTCTTTTTTTACATTTTCTAATTTTATTGAGCTCTATTTGTTGGATACCCCAACATTTATTATAGAGCCATAATTATATATAATTAGCCGACCCGTAAATCATAAAATGATTTGCGGGTCGGTTTTCTTTATTGTTGAACCATATAGCGGTAAAAGCCAATATATGGTTCGTTTTTTGATTTTAGAAAAAAATTTCCGTTCAATAATGTGCGGAAAATATTACATCTAAAAAGGGAAGAAATAACATTGATATGAATAGGTGATTACACTATAATGAAATTGTAATAATGTAATGACAGAAAGGTGTGTCAGATAATGAAGAAACTAATTTCTTTTGTTTGTATTGTTGCCTTGGTTTTTGGTATGTTAAACACTGCTTCATTTGCCCAAAGCAACAAGAAGATAACAGTTGATTTTATTTATGATGAAAGTTTTGATTTTACACCGGAAGGCAGTATGCCCACATCGGGCACTGCAGTCCCCAAAACCAATAAACTCAGCGCCGCAACCGTAAACGGCAGAAGCGGACGCTCTCTCAAATATGAGCTTCTTACCGATTCTGACATTTATTATGAATTTGTGGCAACAGAAGCAAAAAACAATATTGTTTTCGAATTTGACTATTATATGGAAAAACTTGGTGGACAAACTCCACGTCTTTATTTTAAGGATAATGCGGACAAGGATGTTCGAATTGTATCCATAGGTAAAGACGGATGCCTTTACCGTGCAGACGGCACCTTTATTGCAAAACTCAATCAAGATTCTTTCAGCCATATCTGCATTAATTATAAATTCTCAAATAACAAAGCGGATGTGTATGTTAATAAAAAGAAAAAGGCTTCGGACATATCTTTGTCTCCTGCGAACTTTGATGGCGTTAAGCGAGTACGTTTTTATGTCAGCAGTTCAACAGATCCCGAGAAATCTGTTTTTTACCTCGACAACATAAGAGCATATGACCTTCCGTACCCGATTTTCAATTATGAGCTTACGGGATATGAAGTTGAGACGAATAAGACTGTAGCTTCCCAATATGATATAGCCAGAGACTATGAAGCCGAAGATTATATGCAAAATACAATTGCACTTTGCACCGGTTCCAATAAAATTGCCGTAGACGGCGAAGTGGGCTATCTTGATGAGAGCAATCACGATGTCAGAGTGTATGTTAAAGATTCAAGAGCTTTTGTACCTGTGAGATTCATTTCGGAAACTCTCGGGTTTGATGTAAACTATAACGATTTGAAACGAGAGGTGACAATCTCTGATAAAAACAACAAAATTATCCTTACGGTTGATAAAAAGGAATGTTTTGTAAATGGCAATGAACAGCCATTGGATGTTGCACCCGAAATTACCGGTGACAGACTTTTTGTTCCCGTGAGAGCGGTGTGTGAAATCTTTGGTAAAAAACTTACCTATGACAAAAACGGACTCATTGTTATAGCCGACAAAGAAGATTTTTTCAATATGTCAGGCGATCTTTCGGTATATCGTTACATATGCGGCGAGCTTGTTTTTGACGAACCATCCGGGGAAGAAATGATTTCAATGCTCAAAGAAAATTATCCGGGCGGCGAACATCCCCGTTTATATTTCAACAAGACGAAGCTTAATGAGCTTAAAGAGCAAATTGCATCAAACGAGCTTATGGCAGGGTGGTATGATGATGTTGTCAAAAGTGCTGACAAATATCTTGACATGCCATTGGTTGAATATGAAATTTACGATGGCATCAGATTATATGACAGATGTCATCAGATTAAGCTTCGTGTTACAGACCTTGGATTTGTATATCTCATGACAGGAGATGAAAAATATGCAAAGCGTGCCTATGAAGAAATTGAACACGCGGCAACCTATCCCGACTGGAATCCGAGCCACTTTCTGGATACCAGCGAAATGCTTTTAGCATATGCCACTTGCTATGACTGGCTTTATGATTATCTGAGTGATGACCAGAAAAAGCTTATGCGTGAAGCTGTTGTGGAAAAAGGACTTCAGCCGGCAATGAATGACTATGAAACACCTCTCGACACTCCCCGTCAATATGGCGGATACGATTGGGTGAAAGCATCACACACCTCTCCCGACAACTGGGTGCTCATTTGTAACTCTGCGGTGATTGTGGCATCTCTTGCCTTTGGTGACGAAATTGACATGGCATCAAAGCTACTTGATTACGGAATGGACGGCATTAAAAGCTCAATTCTTATGTATGCTCCCGACGGTGCCTGGTTTGAAGGTCCAAGTTACTGGGGATTTGCCACAACAAATTATATTGATTTTGCAGAATCAATTCTAAATGTGTACGGTGAAGATTTTGGTTATATCCGTGCACCCGGTATTTCTCAGACGGTTTATTATCCCTATGCGGCAGGTCAGTTTGCTATCCACGATGCGAGCCCGAGCGACACTGTGAATACCGAAAAATATTCGGCAGACTATTTTTATTTTGCAAAATTGTTTGGCGATGAAGGACTTACCGCTCACATGGCAAAGGCTTGTCAGCGTGTAAACGGTTCAGGGTCTGTGAGAATGATTTTGTTTTATGATTATAATGCGGCGCAAGACGGTGAATTTGTTTTAAATAAAGATGTTTATTTCCGAGGTTCGGAGATTGCAATTATGACCGACGGATGGGACTATGATAACAATATATATGTAGGATTCCATTCGGGAGATGTTGATGTTAAGCACGGTCAGGCTGATGCAGGGCAGGTAAATATTGATGCCTATGGTACACGGTTTGCTGTGGAAGTAGGAAGAGAAGACTCCAAATTTGAGGGTAGTACCAAGGTTTACCGTAATCGTGCAGAGGGACATAACGTCATTGTTATAAACCCCGACGACTCTTACGGTCAGGCTAAAACCGGAACAGCAAGGATTGAAAGAGCAGAGTCAAACGAAACATCATCTTTTGTAATTTCAGACATCAGTAGTCCCTATCAGTTGTATGCGAAAAATATGAAACGTGGTGTCAAACTTACAAACAATCGCTCACTTGTTATAATTCAGGATGAAATGAATTTGAATCAGGAATCTGAGATTTATTGGTTTATGCACACCAAGTGCCCCATAACAATTCTCAATGACGGAAAAGCGGCGAAGTTTGATGGTAAATACAGAGATATGTATGTTTATTTGCTTGAAGATGTTGACGGAACATTTTCTGTTATGGATGCATCTCCCATGCCGACATCGCCTGTTGTTGAAGGTCAAAAAAGTAATGCCGGCTATCGCAAGCTTTGCTTTAACGCTAAAAACGTTAAGGATCTGACTCTTGCAATTGCGTGTTCTTTTGAAGTTCCCGGTATTGAAAATCCCGAGTTTTATCGCCCGGAGGTTGTTCCTCTGGATCAGTGGCAGCTTGATGATTCATCAGTTCCCCAAAAGCCTTATCTTGATGATCTGAAACTGAACGGAAACACCATAGAAGGTTTTTATCCGGATAACCTTGGTTATGTTGTACGTCTTGACCATGATGCTCCCGATCCTATAGTCGAAGCAACTGCACAAGACGGAGCTGAGGTTGAAGTGAAAATGCCGGGTGAGCTTCCCGGTAATGCGGTTATAACTGTTCGCAGTTCAAGTGACAGAAACATAAAAACAAATTATGTTTTAAAACTTGACAAAAAAATTCTTTCAAAAGGTCCTGACGGCACAATTGAAATCCCGGTAAAGAGCGTAGGCGCATCCGACGTTCCTCAGGCGGCGAATATTCCCGAAAACACTATTGACGGCGACCTCAAAACTCGCTGGTCAGCAGAAAACAGAGCACAAATCACCTATGATTTTGGAGCGGTGAGAAAGGTGACCCATGTGGGACTTGCAATTATGGAAGGAAATGCACGCCGTCAGTTCTTTGAGGTTCATGTATCCAATGACGGAGAAACATTTGAAAAGGTATATGAGGGCGAAACAAGCGGCACAACCGCGGATCTCGAAGTTTTTCAGGTTATCGCAAGAGATGCGCGCTATGTGATGATTGATTGTAAAAATACATCTGTAGGAAACTGGAACTCCATTACAGAATGTAAGATTTACGGCATAGCGAAATAGAGGAGATGCAAACTATGAAATTAAAAAAACTACTTATACTCTTGTTGACAGTTTTAATGCTTGATTTGCCTGCTTACAAAACCGATGCCTCAAACGGCAACGACATGATAGCTCTCGATGATTTTGAATCCTACGGAAAAACCCTTTCGTCACCTTGGGCATCCCAAGGGGCGAGAAGCACCGGAGAGCTTTCGGAAACACAGTATGGAAAGTCGGCAATTCTGTCATCAACAAGCTCTGCCATGCATGAGCTTATACGGTCATTCTCAAAAACTCCTGCCGACATCAAGGGTAATTTGCTTGCGTTTTCAATGCTTTTTGAAGATTTTTCAGCAAACAGACATGTACTCATCAGAAGAGACGGCTCCTCGGATGACATATATATGTTTAAAATTGATATAAACGGTAAAATGTCTGTTGGTTCAAGTTCGGTCGGCATCTCTCTTGAAACGGGAAAATGGTATGATTTCCTTCTTGAACATAACTACAAAACCGGATTTGTGAGAATCAGTGTAACTGATGGCAAAAACACCCAAGTCGGCGAAGGATTTCTGGCAGAAAGTGCAAGAGACATTTCCGGGGTTTACCGTATGGAGTTTGTTTCTTTCCGTTCAAGTCAGGATAGCTCTGTTGCTCACATCGATAATGTGTATATGACGGGACTTACCTATGGCCCGGAAAAATATGAAAAAGCAAATTTACCAGAAACCTTCGATAGCTTTATCCCTGCCGAAGACGGCTCGGTAGCTCCAACAGGCTGGTCACCAAGAAATCTTTCGGCAAACATCCGCACGGCAACCGTTGAAGAATTTGACAATCCTGCCTATGGCAAGGCTCTCAAGCTTGCAAGTGATGGCGGAAGAACCGTGGAGCTTTTGAAATCCTTTTCGGTAACAGCAGATTTTATGACCGTCGAATTTGATATGATGGTTCCCGAAGGCAGTGGCGGATATGTCTATGTCAGAGGCCGCAACACAAGCGGAAGTTCAACCGATGCAACCAGAATGATTCAGATAGACAAAGTAGGCAACATCTACTTTAACGGCACAAAATATGCAGAACCGATTTTGCAGGGAGAGTGGTATCACTTTAAAATTGTTTTTGACTATGCTTCAAAAACATACACTGCCACAATAGGTGGTAACGGACAGGAAATTGTTGTTGAAAACCCTTTCCCGGCTGATATTGTAAGTGTCCACACAGTAGAGTTTATGATGCCTGCCGCATACGGACAAAATATACTTTATGCCGACAACTTCATTGTCTATGCTCCGGCGGAGTTTGGGATGTACGGCTTTACTCCCGGTTTTGGTCCCATTGGAGTAGACTGTAATGAGATTCGACTTACATTCAGCTCCGAGGTGGATGAAGCTTGCCTTCTTGGTGATGCATCATTTGCCTTGAACGGAAACTGCGATGCCTTTGATGTGTCTTTGGAAGATGAAAAAACAATCCTTTTGGAGCTTAAACATTCTCTTGACTATGATACATTCTATACACTTGAAGCTGTGGGAATTAAAGGCTCCGACGGAAAAAGCGTAAACGGAGCAATTATCTATAAAACCCCTAAGCGTTATATGTTTTCAAACAAACTCATAACTCCCGATGCCGACAGTGTACGCTTTGATGTTGATGCGGTTTCAAATGACCCATTCTATAGTCAGGCACTGTTAATCGGAACGGTAAATGATGCCCAAAGCGGTAAGATGGCAGGTATCTCTTTTTGTCAAAGCAACATTGATAGTGAACCAATCACAATGTCATCCTTTGCACCGTTTTCCAATGACGGAAACACTTATGTTGCAAAGATGTTTGTGTGGGATTCTTTTGAAACAATGACATCACTTTCGGCAAATAAAACCGCCTTGATTTCGGGAGATGAGTCGGAAAAACAAATGCCCGATATATCTACAGATACACTTTCGGTTATCTTTGACAAAGAGAGTGAAATGGTGAGTGTCAGCGGTTCTGATGAGGCTCTTGCAGACAAAACTCTTACTCTTTTGCTCATTAATCCCGGTCACAGCTACGAAGAGCTTTTGAACAGCTCTGATTTTGCCATAGAAGACATTGTTGCAAATGTTTCTGAAACCACAGCATCCTCCACGGGCAAATTTGCCTTTGAAAAATTCTCGGTAGGTGCAAAGAGTGGTTACTATTCTCTTGCGATCGGTCTCGGCAACGGTGAGGTTAGGCTTCTTAACAAAGAATTTATATACATATCGCCAAATCTTGAAAAGGAGCTTATCGATGCTTTTGCTGATGAAAGCAAAACAAGTGAAGAGCTTTGTGGGCTTCTTTTGGAAAATGCGGAAGCCTTGGGTTTTGACGAATTTCCGCAATACAGTGATGAAGAAAAATCACGGGCAATTGAGCTTATGGACAGATTGTGCGAAACCACAGATGAAATCATAGCATCTGTAAAATGCGGACATCTGACAAACCGTATAAACAATGCCGAAAGTTCTGATGAGATTGAAGCTCTCATAAAGGAAAGTGAAGACTCGGTTAAGCTTTATGTTTCTGTGTATTCTCTTGCCGAAGGTTTTGATTCGGAGGCATACTCAGACCTTGCTGAGATGGTATATGACAACAAAGAATACGGATGTTCAAAGGATATGTTTGCAGCTATCGGTGACAGTGCTGTTCTTGCGGCGGTAAACAATGTGAGCGTGTATGGTCAGATAGAAGAAGTTCTAAAAAAGAGCGAAGCATGGCTCGATGCAGATTTCAGCAAGTTCTACAAGCTTTCCGACAAAAAGAAGGCCTGTCTTGAAATCATGAAAAAGACTTATACTGACACTGATTCCCTTGTTGAAGCCGTGGAAAAAGCGACGAAAAAATATTCATCTGAAAGTTCTAAAGGAAGCTCGGGCGGTGGTGGAAGCTCACCCGGATTTGCGGGCTCGGCACCCACTGCACAGTTTGATATTGCTCCGACTGTAACTCCCGATGTGCCACCAATTCAGCCAACAAACGAGGCTTTTTCGGATCTTGAATATGCACAGTGGGCAAAGCCTGCCATATATGCACTCAAAGATAAAAACATTATAAGCGGTGTAACAGATACAACTTTTGCCCCGAATGACAATGTAACAAGAGAACAGTTTGTCAAGATGGTTGTTCTTGCGTTATTTTCCAACGACATTTCTTCCGCTTCACAGTTTGTTGACTGCAGTGAAAGCCACTGGGCTCATTCATATGTGTCAACAGCCTATGGGCTTGGTATTGTAAAAGGTGTTGAATCTGACCGATTCGGCGTTGGAATGAACATCACCCGTCAGGATATGGCGGTGATGCTCTACCGTGCAATGAAACTCTCGGGAATTGTTTCAGATGAAAACGCATCCGTCGGTTTTGCTGATTCCACCGATATTTCGGATTATGCAAAAGATGCGGTTGATGCTCTTTCGGCAATGGGCATAATAAACGGATATGACGGAAAATTCATGCCCTTTGAAAATGCCACAAGAGCACAAAGTGCAAAAATGATATATGAAGTTTTAAACAGAAAGGCGGAGTGAAACAGTGAAAAACAAAATAATTTCAATTATACTTTTCGTTGCTTTAACACTAAGCCTTGGCGGCATCGGCACGGTATTTGCAGAGTCAGAGGCTTCGGAGGGAAAAGCAGGCTTTACCCTTCTCGATGATCTCGGATTTTTATCGGAAGATTTCAAAACAGACTATCACGAAAACAGACAGATGACCAGGGCACAGTTTGCCTCTCTTATCTGCGGCCTTTCGGGCATTGGTGGATACAGCCCGGATGCAAATGATCTTGAAAAGTTTGAAGATGTGAGCATCGGCAATAAATATTGGGAATCAATTGCGCTTGCTTCAAAGTACGGTTATATGAATGGTGACGGTCAAGGGTATTTTAGACCTGATGAAAATGTGGAGTTTTCACAAGTTATAAAAGTGTTTGTTTCAATGCTTGGTTATGATGAGCTTGCAAAGGTTAAGGGTGGATATCCCACAGGCTACATGGCGGTGGCACAAACCCTCTCTCTTACAGACGGCATAGCTATCGGAAGTAAGCTTCGTTCCGGGACAATTATGAAGCTTGTCTATAATATGCTTCACACAAAGGTGTATAAAATCGAAAGCATCTCGGATTCATCTGTAATCATGACCACAAGTGATGATGCATCCTTTTTAAAAGAATTTCATGACATTGATGTTATCAAAGGTCAGGTAAGAGGCGCAGGGGGCAAAATGATGATAGACGGCGATGCCCTCTCGGATGGCGAAATTCTTCTGGAAGATACTGTTATGAAAACAGTAGGGGACAAAAGCTATGGGGAATATTTCGGATGCATGGTAAATGCATATGTAGATTCCCAAGATAAGATTGTGGCACTTTGCGATGCAGAGTATGAGTCACGCAAAGTAAAACTGTTATTTGAGGATATTGAGTCTTTCTCATTCGATGAGATTACATATTATGAAAACGGTAAAGAGGTGAGAGTTTCAACCTCGGCAGAAACCGACTTCATCTATAACGGCAAGCCACCATGTGTTTCCAATCTTTCGTCTCTTCTTTCTAAGGATGGCGATGTGGAAATCATTTTTTCGGATGATGACAAAATTGCGGATTGCATCTCCATAACGGTAAGTGATAACTTTGTTGTCAAAAAGGTGGATTTAAACACCCAAGTGATATATGATATGTATTCAGCCAAAAAGCTTTCTCTTTCCGAGCTTGACAGCTATTCCATCATTAATTCCTTCGGTGAATACATGACCATAGAACAGCTTGGTGCCTACGATGTTCTTTCGGTTGTTCAAAGCGTTGATAAAAAGCTTACAACAATTTACTATTCAAATAACGAAGTTGAAGGTAGCATTTCTCAGATTGACTCGTCGGGAAGATATATTATCGGCAACAAGGCTTTCACAATTGCGGGGAGCTTTGCCGGTGAGAAAAACGGATTAAAGCTTGGGAAAAGCGGAATCTTTCCTCTCGACATCTATGGAAAAATTGCGGCGTTCAAATCCATTGATGATGCCTACAGATACGGTTATATTATAGCCTACGGTGTCAAGGGCGGACTTGAGAGCACCGCCATGATAAAGCTTATTGACCAAAGTGGTGCAATTTCTGTTTTTTCTGTAGACGAGAAGCTCATCTATGATGGTGAAGCATGCAACGGCTATGAGAAAATAGCTTCATTAAAGAATTCCGTGTCAGATCCCGGTGAGCTTATCCGCTACTACACAGTAAACGGAGCCATTCGATCAATAGATACTCTTGAAGTTTCGGTTCAGGGGGAGGATGACAGTCTCACAACTCTCTTTGAAGGCTATGACGACAATAAGAAGAATAAGACATCTCTGATGTATAACAGCAATCAGAATATTATGGGTTCAAAGGTTGCACTTTCCTCCGGAACAAAAGTGTTTTATGTTCCGCCTCAGTCTTCTTCGGATGATTCTGATTATACCGTAACATCACCAAACTTTAAGCACGACGATGTTTACTATATTAATGCTTATGCCGACGACAAAGATTCCCACGTTGCTTCGGTAGTTGTCATATACGGAGGAGCCACTGTCACCATTGGCACATATTCGCCTTTCTTCGTTGTGGAATCGCTTTCGGCGGCAATAAACGAAAACGGTGACGAGATTGTGAGAATACGCGGATACAGCAAAGCTCCATATGCAACCGGAGGTTATGAAACTGTTTGTGTGAGTGATAAAAAAGTGCTTGATGAGCTTGTTTCCTTGTCTGACACCGAAAAAACACACACTCTTTCTTGCGGTGATGTAATAAAATACGGAACAGATAATGAAGGAAATGTCAATAATATTGAGCTGTTCTATGAATATGAAACCGACACCGTAAAAGAAAACATACAAGTTGGTGCAAGCATCACCAAAGGTGCGAGAACCGTAAGAGGTAGGGTATATTCCGAGGGTGACGGCGTTATATGGATGACTCAGGAAAAACTCGACCGTGCAGGAGTTGAAATTGATTATTCACAAAGAGAGGTTTTAAGACCCGATCTTTATGATATATTAACCGTCAGCGAGGGAAGAAACGGTGAAATTTCACTTGAAAAAATCACCTCGGCTTCAATTCTTGACTACAAGAGCACTGGCGGAGAATGTTCGGAAATTCTTGTTTGTGCGGCATACAACAACCCGGGAATTATACTCATAAGAAATAAATAACGAAATACGGAGAAAGAAAAATGTTCAATTTAAAAAATGCAATAATACCAACTCCGGCAAAAATCAGCGGAGGCGACAGCTTTGTCAAGATTGGCGAAATTTCAAAAAGCAACTTCAGATTCGAAAACATGGCAGACGGCATCTGTGCCAAATCCGGAGCGAAAAAAATAGCCGATGCCTTTTCGGGTTTTGCCATGGAATCTTCATCCGATGCGGACTTTGCAATTATTCTTAAAACAGATGAAAACAACAGTCGTTTTGAGTTATCACACACCGATGAAGCCTACTTTATAACCATTGATGAAAAAGGCGCAACCCTTGTAGGCAAAGGCGATGCAGGTGCATTCTATGCCGCAGTGAGCTTTTCAAAGCTTTTGCACACCGATGGCAGTGATGTGTGTCTCCCTGTGTGTGAAATATTCGACTTCCCTGTTTTAAAAAGAAGAGGTCACTTTGTTGAGTGCCGCTGGGGAAGCGATTTTCTCACACTTGACCACTGGAAAAGAATTATAGATGAATATTCCGATATGAAAATCAACACTGTAGTTGTTGGGGTGTACGGATGCTGGTCTGTTCAATATGACAATACACCTTCCCAGTATCAGTATATTCCGTTCAAAAAGCATCCTGAGCTTACCACTCCACGAAGCACCAAATATTACAGTGCAAAAGACAAAAAAATGCACACGCAGATTAAGGTTTTGCCAAGAATATATGAAGATGACTATTTTGGAGAATTAATTGCCTACGGAAAAACAAAAAATGTACATGTTTTCCCGCTTTTCAATTCTCTTGGTCACAACACTCTCATCCCCACAAAGCATCCCGAAATAACAATTGTGGATGAAAACGGCAACCGCACCGGCAAGCTTTTTTGTTTGTCCGACCCAAAAACATATGAGCTTTTGTTTGAACTTTATGATGAAATAATCGACCGCTATCTTACGCCAAACGGCATAGATTCTTTTGCCATTGGTCTTGATGAGGTAAACGGATATGACTGTCACTGCAATGGATGCAATGGCAGAGATTTTGGTGAGCTGATGATTGAATATATCATCGCCATTGCAAAGCACATGAAGCAAAAAGGCATAAAAAATCTTTATGTATATCATGATATGCTTTTCTCCCACGACAAGCTAACCGAAGAAACCGTAGAGCGTTTCAAGAAAGAAGAAGTCTGGGACATCATAGTTATTGACTGGTGGAGCTATAACAACGGCGACAGATTCTTTGACGGTAACTCGGGAAAAATAAACAATCTTTTCCGAAGCATAGGAAAACCGATATCGGGTTATTATTTCTGGTGTATGCCTTCCCATTCCAACGAGAATGTTGAGCTTATGGCAAAGCTTGCCAAAGAAAAAGGCTTTGAAGGAATGATTGCCTACACTGCCTATGATGATACCTATGATTTCAATTTCAAGGTGTATGCCCAAAATGCATGGTCTCCCGAGTCTAAAAATCAGTATGAAATGCTCAGACAATATGCCGAGCTTGAATTCCCGGGACTCGGCGGTGCTTATGATGTGCTTAAAGAGATTTTGGAGTGTATGGAAACATATTATGACAATTCGCATCTTTGCAATCAGTATCTCAACTTCTATTTCACATCATACTTCAACAAAACGGAATATCCTCAGAATTATCCTGCAAAGCGTTATGCAATGATGAAAGAAGAGGAAGAAAAGTTCCTTTCATACACCGACAACATTATCCCGAAAGCTCGCAGGGCATATGAGTTTTTCGATAAAAACTGTGTCAGCAAATCTGCGGACATCTGGAAACTCACCGGCATGGCATATCTTGCTCACTGTGATGTTTATGCAAGCATGTACCGTGCAGACAAGGCTTATAACGAAGGCAGGCTTGACATTAAAGACTATCTCTGCGAAATTGACCGTCTCATTGCTCAGTTTGAAAGATACATGGCAATCTGTGAGGATGTGCGCATAGAAGCAAATAAATATATCACTCTGAGAAATATCAGCATAGAAAGACAGTTCCTCCTCGACATAAAAAATTACATCGAAAAGGAACTGGAAAAAGGCAATAAGCCCGAGCTTGTGCTTTCAGAATGTAAGCCATTGCTCTCTGCGGCATCATGGTATCTGAGATAATTTGTTTGCCTGATATTCTTTGGGGCACATACCCACAATCTTTTTGAAAACCTTTGAAAAGTAATATCTGTCGGTGAAATTCAGCGCAGTTGATATGTAGGTGATGGAATGATTCTTTTCCATCAGTCGGCATGCCTCGTTTATCTTGAGCCTAATGTAGTAATTCATCACGCTTTCACCGTATTGTTCTTTGAATTTGGCGCAAATCAGACTTTTACCGTAGTTGAATTTTGAGCAGATGGAATCAAGGGTCACGTTATTGTAAACATTTTCTGCAAGATATTCACAAATGTCATTGCACAAATGCTCAAAGAGTTCTTGCTTGTTGGCAAAAATCTTGGAAGATTGCTCACTGCAGCGTTCTCTCAGCATATTTATCAGCAGAGCTTCAAGAAAGAGCTTGTACATCTGAGAACCGCCGATGGGTGCATCGCCTCGTTGAACAAGCTTCGCGCTTTTGGTATAACGCATAATTTCAAAAGTGTTTCTTCCTTCTTGAATGACCATATTCAAGAGGGGCATGGCAGTGTCGGACACGGTTGTTTTGTAATTTCTGAAAAAGTCCATGGCTTTGGAGTTGCATACAAATGATATGAAGCATACCTTCACCTCACCGTCATCGACGCTGACGGTTGAATGGGGTTTGTTCGGATGATGAAACAAAATGTCTCCTTTGTTGAGAATGTATTTTTCATCCTCGGCAATCTCGCAAAGCTTTCCTTCAAGAACATAAACCATTTCCCAAAAGTTGTGACTTTCGTGATTTTTTGGGATAGTTCCACTGAACTCACGGTAGTCGAAGAAGACAAGGTTTTTAATTGTAATCAGGTTTTCGATTGATATGTCGAGAAACGGCATAGACACCCTTCTTTCGAAAATTATTCACGCAAGATTTTGCGTGGAGAATATTACATAACATCACGATTATAACATACAAACTCAGTGGTGTCAAACATTATATATGTATATATAAAATTATTATATATAAATTTAAAGAAAA
The DNA here is from genome assembly GCA_017416845.1 of Clostridia bacterium. GTDB lineage: Bacteria > Bacillota > Clostridia > UMGS1810 > UMGS1810 > RGIG1828. Next base: position 13,438 of record JAFQBA010000028.1, read on the forward strand.
GGAATGATTTTAATGAAAAAAATCTCATTACTCCTGACGCTGGCTTTGCTTGTGTCCATGTTTACCGGTGTAGTGTTTGCCGCGGTTCCCACAGACGGCGAAGGCGAGTACACCCGCGTAATCTTTGACGGTTCCTCCGAGGTTCCAACCTATTCTCAAAAATCATATATGGTTTTTGAAGATGGCAGAATCACCGCTGTAACCGACAGCGACTACACCTCTGCTTTTTCAGATAACACTCTCACTGTAACAAAAAAGAGTGAACTAACATCTTCCGTAATAAAACGTCAGCTTGTGTTTGAAACACTCACTCCCATAACCTCAGGTGTGGCTGTTTTTGGTTTTGATTTTTCCACAAATGAACCTATGGCTACTTTCAGAACAGACGGCCTCTACAACTCCGGCTCTCTTTTGCAGGGAACTTACACTATCCTCAGTGGCGGAAAAATTTTCTCAGACACCGAATATGATGCAAACGAAGTCTACAGAGTTGAAATTGCAGTTGACCTTGAAAACCATGTAACCAATTACTATCTCGACGGCGAGCTTGTCTACACTCAGGAACTTAAAGCCTCCGCTGACACTTTAACTTCTCTCAAATTTGACTGGAGGGGTCACAAAGCAGTTGGTGACTATATCAAGCTTGCAAATCCGTATATGAAATGGATAAAAACTCTTCCTGCAAAAAGCGGTTTTTCCTACATTGATGCAGACGGTGTTAAAAATGCTGTTGCCGAAAATTCTGTGAATTATATGGCACAATCAGTTGTGGTAGATTTTGACGATTCCTTTGATGAAGGATACTCCGTTGTCCTCAAAAAGGACGGGGAAACTGCCCAAAGCAGTGCCAAAACCGTTGACAATTCAATTGTTGTAACTCCCGAGGGAGGATTTGAAGCGCAGGCAAATTACGCATTGTCCCTTACAAACCTTTCGGCAAATTCAAAAGCAATGGCAGATGTAACCGTTAACTTTATTGCGGATTATTCATTTGAAATTACAAGTCCTGCAATGGGTGCGGTAATTGAAGATGCATCTTCGGTTAAGCTTTCCGCCGTAGCTCCCGGTACATACACAGATGTAAAATTCTATCTTGACGGCAATGAAGTAAATAATGCATATTCAGGCGGTGCATATGTTTCGGATGTGGCATGGGATGACATCACATTGGGTAATCACACTTTCACAGTTGAAGCTAAAAACGGCGATTCACTTGTGTCCGACACAGTAGAATTTGAAACCACTAAAAATCTGGCTGCATATATAGATGTTGAATATGAAGATATCAACACAGGTGGTGCAAACGGTGTTTATCCATGGTCAAATCATGTTGCATATTCACGTGCAACAGGCTTTGACGGCACAGAAAACGGATCAATAGCATTCAACCGTAAGCCCGGTGCATCAAACCTTGGTGTTCTCTCTGTGCTCAATTACGGTTCACCGACTGTTTGGTATCTTGATACCTATATAAAGAGAGACGAAGGTGCTTCCTTTGGTCTTCAGATGGGCGGCAAACGTATTTATTTCGGTTATAACCAGCTTATAACTGCCGACGGCATTGTAGGTGCAAACAAAGGCACCATGCCTGCAAATGAATGGCACAAGCTCAAACTTGTGGTAGACACTGTAAACCACACCCACACCATCTGGCTTGACGGTGTGAAGATTCAGGATCAGACAAATTATAATCATAACAATAACAAAACTACCGCTTCGCAGTTTTATCTTTGTGCCGAAGCTGCTTCAACCGAAGATAATATTTTAAGCATATATCTTGATGATACAAAATGCGGTGCATATTATGAAAATCCCCGTGTTCTCTCGGTTGCAGGTGCAGACGGAAACGTTGTGTCGGCTCTTTCCGATTCCATAACCCTTAACATGAGTGCAAATTTTGATGCAATTACTCCCATGGAAATTACAGTAAACGGAGTTATGGCGGCAGATGTTGTTACAGATAGTGCGTCAAAAACAATAACAATTGTTCCTGCCGAGAGTTCTGTTGTACCAAATGAAGCAATCAATATTGCCTTTGATTCCACATTGACAAGCAATTCAAAACCACTTTCCAAGGAATATGTGGTAAGACTTCAGGCAAACGGTGATGTTGAAGACGGCATCAAAGATTTCCGTATTGAAGGCTCTTCAGCATATGTTACCCTTCACAAAGCAGCGGAAAACTCTGTTTACGGTGACATGGTAACACTTTATATCGCAGGTTATTCAGACGGCGCTCTTGTTTCACTTGACGTTAAAGATTATCCTCTTTCTGCAGGTGTAAACGAGCTTAGTGCATCAATTTATAATATCAACGGTGCAACAAGCTTTAAGGCGTTCCTCTGGGATGAAATGAAACCTTTGGTTCCTGCAAAATAAATTCTGTTTATTCGCATAGCCTTAACGACCGACACTATTAATGGTCGTTAAGGCTATCATTTAAAAGATATCCATTTAAATAACGAAAAGGATTTATGATGAAAAACAAACTTCTATCAATCATTTTGTTTTCAGTCTTTATAATAAACATTTTAAGCTTTGGCAATGTGGGCTTTTGTGCAACCGTATCCGACAGACTTGGGAATTGGTATGTGCAAAATCACACTCCAACCGAGGGGTCATATGTAACTGACGAAGGTGACGGAAACATAAAGATTACCACAAGCGGACAAAATATGCTTGAGCTTATTCGCTATCCTGAAAATTCTTCCGGATGTGACATTGCCACAATCCGATTCGGAATTATGTTTGAAGACACTTCAATAACCCGTCTTATGGCTGTGAGGGGCACAGATATGTCAACTCACAACAGCACTCCGGAGATCACCGCTTTGCATTTTTCCACAGGGGGCAAATGCCGCATCGGTAACACCGGTGGAGACACATTTGCATATGAAACGGGCAAGTGGTATGATTTTTCCGTCAATATATTTCTTCGCACGGGTCACATTGTGGCAGAGGTTGAATCAGACGGCACAACAAACACTTACAGTGGAAATCTTTCTCAGGCGATGTATGATTTGTGGAGAGTATATTTCATTGCTTTTTCATATGGCGCACCCCGAGAGACAAATTATCACATCAGGAATTTTGAAATTATTGATACTCCCCATGTCAGCTCATATCCTGAAAACGGTGTTTGTATTTCACCGGCAACGGGAAAATTGAAGATTACATTTCCAACGGAAATATCTTCTGTTTCATCAATCCGCCTGAACGGTGCTGAAGTGGAAAAAAAGAATATTGCCGTTTATGGAAAAAATATTTATGTGTGGTGCAGTCTTCAAAAGAACACCGACTATAATCTTAAATATCGCGGAGTTACTAATTCATACGGCGATATATACACCGGGGAGCTTGACTTCAAAGCTTGCGATGATGTATACTTATCGGACATAGAATTTTTTTCGGACGGGATTCCAACGGACATAACCGACGGAAAAACCGTGAGTGCAAAATTCAATGTTGTTTCCGGAATTACAAAAAACATAAGAGCATATGCCGCACTGTACAATACCGGCACGAGCAGACTTGAAGGTATAAAACAAATTGACTGCACTCTTTCACCCGGAGATAATGAACTTGAAATTTCTATGGACAAATCTCAAATGGATGAGGATGTTAACATGAAGCTTTTTGTCTGGAATGATAATCTTTCACCAATTGCCGCAGAAGAAACTCTGCCCTTTGTCCGTCCCGATGGCGAAAAGGTTTTGCAGGATCTTGCCCGAAAAACAGAACCGGGCTCTCATCCGAGGCTCTATATTGACAAGAAAGGACTTGAAAGCCTGAAAGAACGCATAAAAACCGTTCCCGCTTTCGCCGAAGGATTTGCCTCAATAAAAGCCGAGGCAGACTCACTTCTTACCAAAGCTCCTCTCATTTATGAAAAAAGAGATGGGCTTCGCCTTTATCCGGCTCACAATATGCGTCCGCGAATTCAGGCTCTCGGTCTTGTTTACGCAATAACCGGCGAGGAAAAATATGCCAAAAGACTTTGGCAGGAGCTTGAAACTGCCTGCGAATTCCCCGATTGGAATCCCTACCATTTTCTCGACACCGGTGTACTTCTTGTGACCGTTGCCGAGGGCTATGACTGGGCTTATGACTACATTTCCAAAGACGAAGCAAAGGTTGAAAAACTTGTTGGTGCAGTTGAAGCAAAGGGCTTTGAGCCGCTTTTGGATGACTATCTTGACAGACCCCGTCAGCGTACCTACAACTGGGCTCAAGCTAAAAAAGCAGACAACTGGAACGTAATCTGCAACGCCGGAGGAATTATGGCATCCCTTGCATTCGCAGATGAATCTCCCGAATATGCCAAGCAAATTCTTGGCTGTGCACTTCCTCTTCTCGAAAAGTCTGTCATTTATTTTGCACCTGACGGAGCATGGTTTGAAGGGATTTCCTACTGGAGCTATATGCTTGGTTATTTTACCGACATTCTGTCATCTCTCAACACATCTCTTGGCACCGACTACGGATTTTCAAGGGTTGAAGGTCTCGCCAAAACCGGTTACTTCCCGTTTAATATGTCAGGACCCGGAGGGATATTTAATTTTTCAAATGCAGGTGAGCCGTCGAGAGCTTTTCGGGGAGATAATTCATGTTTCCTTTTGGCAAACGTGCTTGGTGACAAAAAGCTTGAGTCGTTGCAATACAACTCCATGGTAAAGGGCGGTCTTTCGTTTGACTATAAGTCACTGCTCTGGTATAAGGGTGATTTTGAAACAAAAGAAATCTCACTTTCGCCCGATACATATTACCGTGACACAGAGGTTTGTGCCATGAAGGGAGATGGAGTTTTTGTAGGCTTCAGAGCAGGAAGCAACTCTGTTGCACATTCTCATCTTGACACGGGCTCTTTTGTTCTTGATATGGAAGGCGAACGCTTTGCAAGTGACCTCGGAAGCGAAGACTACAATCTTTCAACCACTTATAAAAGAGAAAAATACCGCGAAAGAGCAGAGGGACATAACACTCTTGTCATAAATCCGGACATTAACCCCGACCAGATTGAAAGCTCCTTTGCACGCATCGACCGCTTTGTTTCAAAGGACAACGAAGCGTGTGCACTTTGTGATATGACAAGTGCTTATGCAGATGATGTAATCAGTGCAACAAGAGAGGTTTTTCTTGAAAACAACAGGAGTACAGTGAGAATTCATGACGAAATCAAATGCAAAGCCGAGTCTGAAATATGGTGGTTTATGCATACAAGAGCAGAGGTCACTCTTTCAGACGATTGTAAAACAGCATATCTCACCCGAAACGGGAAAACCGTAAAGGCAGTTATAAACAGTGAAGGCATGTTTTCGGTTATGGACGCTGTTCCCCTTTCCACCTCACCGCAAAATGACAAACAGAACAAAAATGAGGAGTATCGCAAGCTTGCGGTCTGCTATGTCGGTGTGAAAGACCTTCAAATTGACATAAGTTTTTCTCCGAAGTCATTTTAATTACAGTTAACAAACATTTGAAAGGAGTCAGTCTTAATCATCGACACTTTGATGTTGACGCTTAAGGCTTTGAGGCTATGAATATATTTATTTGCATTATTGCGTTTTTAAAAAATGCCATATATGGATCGTCGGTGTTTTTTACAAGTGCACTTACCGAAAATGCAGATGTGCTTGATGTACTCGCACTACGGTTTTTGATGAGCTTTGTGGTCTTGTGGTGCCTGAAGAAAACCAAAATCCTTAAAATTAATGTAGGAATTGCAGACCTGGTAAAGAAAAATTCCCGGGCGGGAATAGGGAGCATTCTTTTGGCGGCACTTTTTGAACCGGTGATTTATATGATGTTTGAAACCCTGGGAATATCAATGACCGCGGGAATCACAACGGCGGTAATACTGTCGCTTGCTCCCATAACGAATTGTATTTTTGAAGTGGTGTTTTTAAAAGAAAAAACAACTCCCTTGCAAATACTTTTCCTTTTTGTCGGGATTGTGGGAGTGTTATATATTGCCGCAAAAACCAATACTTCAAACGGAAATAATTCTGCCGCGGGAATAGTTTTTCTTTTGATTGCTGTTGTGTCGGGTTCTCTTTATATGGTGTTTTCCAGAAAATGCCGCAATGATTTTAATTGTTGGGAAATTACATATGTGGCATGTATACTGGGGATGTTTGTTTTTAATATCATAAACATTGCCCGTCACTTGTATATGGGAAACATAATGGAATATTTTAATCCGTATTTCAATTGGCAGAACATGATTGGTTTTGTGTTCCTGTCAATAATTTCCACCATAGTGGCAACGTCTATGAATAATTACGCTTTGGCAAGAATGCAACTTTCTTCTATGGCGGCATTTGGCGGTGTATCAACTTTTGTAACTGTTTTGATAGGAGTTCTTTTTTTCAACGAAAGGCTGTATTACTATCACATAATCGGTTTTACGCTTATCCTTATCAGGATGTTTGGCGTGAATTATATTTCCATAAAAAAGGAGAAAAAAAGTTAATGAACAAAGAATTTTTCCCTGACGGAACAGTCATAAGCAATTGGTTTTATGATGCTTCAATTCCGGATATTGATGATTTTGAAAATAAATATGTCATAACAGATTACGGAGTTAAAGATGACGGAAGCATTCAAACCGAAAAGCTGCAGGCTCTTATTGATAAAGTGTCTGCAGGCGGTGGAGTAATCGTTGTTCCCAAAGGTGTTTTTTTAACCGGAGCTTTGTTTTTTAAACAGGGTGTTGATTTGTATATCGAAGATGGCGGTGTGCTTCTCGGCAGTGACGATATATCTGATTATCCCGTATGTGATACAAGAATTGAAGGTCAGAGCTGCAAATACTTTTCGGCACTTATTAATGTTGACGGTGTTGATGGCTTTAAAATGTGGGGAAGGGGTACAATTGACGGAAACGGTCTGAGGTCGTGGAAAGCATTCTGGCTTCGCCGACAATGGAATCCCGATTGTACCAACAAAGATGAGCAAAGACCGCGTCTTGTGTATATTTCGAACTGTACCAATGTTTTGGTGGCACAGCTCAACTTGAAAAATTCCCATTTCTGGACAAATCACATATACAAAAGTGCATATGTAAAATATATTGGTTGCAACATATTCTCGCCAAGGTCACCCGTTCCATCGCCAAGTGCAGACGGAATTGATATTGACGTCTGCCATGATGTATTGATAAAAGACTGCAATATTGAAGTTAACGATGATGGAATAGTGCTCAAAGGCGGAAAAGGGGCAGATGCTGATAAAAGACCCGAAAACGGGTCCAATGAGCGTGTGATTATTGAGGATTGTACCTATGATTTTTGTCACAGCTGTTTAACCTGCGGTTCGGAGTCAATTCACAACCGTAATGTTATTTTCAGAAGGTCAAAGGTTATGGATGCTATGAATCTTGTGTGGTTTAAGCTCCGACCCGATACGCCTCAAAAATATGAGTATATTTTGGTGGAGGACATTGACGGCAAGGCTGAAAATTTTGTGACTGCCTTGCCGTGGACTCAGTTTTTTGAACTTGGTGACGGCGAATGTGCGCCACTTTCATATGTTGATAACATAACGGTAAGAAACTGCGATTTTGAATGTGATACATATTTAAACATCAGACCGGATGAAAGTCAATATATATTGTCAAATTTCAAATTTGAACATCTTAATGTAAAAAGCAAAAAATATATGTTGTGCGATGAGTGCACCGATATTATAACTGAATGTGATGACTAATACGAAACCGATAGCGGCAAAAACTGCTATCGGGTTCTGATTTTATTAATGTCTTTAGAAAGATGAGAACGCTAAGCGTGGAAAACAGAAAACCACCCGTTGCCGGGTGGTTATGATTACTATTTTATCTTGCACTACCCATAAGAGTTTTGTCATAAAATGCTCTTTCACCGCCAATGAATTTGGGTCTTGTGCGTGCGGCGGTAACAGGTGCTTCGCCAATTGATTTTATGCTGAGTCTCACGGGAACCGCCACCTTTTTAAGATGCATTCCGATGAGCGTCTGACCGATGTCTATTCCTGCATCGGCTTTAATTTCCTCAATGGCAATGGGGTTTTTAAAATGCTCATAGGCTTGAGTTGCAAAAGAACCGCCTGCTTTGGGTTGGGGAACAACATTTACCTGCTCTGCAAAGGGAACAGCTTCTCTTTCAATAATTATTGCACGGTTAAGGTGTTCACAGCACTGTGCCGCAAGGTAAATCCCTTTTTCCGAAACTACTTCATAGATGCTTTCAAAAAGAATTTTTGCGGTGTCGGGGCTTGAATTTGTTCCAAGCTTGTCGCCAAGCACTTCGCTTGTGGAGCAACCGATAACCAATATATCACCTTTTTTCAAAAATGCCGCTTCAATAATTTCTTCTGCGGCTTTTTTTGCCTGAATTGCTATATCATTCATTTTTGTTTCCTCCAAAATTCTGTCTATGTTCATATCATATCACACAAAATGGTAAAATTCAATATCAATCACCAACAAATTATTTCAAACTTTTGCGATAATATTCCACATCAATTCTCATTCCGTCAAACTCTTCATATCCTTCATACAAAAGCTCTGTAAAGCCGTAGGCTTTGTATCTTTCTTTGTTTTCGGTATCTTCAGGTTCAACACCCAGTGAAAGATGTTCAAACCCCATTTCCCTGAGGGCATTTTCCATATATGAATAAAGCTTTGAAAAATACCCCTTTCCTCTGTATTTTTTCTCTGTGAGAAAATTAAAAAGATATGCACATTTTTCGCTCATAATATGCTCTTTGTTTTGAACATACGGATCTTTGGTCGACACTGCCGCCGATGCCTGACAAATCATTTCACCATCAAGGTAGCCGTAGAAAAACACTGCGGTTTTGCTCTTTGCACTATGGAGCCGCTTTTGTTTTTGATGAGGCAGATATTCATTGTCCGATTCGTTTTTTATGCGTGTGTCATAGTATTTTTCAATATCATCGGGGGATGCAATTTTTACGGTGTAGTTTATGTTCATCAGAAAAATCCTTTCACAATAAATTGGGGTTTGTCCACATAGTGATTAGTGATTAGGGAATAGGGATTAGGAGTTCAAATTGGAGTTTAGTGAGCTGTTTAACACAAGAACATCGTAGGGCGTGACGACCTCGGCACGCCGTGTCATCTTTTTATGAAATTAGACAGGGGAGCCTTTCGTCCTCGTGCTAAACTCCCCTACAAACTTCAATTTATACTTTAATTTATTGTAACATAAATTATTATCATATGTCAATTTTTTACTTGCTCTCAGATGCAATATGTGGTAAAATATAATACAATAGAAAAATTTTGGATCTGGTGAACAAATATGAAAAACAATAAAAAATACGGAAGTCTTTTTTCATTTACAAAATATTACAAGCCCTATGTGGGTATAATTATTTTAGACCTTTTGTGTGCCTGCCTTACAACCGTGTGCGAGCTTGTGCTTCCCATGATTGTGCGCTACATCACAAATGCCGCACAACTTGGTGAATCGTCACTGCTTGTTTCAACGGTGCTCAAAATGGGCGCACTTTATTTGTTCCTTCGTCTTGTGGACACCTTTGCCAATTATTATATGGCAAACACGGGACATGTTATGGGTGCAAGAATTGAAACCGACATGAGACGTGATATGTTCTCACATCTCATGAAGCTTTCATACAACTATTATGACAACGCAAAAGTAGGGCAGATAATGTCGAGGATATCTAATGACCTTTTCGATATCACCGAGTTTGCTCATCACTGCCCCGAGGAACTTTTCATTTGCGGCATAAAGATTATCGGTTCGTTTGTAATCCTTTGTTCAATAAATGTTCCTCTTACACTTATCATGTTTGCTCTTTTACCGCTGATGCTCATTGCCATCATCTTTTTCAGAAAAGGCATGAAAAACGCATTCAAAAAACAGCGTGAGCAAATTGGTGAGCTGAACGCACAGGTTGAAGACTGTCTTCTTGGCATCAGAGTTGTAAAAAGTTTTGCCAACGAAGAAAAAGAAGAAGCACGTTTTGAAGACGGAAACAGACAGTTTTTCGAACGCAAAAAACTTTCCTACAAGTTCATGGCACGCTTTCAGGCTTGCACAAGATTTTTTGACGGGGTTATGTATGTTGCAATAATCACGATCGGCTCAATTTTCATGATCAAAGATCACATCACAGCCGCTGACCTTGTGGCATATCTTCTCTACATTCAGACTCTCATAACATCCATCAGAAAGCTTGTTGAATTTACCGAGCAGTTCCAGAGAGGTATCACAGGCATTGAGCGTTTTAATGAAATCATGAACGAAGAACCTGATATCAAAGATTCCGAAAACGCCAAAGAAATGACAAATGTATCCGGAAATATCCGATTCGAAAATATCACTTTTGCCTATGAAGGAACAAATGATGATGTTCTATCTCATATAGATATAGATGTTAAAAAAGGCGAAAATATTGCAATTGTGGGACCTTCGGGCAGCGGAAAAACAACTCTATGCAATCTCTTACCAAGGTTCTATGACCTCACGGAGGGGGATATAAAAATAGATGGTATATCTGTTAAAGATGTTACACTCAAATCCCTTCGTAACAACATTGGTGTTGTTCAGCAGGATGTGTATCTTTTCAGCGGCACGGTTAAAGAAAACATAACCTACGGATGCCCAAATGCCAAAGAAGAGGACATAATTGAAGCCGCAAAAAATGCAGGTGCTCACGACTTTATCATGTCACTGCCCGACGGCTACGACACCTATGTGGGCGAGCGCGGACTAAAACTTTCCGGCGGTCAGAAGCAAAGAGTTTCCATTGCAAGGCTGTTTCTTAAAAATCCGCCAATTCTCATTTTGGATGAGGCGACCAGTGCCCTTGACAATGAGAGCGAGCTCATTGTTCAAAAATCTCTTGAACGCCTTGCCAAAAATCGCACCACATTTACCATTGCTCACCGTCTCACAACTATAAAAAATGCCACAAAAATCATTGTTCTCACCGAAAACGGCATTTCAGAGAGCGGAACGCATGCAGAGCTTATGGAAAAAGACGGTGAATATGCCAAATTATACGGTTTGTATACATCAATTTAATACATTTTTTTGTTAATGATACATATTTTGGAGAAGAGGAGAAATGAATATGTCAAAACAAAAAATAGCGGTTGTAGGCTCCGGAGGATGGGGCACAGCCGCCGCAATGCATCTTTTGAAAAAAGGACACAGTGTGACACTGTGGTCATGGAAACAGGAAGAAAGCGATTGTCTTAAAACAGAGCTTGAAAACAAGGCTTTTTTGCCGGGAATTGCTCTTTCAAAAGATATTTGCTATACAGCCGACATTTCATGTGTTGGCGGCAAAGACCTTATTGTGCTTGTAACCCCATCAAAGGTTATTCGTTCCACTTGTGAGCAGATGGCACCTTTTGTTGATGACGGCACGGTGATTGTCATTCTTTCCAAAGGGCTTGAAGAAAGCACACTAAAAACCCTTTCCGATGTGGCAGAGGAGGTAATTCCTCAGGCGAGAATTGCCGTTATGAGCGGTCCGTCACATGCCGAGGAGGTTGCAAGAGGAATCCCCACCACAAACATTGTCGCCTGCAAGGATGTGAGATATGCCGAATTTGTTCAGAAAATTTTCATGTCAGATCACTTCAGAGTATACTCGGGCACCGATGTTTTGGGCGTTGAGCTTGGTGGTGCACTCAAAAACATAATTGCTCTTTGCGCAGGCATCATAGATGGCATAGGCTTTGGAGATAACACCAAAGCCGCACTTATGACAAGAGGTATTCGAGAAATTGCCCGTCTCGGCACAAAAATGGGTGCCGAAGCCGAAACCTTCTGGGGCTTAAGCGGCATAGGCGACCTCATTGTTACCTGCACATCCATGCACTCCCGAAATCGCAGAGCAGGAATTTTAATTGGTGAGGGCAAAACACTTGACGAAGCAATTGAAACCGTTCACATGGTTGTTGAGGGTGTGCAAAACTGCAAGGCGGCTCACGCCCTTGCAAAAAAATATGAAGTTGAAATGCCAATCGTTCAAAAGGCATATGAAGTTCTGTATGAGGGTAAAAATCCCAAAGAAGCCGTACTCGAACTCATGCAGAGAGACCCCAAAAGCGAAAACTGACACCTGTCAAAATTATCTTGCTAAATATAGGATAATATGATAAAATATATATAATAAATCAGGAGGTTAATATTATGATTACACTTGACACTTCAAAGCTTTCGGGCTTTGTATCAAACGAAGAAACAGCAAATATGGCATCGGCTGTCAATGCGGCGGCAGCTCTTTTGGACAGCCGCAAGGGTCCCGGAAACGATTTTCTCGGATGGATTGATTTGCCTGTGGACTATGATAAAGACGAATTTGAACGCATAAAAAAAGCAGCAAAAAAAATTCAAGGCGACTCCGAGGTTTTGGTTGTTGTGGGTATCGGCGGATCATACCTTGGTGCAAGAGCCGCAATTGAAATGCTTACCGATTCTTTCTATAACTTAAATGCCGGAAAGGGTACACCCAAAATCATTTATGCCGGAAATTCCATCAGCTCAAGCTATCTTGCCGATGTTATCGAGCTTGTTAAAGACAAGGATTTCAGCGTGAATGTCATTTCAAAATCCGGCACAACCACAGAGCCTGCACTGGCTTTCCGCATTCTTCGTGCAATGCTTATCGAAAAATACGGTGCAGACGAAGCAAAATCAAGAATCTATGCCACAACCGATAAGGCAAGAGGGGCACTCAAAACCTTTGCCGACAAAGAAGGCTATGAGACCTTCGTGATTCCCGATGATGTTGGCGGAAGATTTTCTGTTCTCACAGCGGTCGGTCTTCTTCCCATTGCCGCCGCAGGCATCAATATTGATGAAATGATGAAGGGCGCGCAGGATGCAAGAGAAGAATACCAAAATCCTTATGAAGAAAATATTTGCTATCAGTATGCCGCACTCAGAAACATTTTGAACCGCAAAGGCAAATCCGTTGAACTCATGGTTAACTACGAACCCTGCCTTGTGTATTTTTCCGAATGGTGGAAACAGCTCTACGGCGAAAGCGAAGGCAAGGACAACCGTGGTATTTTCCCTGCATCGGTAAGCTTTTCAACCGATCTTCACTCCATGGGTCAGTACATTCAGGATGGTTCGAGAATTCTTTTTGAAACCGTTCTCAATGTGGAAAAACCGAAAAAAGACCTTGAATTCCCCTTTGATGATGACAATGTTGACGGTCTCAACTTCCTTGCGGGCATGAGTGTAGACACCGTAAACACCAAGGCTTTCCAGGGAACACTTCTTGCTCACACCGACGGAAATGCACCAAACATTGTAATTAACATCCCCGAAATCTCGCCATACTATTTCGGCAATCTTGTGTATTTCTTTGAAAAAGCTTGTGCAATCAGCGGATACATTCTCGGTGTAAATCCCTTTGACCAACCGGGCGTTGAAGCATACAAGAAAAATATGTTTGCTCTCCTTGGTAAACCCGGCTATGAAGAGCTTTCAAAAGAGCTCGAAAAGAGAATATGAAATTATAATACAAAATTTTCAATTTTTCTATTGAAAAACTTTAACTTAAATGATATAATATCATATATATGATGTTCGGAGGTGAGATAATGGAAAGATTTGCATGGCATGCAGTGCTCTGTCCGGGCAAAAAAGCCGAATATATTAAGCGTCATGATGAAATATGGCCTGAAATGACGGCAGTGCTCAATGAAGCTGGTGTTCATAATTACACAATCTGGAATACCGGAGATCATCTTTTCGGATATTACGAATGTGAAGACCTTGAATATGCTCTTAAGGTTCAGGCAGAAAGTCCCGTTGTTGCAAAATGGGATGAGAGTATGGTCGGAATTATGGAAATGGAAAAGGATGAAAATGATTCGTCACTTATGCAGCAGGTTTTTTGGCACGAATGATATTAATGCTGCAATAACTTTATAAAACATATATGTAGTTTTACATATGTTTTACGAACTACAAATGTTCGAAATAAATTTATTTTGGAGGGTTTGAAATGGTATTTTTTAAGAAAAGTGCTTCTCATTACGAGAGCAAAAACAGACTTTTGTCTATGATTCTTGCATTGGTTATGATCCTTTCGATAGGTGTACTTGCAGGATGTTCCAAAGAGGAAAAAGCTGCTGATACAGGCTACAAAGCTGTAGTTGAAGCTTATGTACAGTCCTTGCAGAATCGTAATCCTGATGAATACATTGCGATAACTGAGTATAGCATGCTCAGCGAAGAAGATCTTGCTTTGGCAGAAGATGAAATTGCCCAGGTTAAATCTGATTGTGTTGCAACATATGATTATTGGTCTGAAGAATTTGGTGAAGATTATACCGCATCAGTAGAAATTGTTGAAGAAAAGTTCTTTACTGATAAGCAGATCAATTATCTTAAATCAACTTATAATAAACAAAAACATACCGAACTGACAAATGCTGTTACAGTTACAGCTAATGTTACATTTGGTGATGATGCTTCAACAGCAATTTTGGAAATGGTTCTTTACAAGGTTGAAGGAAATTGGTACCTTCAGTCTGTTCAGAGAATTGAAGAAGAAGTTGATTCAGCAGCAGAATCTGCAGCAGAATAATGTTTTTCTTTAATTTATGAGAATATAGCTTAAGCCGCAAGGGATAAACATGATTACCTTTGCGGCTTTCGTTGTTAATATAAATAATATACTTGTATTTTTCCTTTGATATTATGATCGATTTCTTGTATATATTTAATCAAATACGTAAAAAGCAGTTGAAAAAATCGAATAATATTGATATAATAAAAAATAGTCGGAGGTGTTGAAGATGAGATTTTGCAAATGTTGCAGTTCACGAATAGATGAAAATATTACATTGTGCCCTGTATGTGGAGGTAATGCGGTTACAGGGGAAGCGCCACCTAAAAAAACTATGCCCAAGTTTAAACCTGTGTCGCCGGATTCTCCTTATGGATATGGTGGTCACAGTTCATATGACTATGGTTCGGCTTCATCCTCGCCGGTAACAAATCCGGGATACAGACCTCCTGCATCCTCACCGGTAACAAATCCGGGATACAGGCCTCCTGCATCCTCACCGGTAACAAATCCGGGATACAGACCTCCCGCATCCTCACCGGTAACAAATCCGGGATACAGACCTCCTGCATCCTCACCGGTAACAAATCCGGGATACAGGCCTCCTGCATCCTCACCGGTAACAAATCCGGGATACAGAC
>JAFQBA010000029.1 GCA_017416845.1 Clostridia bacterium
CGCGTAAGCGGTGGAGGGATTGTAACAAACTGCCTCAATTGCAGTATTTGTACTTGATTGAGAGTTTATCATTTAACAATCCCTCAGTCACTTCGTGACAGCTCCCTTTACACAAGGGAGCCTTTCGCCCTTGTGTTAAACTCAGCGACAAACTCAAATTTGTCATTAAGTTGACGACATTGCCTTAGGCAGTGGAGCCTCTCGCTGAGTCGATTATTTCATCTTCAACCCCGGATAAACCCAATTCATTTAAAATTCATTTTCACTCAGCAGGATTATAATATACAGTTACATCGTCAATGTATATAGTACCGGTTCTTGAGCTGTCAGCACGACAAATCATAAATGGATTTGTAATATCGCCGTGAAGCTCGCTTGCCGCACCAAGGTGTGCATCGGCAAGACGAAGAGGCTCGGTAACTGTGCTTCTGAGGATACCGTTTACATATATATCCATGTAATAACCGTTGGGATAGCTTGCAGTGTCTGTTGAGTAATTGAATGAATATGTAATATCAATCCATTCACCGCTGTCACCATAAAGAACTTCTGTGCTGTCAGGCGATTTGAATACAGTGTATGCACTCGGTGAAGATTTGCTTTCGGCATCGGGAGTGAGATATACAGTGTCTTTTGCACAGCGATGGTTAAAATAATATGTTAAAGGATTATTCTTGAATGCTCCAAGGTCAACACAAGGTGCCTGAAGTGAACTACCCTGTGTGTACATATGAAGAACAGGACCATCTGATGTTGCAGAGGTTGATTCCACATACATTTTGTAGGATACTTCAAATCCGTTTGTTCTGTTTATCGGATTTTCTGCAGGAGTCATAAGGAAGTACTTCCAGTTTCTGTTTGCAGGTTTTGTAATTTTAAGAACTGTGTTGCCGGAATTTGCAGGATCTTGAGCAATTGATGCAAAGGCTGTGTCGTTGGTCACAAAATTGAAGCCCTCGGGAGCAGCATCCTGAATGTTGGTATCTTCAGTGAGGGTGGTAGTAAAGTCTGCATCAACAAGGTGAGTCATTCTGTTCACTTTAACCGTGTAGGTCTGACTTGCAACACCTGCCCAGGACATAAGGGGGTTTGAGGTTGAAACAGTCATGCCTGTTTCATCGTCAAGTGAACCGTTAACAACAACCGTTGCATATTCCGAGCGTGCTTTGACAGAAGGTGTAACGCCTGTGAGGTCAACGTCTTCAGGAACTGTGAAGGTGTATACTCCATCTTTGCAAAGAGCGTTATATTTCACGCCATCCACGGTGAGGCTAAAGTCGGAAAGCTCGCCGGATATAACATCGTCACCATAACGAACAGAGTGACAATCAACCTTTGCAATGTCAAGCTTGTAGGTTGTACCGCCGTTTTCTACTGTATCGTTTGTAACGGAGCCCATCATAACAAAGTTATATGAACCGTTATGATTTCTTGATGCTTCTGTAACATTTGATCCTACTGTCGATTTTTCGCCACCATTGAAGGAGTTGTAGTTATAATCGGTGAAAGAGGTTACAAATTCGTCGTCAATGTAAAGCTCAACAGTACCCTGATAGTAACCGTTTGGAAGAGGTTTGGGATTCATAACACGGATAACCTTAATGTCATGAAGCTCACCAAGGGTAAAGGGAGCGGCTTCTTCAATTTTAACGGGGTTCGCTTTTCCTCTGCGGCTCCAGTAAAGGTCAGCTGTACCGTCCTGCTCACCTTTTTTGAAAATAAGGTTAGCATTTCTGGAAGTATCCTGGTCTGTGCTAAAGTATGACATTGCAAAGCCATTGCCCTCGGAAAGGTCATCAAGCTTCATTGTTACGTCAACAACATTTGTCTGCAAAAATCCGAAATATTTTACCGATATAGGTGCATATGCAACAATATCAGTGTTTACGGATGCATCGGTTTTTGTAAGAGTCCAGGTGGTTGTATCGCCGGTTGTAAGTGCGCCGGTGTATCCGCCTGTAGGTGCTGAAGGATACCAAATAATGTGTGCACCCTGACCGATGCAGTTGGAGTTTGATGCGGTTGTAATCAATCCGGTTGCATCGACAGCTGCTTTTGCGTGGTCTGCACCAACGTAGAATCTTGTGTCTGCCGCATTAACGTTAACCGTGTATGTGGTTTTTGAACCGTCTTCGGCAGTGATTTCATATTCAACGGGAGCAGAGAAATCTTTGGCTTCATTTAAGCCTTCAATTGTTCCTTTTCCTTCAATAACGGGGGTGATTGCCTGATTAATTGCATTTGAATATGTATCCGGGGTTACACCTCCAACCCATGCGGCATATTTTGAATCAAGACCAAGATATGCGGTGGTCTGATAGACAGTGTACATGGTGGGAACATAAACATCAATTGTGTTTTTATCTTTGTTTATGTTGCCTTCATATGTGTTGCCACCAATTTCAATTGAAAATTTGTCAATTTCTTTTGCTGTACTTTTTGAATCAAATTCAAAATTTTTGCAAATGGGATCAGCATTTGTTTCCCACACAAAGGATTTAAAGGTGCATGTTGAATCTGCAACAGTTACTGCATCGGTAGAAAATTTTTCTCTTATTGCATTTGCGGGAACTGTCTTTGTAACAAAGCTTACATCGCTCAGTGCACCGTCATCATATACTGCAGCTGCAACAATAACATCTTTAGCCTCATTGCTTTCGTTTGTAACAAAAACTTCGCTCTTTATGTCGCCGGTCTCAAGTGTATAAATATTTTCGTTACCTTCTCTGTACTTGATTTCATCAATAACAATTGAAGCTACTGCTCCATCTTCTGCCTCAGCCCCAAAACCGGGTACAGTGATGAGAGCAAAGCACATTGCTATTGACAACATCATAGCCAAACATTTTTTTACCATCTTTTTTTCCTCCTTAAAATTTGTTTATTTGCAATCGGCAAACTCATTTTTGCCGTAAATGCTTATTTTATAAAATCTGCAATTTTTATTTCTCAAGTCTCCATTTGACTGCCATTACAGAGCAAGCCTTTGAGTTTGGTTCGCCTTCGGGATCGGCATAGAAAACTGTGAGGATTGAACCGTCAGAAAGCTCGCAGGATGAAGGATAGCTCCAATCTAAAAGCTCTTCATTACGATAAATTTCAAGACCTTTTTCCCAGGTTTCGCCATCATCGGTGCTGACCATTGCATCTATACCGCTTTCTTTTCTCCAAGCATGAACTGCAATAAGTGCTCCGCTTGAATGCTGAAGAATATGTGTGGGGGTTGCACCTGTGTCATCGTCAAAAAGCTTGTGTGGCTTGGTGAAGGTTTTCCCAAGATCATAGCTTTCGCACTGATATGTGGTTTTTATTGACATATCACTGTTTTCAACTCTGATATGAACAATCATTTTGCCCGATTTTGTTACAATTGTGTAGGGTTCGCAAGCAATTACATCTTCTGTAATAAAATCATCGGAATAGATTTTGCTCACAAGCTCGCATTCGCCCGTATCGGGATTTATAATGTAGGAAGACAAAAATCTGTCATAGTGAATGCCATCCCCTCTTGTGTTACCCATTGCAAAAATTCTGCCATCAGGAAGAACGCAGGGACCGTGAGGAATCATTGGCGGTACATTGTGAATGGGTCCAAAGGTGAGACCATTGTCGTGACTTACTCTGAAATTTGAACCAAGAAATTCATTTACGTTTTCTTTATCTTTCACAAACTCAGCATATGCAAGTGAATAGTCTTTGAATTTGCCAAATCTATCGAATCTCGGATGACTCTCGTCTTTTATTGCACCGTAAAATTCATTAATATATTCCATGCTGTCACTAAGGCTCATAACCATTACTGAGCTTTCTCCAAAGGGCGTAATGCCCACATCACGGTCATCAATCAAGGTATCTATAACCACCGTGGGAGGTGTCCATGTTTCGCCATCATCGTAGCTTGTGCAAACAACAGCCTTACCGTAGGGGCAAACATGACGTACTCTGAATCCTGATGCACCAACCATAATTTTGCCATCACGAAGCTTTGCAACGGTTGGCCAGCCAAAATAATTGTGAGCGCTATGCTTGTTTTCACAAATTATTTTTGTGTCTAAGATTTTTGCTTTCATTGGTTATACCTCCTTGTAATATGCCTCATAGCTTTTACCGTTAAGATCCATTTTCATGAATTCCCGGTAGGTTTCGAAATCGGCAAAAAAGTTGCCGTAAAAATAATTGCAAAGCTCGGTATTTTCACTGAAATATGTGTTGTCGTCTATTTCCATCTGCTCTGTGGCATCTTCGGTTGCCATTGAAAAAATAGCCGCACCGTAGGGAGCATTTATGAATTTGTTGCCTTTTATTTCAAGTCTTCCGCCTTCGGTGGGCTTGTTGACACGCCAGATAAACACGTGATGACCCATGGGGAGAGGATAAATCTGAGATGCCCGGGGCATCACTTGGCCAAGCTTTGAAAAACCTTCACCGGCATTGAGGCAGGTGTTGTTGTTAAATGTTGTGTCTATAGGGATAAAATCTCTGCATTCATATGCCGCCATACCGCAATTTGCAATGAAGTTGTTGTCAAATTTTGAGTTTCTGGCAGGCTGACAGCCAACCTTACCCTGATGGGTTATTGCGGAATCGTAGATGTTGTAAAAATAAGAATTTTCAACACGGCAATTATCGCAGATATTCCAGAATTCAACAGCGTTACCGAAACGGATTTTTTCATCACGAAGAATTACTGCACCGCCGATAAAGGTAAAATCGCAATTTTTGATTGTAACATTTATGCCGCTGCCGCATATTCCGTGGACACCGCAGTTCTGAAAACTTAAATTTTCAAAAATGATATTGCTTTCACATTTGGCAAGATAGCCCCTTCCGAAAATTGCACATTCAATTTGCGAATAATATTCACCGGGATTTTTTTCGGAATAAAGATAAAGATTTTGCTCTGCATCAAGATCTTTGAATGTGCAATAACCTTCACCTGCCGACGGATGGGTTATTCCGAAGCGTGAATCAAAAAAATCACCTTGGGAGCAAAGCTCTTCGACACTCCATCTTAATGTGCCGCATTCCTTTCCGTTGTTGAAAATAAAGTTTCCAGCCTCGGTTGGCACTTTTTTTGTGCATTTCCATAAATTTGGTTTTTCCTGCGTCCAGAAGTCTGGGGAACCAAGATCAACAGAGCCGCAAATTATGGGTTTTCTGCCTTCACCATATGCTCCGTAGGTAACAGGTGCATCATCTGTGCCGTTTACGGTTTCTATTGCACCTCTTATGAAGCTACCCCGTTTAAACAAAACCTTATCTCCGGGTTTAACTTCTATCCCCTGTTCCGTTTTTCTCGCATTCTCGGGGCTTTTTCCATCAGCGGAAAGACTTCCGTTTAAATTGTCGATATAATAAATTGCCATATTTTTACTCCTCAACAAAAATTATGTTTTATACGTACTTTTTAGCCGTAATAAATATTTTGATTCAATGGTTTAACTTCAAGCTCTTCTATGATCGGTATTTCACCATTCAGATAACTTTTTAATGTGTCAATAGTATAATCTATTGACGCAATCTGATATCCTATTCTCTGACAGTGCCAGTCCCATCCGAAAGGAACATATTCTCTTCTCCACTGCTGATGAAACAGTTTGTAAAGTGTTTTGTAGTTATTTCTGCAATGAGGAAGAACTTCTTCACAAATTTTCAAAAGTTCTGTCTTGTTGTTATTGCAGTATGCATTATATAGATTCGTGTGTGCATAGGCTTTGCACGAGGCTGTGCGAAGTGCTGCTTCGGCTATTGAAAAATATTCATTCCAGTCACCGTTTTCTGCAATATAAGCATTAAGCTTATCCGCCGCATCAAGGTATGTTTTCATAGGCTCAGACCCGTCAAATACATCGGGTAGATTTGCTTGAAGATAGCCGGTGTCCTGTGCTCTGCCGGTTTCAAACACATCAATTCTCAACAGCTTTCGCGCAAGTCTGCGGTCACCGTCAATCCCAAAATGAAGACAATCCATTGCATCAAAAACTTCTTTGGGTACTTTGGTTAGAAATTCGTTTGCTGTCCAAGCTTCTTCCTCCGAAGCATTGTCTCCTGACCACATATACTCCGCATATAGCGCATTTGTCGGAAAACAAGTGAAAAAGGATGTTTCACAGCAACCATTGCCCCAAAGCGTGTTTAGAATCATTTCACAACCGGTTTCATTACACGCTTCAAGTGCCGGAATATTTGTTTTAAAAGCATATACGGTATTTGGCGTAAAGCATTCATAACTCCATCCACTTCCTGCGAAAGCAAAAGGATTGCCGCTTTTTTTGTGACTTTCAAGAACAGATTTGTATGTATCTTTGTCTTTTCCGTGATATTCCCAGTACATAAATCTGACATTATCCGGAATATGAGCTTTAAAATTTTCCGGAATGTCGGAGTTTTTTGTATAACTTGCCCCTGATTCGGGGTCGACAAAAAACAAATCACTCCATATTATCGGACTATATCCGTATTCCTTGCAAAGATTACATACCTTTTGGAGATGGTCAAACAAAAGCCCTGTCTGGTCTATAGCTTCACCTTTGTGCTTTTTAAAGTATGCTCCGGTTCCTGCCCATACAGCTTCATCCATACCAATGTGAATATTTTTACTTCTGAAAATGCTTTTGCAGGTTTTTAACATATCACCAACAAATTCGAGGCTTTTGGTTTCGCCCGGAAGTATGCTCCACCTTGTATCTCTGACATGCGATGCCTCAGCCCAGCAAAGATAATTCTCAAGATGGCCAAGAGTCTGGATGCAGGGAATAAGCTCGATGCCAAGCTGCCACGCATAATCGTCTATGCTTTTGAGCTCTTCAGCTGTAAATCTGCCTCTTTTGTAGCCGAAGTATGGATATTCTTTCATCTCATACAAATCTTCGGTGTAGAGCATAAGCATATTCATACCGAGACACGAAATCATATCGATATATTTTTTTATCTGATCGATTTTCAGGCGTCCTTCACGGGACATATCCAGCATAACACCGCACCATTTATAGTGCTGTGTTTTTTCAATGACAAATTCACTTTTGCCCTCCGATACGCCTTTGGCAAATTCAAAAAAAGCTCTGCAAGCCGCAAATGGTGTGTCCGCACCTATTTTTGCGACATTATTTTTTAAAGATACCTTAAATCCGTTGTATCTTTCATAAATAAATTTACACTCACAGGAAAAATTCAAAGTTTCAAACACTTTGTTTTTTAAACGTTCAAAATCCATATTATCACCCTTTATCTTATAAACCATGATATATCGCTCAGATAATTTTCGTATGTAAAAATGTCAATGTCGGGCTTTCTCCTCTCTTTCTTTTCGCTATCAATATATTCTTTCAGATCTATCATTGCCTGAAGACCCACTGACATATTACGAAGATAGGTGTAGGCATTTGCCGGTATTCTTGTTTTTTCGGCGTGATGCATAATTTTTTCACGCTGAGCAATAAGTCTTGAAAGCTCCTTTGAAAACTCGTTTTCGTCACACATGTTGTTTTTGTATCTCTTGTCGAGATTGTAGATGGTAAGAAATTCATCGGCAAGGGCAAGATATACACCGGCATTGTCTTTCCATATATCACCTATATGAGAGGGAGCGTTTTCATCAAAGAATTTGTATACTGCTTCTGCTTTGGAATAAATATCTTTAATGTAGGGCAGATACCTTTGTTCGTTGTCCCTGATTTTGATGTATGCTCTTGCGGGATAGCTTTGGGGATACTCCTTAAATCTGTTGAGATAACAGTAAGGATAGTAGCTGAGATCTGCATATGCAGGGCACAAATTACCTCCAACCTCTTCACCAGACATCATATCGTTTGCAATTTCAATAATATTTGACGCCTTTGTTGCAATTCCGGGGAATTTTGCATTTGCGTATCTTGAAAGAGTATCCTTGTCATCACAAACCGACAAATTCCAGAGGCAATCTGCAAGAACACTGTAGTTAAAATCATAACAGTATTCAAAGGAGCTATAGGCAATTACGCCTTCAAAGTCTCTGTCTTTTGCCATGTTTGCAATGTGGTATATGTTTTCGTTACACTGCATGGGAAGTGCCCAGTGATAATAGCCTGTAAAGCATTTTCCTATCCCTCTGAAAAGCGAGTTTACATTGCCGTCAATATCTCCGCCAAAAAGTCTTTCTCTTTGAGTCCAGTAATCCCACCAGTCAATTACGATTATGTCATACACATTTTCTGCTTTGAAGCGGCCTGCAAGGGTTTCATTCAGTAATCCGTAGTGCATAAGCATATCGTGATAAATATAGAGGTTCTTTATGCCTTTTTGCTTCATGTGTTTTGCAATGCGAATGATATATTCAACGAGCATATTCGGGAAATCTGTTTTACGGCATTCCTCGCACTGACACTTAAAGCTGACAAATTTGTTGAGATCGGAAACATCTGCCCCGAGAACATCTGCTATTTCATCAAGACCTATTTCAAAAGAATCGATTCCGTTGGGGATAAGGTATCTGTCAATAATTTCGTCATAAATATCAAACATAATTTCATATGTTTTCTCATTGCTAAGGCAAAAGCCTACGCTCGAGTGTTCCCCGTCCTCTCCCATTGCAGAGATTTCGGGGAAGAGTCTGGGAATTAAAGTGTTGTGACCGAGGCTGTTGAAAAGCGGGAAAATTTCAATATTTTTGGTTTTGCCATAGGAAATAAGCTCGCCAAAATAGTCCTTTTCATATATAGTCGGAAGGACGTCGTGTTTATATATCCATTTTCTGTCGGTTACGCTGTAGTATTTAATGTCTCTTGGAGTGTTAAGATTTGGGTATTTTTTTAAGGGAATATACTGATATTCGGCAAAAACGCCGTCATACTGCCTTTTCCAGCAGCCGTAAACACCCAGGGTAAGGGTGTTTATCTTCATATCCGAAAGATAATCTACTGCAGCCTTCCAGTCATCAAGTGACATAAAATCACTGCCGTAGCGGCATTCCATAAAATGCCCTCTTTTTTCAAATTCGGGATAATCGGAAATAAAACATTGAGGAATTAAAATATTGTCTGCTTTTTGATGTAATAATTTTGAGAAAGTAATTGCACCGTAAAACGCACCGGCATCATCAAAGCCGATAATTTCGGCATTATCCTTGCCAATGTCAATAATGTAGCCTTCTTTTTTGCCCTTTTCTTCAAAACGTGGGTCTTCGGGTGAGATTTTAAGAACAATCTCATATCCATCGTTTTTGAACGTGCTTATTGAATAATCTTCAAAAGCTTTTTTAAGACGGTTTACCGCCGACTCAAAAAGCTCTGTGCCTCTTTCATATTTCAAGGAAAAATCAGCTTTGGAAAGCTTGCCGAGTGTCACAAACTGACCGTTTTCTTTTACGGTTTTAAGCTTTGGTATAATAGAATTGATTATATCTGTCATCGTTTATCCTCCTTTTCCCGATATAATTTATCAGTATAATCTAATTCTATCACATATTAAGTTTTAAGTCTGTATCAAAAACCAAAAACAAATTGTATCATTTTTGACTTTTTCTGAATTGTGCAGGTGTCTGACCTGTGTATTTTTTGAAAATTTTATAAAACTGATTCTTGTTGGAATAGCCGATATCCGCCGCAATCCGGTCGATGGGAAGATCGGTTGTGCAAAGGAGAGTTATAACATCCTGCATTCTTTTTTCGGTTATGTAATCCTTAATGCTTTTACCGTTGTATGCCTTAAAAAGACGGCTGAAATAGGACGGTGTGTAGAAGCTTTTCTTTGCAAACTCCGAAACGGTTACCTTTTCGGAATAATTATCGTTGATATATTCAATGATATTGGGGGTCATTTTGCCGATTTCACGAATCCATTTTTTATCATCGGCAACACGGATTTTTCTGAAAATCTTTGTGAGTATGAGCTTTAAACTGCATTCAAGAACTGTTTCATATGCAGGAGGCTTTGCAAGATATTCCGAAGACATTTCGGAGTAGAGTCTTTTAATCTGAAGCATTTCACTTCCGCGGAATTTGATTACCGGTGAAGCCATTTCGGGCTCGCCCAATTCGCCAAACAGTGAAGAAAGGAAAAAAAGCTCCAGGGTGTGATTGGCATCAAGTATATAGCTTCTCATAAATTCGGTTTTTACAAAAATGTGAATGTATGAAACAAAATCTACCGGAACATGAGAGTGTTCGTGGTGGGGTCCGAGCATAAGAAGGTCGCCCTTTTCCACTTTAAATTGATGACCGTTGATGGTGTGAATTGCACCGCCGTCAAGATAGTATGTCATTTCAATGAATTCGTGCTTGTGCAAAGGTTCCTCCTTCTTAAGGTTGACCTTACGGCTTACACGTATATTATCACTGCCTTCGATAAAAATTTCAGATTCTGTAAATATCTTCATGCCATCGCCTCCATATATTAAATACTAACACACTAAAAATTTTTTGTCAAACAAAAATGGGGATGTAAAGAAATTCACACAAAATTCTTTACATCCCCATTGTTTTAGTAGCAAAGATCGAAAATCTCTTTGATTCTATCATAATCAAGCTCAATATAGCTTTTTACGCTTCTCTGTTTTCCGAATGTACAAAGCTCTGCAAGACGAGAGGTTGAAGATGAATCAATGTTAAAGTCGCGAAGTCTCAAAGGCATATTTATGGATGAAAAATACTCTTCCATTTTCTCAATACCTTTTAGTGCGGCAACTTCGTCATCAGCCTCTGTAACATCCCATACATTTCGAGCAAACTGAGCAAAACGCCCGGGATTTGCCTTATATACATATCTTGCCCACGCAGGGAACAAAACTGCAAGTCCTGCACCGTGAGCAATAAAATCAAATTCACCGCTTAATGCATGCTCAAGCTGATGAACACAAAGGGCGTTTTCTCTTCCGCAACCGGTGAGGTCGTTGTGAGAAAGACTTGACGCCCACATAAGTGTTGCACGTGCATCATAGTCATTGGGATTATCCATTGCAACACTGCCCGCCTCAACAACAGATTTTAAAAGACCTTCACAGATTCTGTCAGTAAGAAGAGTGTCGGGACAAACCGTGAAATAACGCTCCATGGTGTGAGCCATGATGTCAACAATGCCGCAAGCCGTTTGATATTTGTCAACAGAAAATGTGAGTTCAGGATTGCAAATAGCAAAAAGACATCGGTTGAAGTCGCTGTTATATCCCCTTTTCATGTTGAGCTCTTCATTGGAAATAACCGCAGAAGAACTCATTTCACTGCCGGCAGCAGATATTGTGAGAACTGCGCCAACAGGAATTGCTTTTTGTGGCGCGGCTTTTCTTTGCGGAAAATCCCACACATCACCATCATACAATGCACCGGAGGCTGTGTATTTTGATGAATCAAGCACACTGCCACCGCCAACCGCAAGAATTAAATCTACATTTTCAGTTCTTGCAACCTCAATTGCTTTTCTCACAAATGAGATTTTGGGGTTTGGTTCTACCCCACCCATATCGATAATTTTAATATTGTGTTCAGTGAGAGATGCAACAATTTCATCATAGAGACCGCTGTTTTTGATGCTGAACTTTCCGTATTGAATCATAACGGTTTTAAAACCGTAGGACGAAACAATGTTTCCGACTTCTTTGTGTTTATCTTTTCCAAAGTGCACCTTCGTGGGTGCATAGTAAGTAAAATCGAGCATATTTATAACCCTCCGTTTAAAAATTATTTTAGATCATAATCCAAGTAATCTTTTTGCATTGAGAGAGAAAATCTTCTCTTTTTCCGAATCTTTGATAAGTTTATCAAACAATACTCCGCCAACATACATTCCGGGATTGCAAGTGGGATAATCTGATCCGAACAAAATACGTTCCGCCCCGAAACTGTCTATGGCGTGACGAAGCATACCATATCTGAATATGCCGTAGCCCGAAAGATCAAGATAATAATTTTCACTCAATTTCATTCTTTCCACATGTCGCATAAAATCTGTATATTCTCCGGGATGAGCTGCAACAAATATAACATCTTTGTGGTTCTTTACCATTTCATCAACTTGGTCATTGTCTTCGGTATGAAAACTAACAATCATATTATGTTTTGCAGCCTCGTCAAGCAAAAAGGAAAATTCATATGATGAATAATCATTCCAACCGTCAAGATATGGAACAAGTTCACCGATAAGCTTAATTCCGAGTTTATCCATACGATTAATTTCTGCAATAGATTCTTCAGGATATGACGGGTGAATGTGAAATCCCGGAATATAAAAATCACCATATATTTCTTTCAGTAAAAGTGCTTTATTGTTATTCTTTTTTATTTCATCCCAGTTATTTCTATTTGGTTCATCTCTTAAAGATACTACCGAACCGCATATTTTTGTGACATTTAATTTTTTGAAAACATCTGTCGTATCGTTTATACTCATATTGCAATACTCTTTATGCGCACAGATATTTGATTCATTATCATAAAAAGGATGAGTATGAAAATCAATAATTTCAGTCGTCATAATTATTCCTCCTTCCTTAGCTTTAGTTAAACAATACTGAAAAAGTATTCCGAAATTTTTTCAGGTGACTCCTTTGTACCGTTGTCAATCCACCACTTAACAGTTTCTGCAAAGGTTGAAACAATGTGATTAACCCGAAAAGATTCGGGTAAATTTTTGATTTTATTTGTTTTAAACATATCCGGATGTTTTTCAACCAGTTTTGTAAGATTTGCCTTAAAATATTTCAAAAAAACTTCATTGTTATAACACTTAAAAAGCACAAGCAAATTATTGTCATTTTTTTGCAAATGCATTAATAGATGAAGAAAAACAGAATCCGGAGCATCACAGCTGAAAATATGATTATGATTGGCGTGATTTTTATTTTCCGAATCAAAAATGTGACAAAACAAATCTTCGCAAAGCTCTTTTAAAAGATAGTCTTTTGTCTCGAAATTGGAATAAAACGTAGACCTGCCTATGTCTGCACTATCAATGATTTCACTCACTGTTATTTTGTTATAATCCTTTTTTGAAAGCAAATCGATAAATGCTTTGAAAATGGATTCTCTTGTTTTTCTTTGCCGTCTGTCCACAACCACAACTCCTGTACAAATTTGGTTTTTTGTTCAATAACTTATAATCTGTATTATTTATGTGTTGTTTTTCACCAAAATTTACTATATGATAATTTTACAATAAATAAACACTTTTATCAATAGGAGATTTTGCATATGAAAACAAAAAGTAATATTTTGACTGCTTTTATTTTAAATTTGATTTTTTCGATTTTTGAATTTTTTGGCGGAATAATAACCGGCAGTGTGGCAATCGTTTCTGATGCCATGCACGATTTGGGTGATGCACTTAGTATTTTTACAGCCTACATTCTTGAGAAAAAAAGTTTAAAACAACCCGATGAAAAATACACCTACGGCTATGCCAGATATTCGGTTCTCGCAGGTGCAATAACAACTGTTATTCTCCTTGTAGGCTCTGTTCTTGTTACTGCAGGAGCGATTACAAGAATAATAAATCCCCGTGAGATAAATTATGACGGAATGATTGTTTTTGCCGTAGTTGGAATGGTTGTTAATTCGCTGGCAGCATTTTTTACACGAAGTAAAGATTCGATTAATCAGAAAGCTGTTAATCTTCATATGCTTGAAGACGTCCTTGGATGGATAGTTGTACTTATAGGTGCAATTATAATGCGTTTTACGGACATAAAGCTAATAGATCCTATTCTTTCTATTGCAGTGGCAGTATTCATTTTTATAAACGCCTTAAAAAATTTCAAAGAAATTATTGATATCTTTCTTGAAAAAATTCCCAAAGATACCGATATAAACGAAATCAAAAATCACATAATGGAAATTGACGGAGTATGTGATGTTCATCACATACACATCAGAAGCATTGATGGCATAAACCATTATGCAACAATGCACATTGTCACAGACGAAGAGCCCAAAATTATAAAAAACAAAATACGCGAAGAGCTATCGGAACACGGAATATGTCATGTGACACTTGAGCTTGAAAAAAGTGATGAAAAATGTGGTGAAAAAGACTGTCATATTGAATTTAAAAATCAGGAACATCATCACGGTCACCACCATCATTAAAAATAAATAACCGATGCCTGTGATATAATCTCCTTAGAGCAAACACCGACATCGGTTTTTCTTTTAATGATTGTTTCAAGAGTATTTTTTTATTATATAAGCACAATTCAAAATTTTTTCTTTCAGTGATGATTTTGTATAGTAATAGTGATTTGCGGCTTCAAATCCTATTTGAGGATAACTGTCCATAAGATTATGAAGCTTTACGGCAAGTTCTGTTTCGCATTTGGCGAGATGTGCCATCTCAGAATGGTCTCCCCTGTTTCTTGCACGAACAAACTTAATCTGATTTGCAGCCGATTGAAGCTGAATGCAAGTAGCCTCTGCCATTGCTTTGAGTTCTTTATCTTTAACATCTTTCAATGCTTCAAGTCCTTCACTCCACATATTTGCCATTTTTTCAAACTGACTTTCATAAATTTCTTCGGGATATTGACAGCGCCAGGTTTCGAGATCATCGTAGGCAAAACAGGTCATTGTTGCTGTCAGACCGGTGTTGTTGTCATACAAAAGATTTGCCGCACCGCCGTTTGCAGGACCTTTGTATATACCCTGGTGAGCAAACGGAAATTCACAGAAAGCATCGGAAAATTTGTCTGTTGCAATTTTGACTTCTTTTGCATCGTCCCCGAAGAGAGATGTGTACACATCTGTAATTTCAGCCGTTTCACCCGTCGTTTCAAAAAATCTTGCGGAAGCAACTTTAATATTTGGAGACGGAGCTCCTCCGAGAGTCCAGCTGAGCATAAGATGGCTGACTCCTTCTGCTTCAACATTTGACAGAATTTGCTCAAGGGTTTTGAAAAGCGGCAAATACGGAATGGTTGAACACTCCCAGGTGTTATTAATCTGAAGCTTGGCGGCAGTTTCATTTCCCGACTCCGCCGCCCAGCGCCATGCATCACGTGCCATTTCGCCAATTCCTGTTTCGCAAAGAGTGTAGTCTTCAATTTCTCCTTTTATTCCGCCTTTTTCTATCGGAATTCCTCTCTCTCTGCCACTCATGACGATAGTACCGGGAACAAGTGATTTAACAAATTTTTCGACTTCTTCTCCATCCATGAGTTCTTCTCTTCTCCAGCCCCAATCCCAGGCAATCACCTTTAGATTTGGGTTGACACGATGAGCAGCTTTTGTGATTGTGTTGTTAACCTTTGCGGCAATTTCGCTCATGGGGACATTTGCACATTTCGGACATGGCTCGTCCATCATCCACGCACGGCAGTTGTTGAGATTTTCGGATGATGAAATCATGAAAATTCCGCCAAGATTTTTTGCACTTTTACAAATGCTTTCCACAGCATCGGAAACGTATTTTTCAACCTCCGGTGCAGATGAACACATAGAGCGAAGAGTTCGTCTTTTGGCACCCATGATTTGGGGATGAGCTTTAAAAAACGCTTCTTCCATTGCTCTTGGTTCATTGAGATAGAGAAATATTTTTATGCCGTAAAGCGAAGCTCGTTCGATGAGGATATTTAACTTTTCTATTCTTTGCTCCATTCCTTTTGAAAGCGACGGATCGAAAGGAAAATGTGCAAGACGATATAGAATGCCCTGAATCCAAATGGCATTTATGCCCGATTTGGAATAACTGTCAAGAAGTGAATCGGGACACCAGAGAGTGCTGTCGGAATCGAGTGCATCATTATAGAGCCCACAAAAGGAATAGATAATTCGGGTTTTAAATTTTGCTCTGCGTTTTATTTTGCCAAAATCAAATCCAAAGCATCCCTTTGCATTTGCCACATCCGAAAGATAAACAAGTGCTCGAAGAATTGCCGCAGAATCGGCACCGGTTATAACAATTGATGTTTCGGTTATTTCTATCTCGTGATATTCTTCGTCTTTTTTGTCATCAAACAATCTGAAGATTATGTGTTTTTGGCTTCCGCAAAGAGAAACATTCCACGTGTTTTCAAATTCTTTTTTGTATCTTGCAATAATTTTACTGCACACTAAGTCACCTGTTTCATCAACAATTCCCCAGTTATTGTCAAGAACTATGTCACCGGAGGCTTGGTTACCTTTGTTTGTTTTTGTGCATTCATCACCCGAGAAGAAATCAAATTCATCTTTGGCATTTGGATTTTCGGGGAAATGCTTTGTTATAAGTTCTTTAATTTCTTTTGTTTGTTTCTCTTCTTCAGCGGTAAGCTCTCTGTAGGTGATTTCTTCGCACAAAAATTTGTGGTCACCGAGTTTGAATTTGAGAAAATCCTCATCTTTCAAAACCATGCCGAGGCGTTCTTCATCCCAACCGAGAAGTTCAAGAAGCTGACTGTAGGGAGCAAGTGCCCAGTTTGCTTTTATTATTGATATGTAACCCCTATCAATCCACACAGATACATCTTTTTGGGGTAAGAGTCCCATTTTTTGTGCCTGTTTTTTAACATCTTCAACACTGCATTTGAGAGCTTTGGCAATTCTTTCTTTGGGAACAGACTCCCAGTTTCGAAAAATAAATGCCTGCATTCTCGTTGGAAAATGAGGGAAATCCAATGTAAGCTTACTGACAGGAGCCAATGGCGATGTTATTTTTTTCATGTTTTTCTCCCCTTCATATATTTTAACATAATTATACAACAGAAATTAATTTAAATCAATGGAATATAGTCCGCAAAGTAAGTACTTTTGATTTTTATGTACAATAAATCCACTGCACAACATTTTTGCACAGTGGATTTATATCAAACATTTATTTGCAGAACTTTTCAATGTAATTATCGATTGCACCGTCAATAATTTTTATTGATTCTTCACGCCCCATAACTTCATCAACGGCGGTATCCTTGCGTTCAAGGCTCTTGTAAACAGAGAAGAAATGCTTCATTTCCTCAAAAACATGACCCGGAAGCTCGGAAATATCTTTATACATGTTGTAATATGGGTCATTAAAGGGAATTGCGATAATCTTTTCGTCATTTCTGCCGTTATCAATCATTTTTATAACACCAATGGGATATGCACGCACAAGTGTC
Organism: Clostridia bacterium; assembly: GCA_017416845.1. Taxonomy (GTDB): domain Bacteria; phylum Bacillota; class Clostridia; order UMGS1810; family UMGS1810; genus RGIG1828. Next base: position 17,033 of record JAFQBA010000029.1, read on the forward strand.
ATGGGTTCAATGGTCTCAGAACAAAGGAGAAGCACATCCAATGGGTCATTGTCATCACCGTAGGTTCGGGGAATGAAGCCGTAATTTGCAGGATAGTGAGTTGAAGTGTAGAGAATACGATCGAGCAAAAGGTATCCCGTCTCTTTGTCAAGCTCATACTTTTTCTTTGTTCCTTTTGAAATCTCAATCACACAGATAAAATCATCTGCGTTAATTCTTTTCGGGGAAATATCATGCCAAATGTTTGACATTACATCATCTTCTTTCGGTATAAAATTAATTGTTATAAACGCTTTAAAATAAGCATATTCATTATTTCCGTTCAATTACAAAGTGTATATATTTTTGTCTAAATTATCGATAATATTTGCTATTGCGCTTTCTTCGTTGCTGACCGTTATTACATCGGCACTCGTTTTAACCTCAGGTTGTGCGTTTGAAACAGCTATGCCCAATTTAACAGATTCTATCATGGAAATATCATTATAATAATCACCAACAGCAATAGTTTTTGACATATCAATTCCAAGAAGTTTGGCAAGCTTTGTAAGTCCCTTGCCTTTGCTTATACCTTTTGGCAAAATTTCGTGAAGAGTTTCTTCAGAAGTAATAAAATCGAATTCATCGGATCTTGGATGGTTTGCAAGAAGCGTTCGCAGTTTATCCATTTTTTTAATGTCTGTATCTCCAAAAACAATTTTCGCAATAGGTTCAGATACATCATTATAACTGCACACGAGATTTGGAGTATTGGTTACCAGGCGAAAAGTTTCCATGGCATCATTATTTTTGCAATAATATATTTTATCAAAGGTGTTAACCTGAATCCCCATGCCATCTATGTTTTTGTCGGCATATTCCACAAGCTCCGTAACAGATGCAGGCATAACCTCTTTCCACAGATAATCATTGCGGTCATAATCATATATTCCGCCGCCGTTTACACAAACAATGGGTGCATTTGGTTTTACGATGTTATATATATCCGAAACAAAAAACGGCATACGTCCTGTTACAAAGGTGAACAAGCCTCCGTTTTGTTTGAAATAATCAACAGCATCGAGATTTTCACGGGAAATTGATTTGTCATTTTTCAGTAGTGTGCCGTCAAGATCGGTGCACATGAGCATCCCTTCAAATTTTCGGGTTTTTCTGTTAAACACTTCATTACCTCATTTTCTAAATTTATCCTTAGACTAAAATCAAAAAGGCAATCCTCCAAAAAGAAAATTGCCTTTTAAATTATATACCCAGAAAAGCTTTTGCAATGTTAAAATAAACAAGAAGTGCAAGAGCATCTACAATTGTTGTGATAAAAGGACTTGCCATAACAGCCGGGTCAAAACCGATTTTCTTTGCACCAATAGGCAAAATTGAAGCAACAATTTTAGCAAACACAATTGTCACCACAAGGGTCACGCTTACGACAAGCGAAACAAGAACAGCACTTTGACCGTCGGAAGCTATAGCTGATGAATCAAAAATCATCATTTTAGCGAAATTTACAATGCCTAAGGTTATTCCGCAAACAAGAGCTACACGAAATTCTTTCCACATAATGCGGAAAATATCCTTCATTTCAATGTCACCCAGGGAAAGACTTCTGATTATCGTAACAGATGTCTGACCGCCGGAATTTCCTGCGGTATCCATAAGCATGGGAATAAATGCCGTGAGAATTACACAGCTTGCCAAAGCCCCCTCAAAGGAGCTTATGATTTTCCCGGTGAATGCGGCTGATACCATTAGCAAAAGTAGCCACGGAATACGCTGTTTCCAGGTTTCAAAAACACCTGTTTTAAGGTATGTTTTTTCAGATGGAATGATAGCCGCCATTTTTTCGATATCTTCGGTTGCTTCATCCTGCAATACCTCAATAGCATCATCAAAGGTAACAATACCGAGAAGTCTTGTTTCATCATCAACAACGGGAATTGCCATGAAGCCGTATTTATCAAAAGCATTTGCTACATTTTCTTTGTCTTCAAGTGTATGGAAATATATTACATTTGTTTCCATAATATCTTCGATGATATCCCCCGGCTTTGAAAGAAGCAAGTCCTTTGCCGAAACCATGCCGATAAGTTTGTTATTCAAATCGGTAACATAGCAAGTGTAGATGGTCTCTTTGTCGGGGCCTGTGTTTCTGATATGTTTTATGGCATCATCAACAGTCATGTTCTTTTTTAAGCGGACATATTCAACCGTCATAATGCTTCCGGCACTGTCTTCGGGATACTTTAAAATTTCATTTATCCAGCGTCTCATTTCGGGATCGGTGAAACGAAGAATTCTTTTTACGACATTTGCAGGCATCTCTTCGAGTATATCTACTGCATCATCAACGAAAAGGTCATCCATAACGGCTTTAAGTTCATTGTCGGAGAAACTGCGTATAAGCATTTCCTGACCGTCTGAATCCATTTCAACAAAAATATCTGCCGCCTGATCTTTTGGCAAAATTCTGAATGCCAAAAGAAGGGTTTCGTATGAGAGTTCGCTCAAAAATTCGGCAATATCTGCCGAATTCATTTCAGCAAGCAAAAGCTTGAGTTTTGAAAACTGCTTTGTTTCCAAAAGCTCAAAAGCAAGCTCTTTTTCATTCAATTTTTCATCCATTCGATTTTCCTCCTAATTTTTAATATACCCATAGGGTTTAGGTAGGAAGTATAGCCACAAAGATTTCGCACTTACATAAGAGTATAGAATTGATATACCCTCAAAGCTTTGATATCTTCAATCAAGGATGCATAAACAGTGGGAAAGCAGACGCATAGCCTATGCATCTATGCATACTTCGCCCGACATATTCAATGCATCGACTACCTCCTGCGTCCATTTTCTCACCTCATTTTAATTAAAATATTGTCGCATTGACAATTATAATATATTATATATCAAAAATGCGATTTTTGCCAATAAGCAATTTTAACAAAATTATTCTTTTTCAGCATCAGTTTGTGCATCCGGTTCGGAAACAGCGGCATTTACTGAATTAACAGGCTCATTCTTTTTCTTTTTAAGAAAGTAAAAATATAAAAATCCGCAAATTACAACAAACAAAAATGCAACAAGCTGAGATACTCTGAATGGTCCCATCATGAGACTGTCTGTACGTAAACCTTCAATCCAGAATCTTCCAAGTCCATAGAGCGCTCCGTAGGCAAAAAATACCTGACCGTCATATTTACGGAATTTGTTTATAATAACAAACAATAAAATCAAGGTCATGAGACACCAGAGCGATTCATATAAGAAAGTGGGATGAACCGGAGCATCCGGATTAATGTCGACACCGTTTGCTTTAAGGGATTCAAGATAGCCCTTCACCGCAGGACTTGTCATTCCCCAGGGAAGATTTGTGTTTGAACCGAATGCTTCCTGGTTAAAAAAGTTGCCCCATCTGCCAATCATCTGACCTGTTATAAGTCCGACTGCTCCTATATCAAAAATCTTAAGCGTGCTTTTCTTTTTAAATCGACTCATAACGACCGCAGCCGCAACAGCTCCTATTATTCCGCCATATATGGCAAGTCCGCCCGAGCGAATATCAAATATTGCACCAATATCGCCCGCATAATTTTCCCATTTGAAAACCACGTAATATAGCCTTGCACAAATTACGCCGACCGGTCCGCAAATAAGAGCTATATCCAGAACAAGGTCAGAGTTTTCACCGAGTTTCTTTGCAGCTGCACTTGCAACAATAATACCAACAATAAATCCCAAAGCTATAATAAGTCCGTACCAATACAGAGACGTTCCGAACAGCTCTATTGCTACACGGTCAATATTAAGTTCAATACCAAGACCGGGAAATGAAACGTTCATAATAATGTCACCTTCCTATGTCAATTATTTATTCTGCAGGTAAAACAACACTGAGAACACTGTTTTCTTCAGTTAAAACTTCATTCAAAAGTTCTGTCATTGTATCGCAGGTTATTGTGGAATAGATTTCGGGGAATTCCATAACATCCACATCACTGAGCATATTTCTGCAGATAAGATTACCGATACTTTCAACATTGTTAAATGTTCTTACAAAGGAGCCGTAAAATGCTTTTTTGATTCTTTCAAATTCTGCTTTGTCAAAACCGATTTCTCTGAATTTATCAAGAGTTCTCATGAGTTTTTCCTTCAGCTCTTTCGGATTGTCACATTCACCGCCAAAAGAAACACATGAGAAAGAAAGTTCGGTCATAACATCTGTATCAAATGTATCATTAATAAGACCGGAGTCATAGTTTTCTTTAAAGAATGCACTGCTTCGTCCGGCAATAAGACGAAGAAGGATTTTGAGAGCAATTTCGCGTCTTAAAAGCTCGGAGCCGGTTTTAAGATTATTGTCTTTAAAACCAATCTGGAACAAAGGTTTTGCAACAAGCGATTTTGCTTCGATATATTTTTGACAAACCGCCTCCGGCTCATCGGGATAGATGCTTGTAACCTTTCCGTATTCGGTGTTTTTAATGGTTTTGTCAACAATTTCAAAAATTCTTTCAGGTTCAACATCACCTGCTACGGCAACAACCATGTTGGCAGGATTGTAATATGTGTTATAACAGTTGTACAAAACATCTTTGTTTATCTGAGAAATACTTTCCACAGTTCCGGCAATGTCTATTTTGACGGGATTGTTGACATAAAGAGCCCGAAGCATATTAAACATAACAACCCATTCACCGTCATCGTCGTACATGCGTATTTCCTGACCGATTATCCCCTGCTCTTTTTCAATGTTTTCATCAGTAAAATGCGGCTTGTTTACATAGCTCAAAAGATGCTCAAAGCATTCATCAAAATATTTTGTACATGAAAAAAGGTAGCATGTATTTGTGAATGATGTGAAGGCGTTTGCGTTAGCACCGTATTTTGAAAAAAGGTCAAACGCATTGCTGCCGTCGGGTTGTTCGAACATTTTGTGTTCAAGAAAATGAGCCACACCGTCGGGAACCGTAATATCTTTATCACTTCCAAGCGGAACAAAGTGATTGTTTATGGAACCAAATTTCGTTCCGTATACAGCATATGTTTTTGAAAATCCCTTTTTGGGAATAACAAAAATCCTCAGTCCCGTTGAATGAACAGCACTGTAAAGCGTTTCGCCAAGAGATTCGATGTGTTTTTTTATAAAATTCATGCCTGTTCCTCCTTGCCGTTGAGAAAATAAACAGTGTCAAGTCTCACATTTTCAAAAGCCTTTAAAACGTCATCTTTTGTTACCGAGCGCACACACTCGGAAGCTTGTGAAAGTGTTTTTAGCGATGGTGTATATGTGAGGGAAATGTAGTAATCAACCAAAAGTGCAGGGGTGTCTTCGTAGGAACGATAGCTACTGATGATATACTCTTTTGCAACCTCAAGCTCATCATCGGTAAAATTGCCTGATTTTACATTTTCTATTTCTTCACATATAGCATCTCTTGTTTTTTGGTAGTTATCAAATTCAATGCCGCTTCCTATAAGCATAAGTGAATTATATTTATCAAGCCTTGAATATGCATAATAGCAAAGACTTAGTTTTTCACGTACATTATTGAAAAGCTTGGAATGAGCACCGGATCCGAGAATACTGTTGCCCACAAGCAGCGCATAATACAAAGGATTTTCTATGTTTATTCCTGTTCTGAGTCCCATCGCAAGTTTGCCCTGATTTACATTTAAATTATCTTCAACATAATTTATCTCCCGAACATCCTTTCCGGTGTATTCGATTAAAACAGGTTTAATATCAAAGCTAAATTCATACAAATAAGCTTTAATGCTTTTCAAAATAAGGTTCTCATCAATATCACCAACAACAAAAATATCAATCGGACTGTTTAATATTATATTTTTATAATGAGAATAAAGCAGCTTTTCATCTATGCTGTCAATATCTTCCTTATATCCTATTTCAACAACGGAATTAGCTTCACCTTTGCACATTTCCTCAATACATCTGACATTTGCATATGAACGTTTATCATTTATGAGACTGTCTATATCATCACGAAGATTGTCCTTTTGATTATCAACAAACTCCCTGCAAAACGACTCTTCCTTAACATAGGGCTTAAACAAAAGGTCAAGCATCAGTTCAAGAGCTTTTGTCTCGCAGCTTTCCCCGGTATATTTGTCGCTTAACACATTGACAGAGGATACGATTGATTGCAAATTGGCTTTTTTGGAAACTCCGACATCATATATACATCCATAAAGCTCCTCTGCATATATATTAAGGGCATTCATGGACTGATACTTCTGTGTTCCGCATTTTAACACTTTTGAAAGCAAAGAATTGAGTGTTGTTTCCTCTCTTTTCAATGTTCGGTAAAGATGGGTCGAAAAATAAACCGTTTTATATTTTGTGTCATCTATAATATAAAGATTTATATTGTCTGATATTTTATGCTTTTTTACACTGTTCATATCATTCATTCCTTTCCGGCATTATTATATATCATATATTATATACAAATCTTTCAAAACAATCAAGTGTTTTTTTAAAAAAGATACCTCATGTCAAAGTCTATTAACAATAGACTAAACACTGTCGAAATAAACAAAAGAAGTATTTTCTTATTGTTTGTTTCTGACAAAATTATTGTTCATACTATCAAAACAATTGACAAAATAACCAATCTTTAATATAATTATTTAAAATGACAAACAGAAAAGAGGTATCCCTTATGGAGATAACTGGTATCAAAATCAAGAAAATCGCCACAGAAAACAAGATGAAGGCTATTGCATCTATCACAATCGATGATTGTTTTGCAATTCACGACATCAAGGTTATTGAAAATGAAGATAAGGTTTTTGTTGCGATGCCCAACAAGAGATTGAAGGACGGAACATTTAAAGATGTTGCTCATCCCATCAATTTTGAAACCAGATCAATGATTGAAAAAGCAGTTATTGAAGCGTACAACCAGGCTGAAATCGAAGAATAATTTCATACATATCAAATTTAAGGAACCGCTGGCAGTCAGTGGTTCTTTTGCTGTTTATAATTATTTTAACAATAAAATAATTAATAAAATATTGTTTTTAATAAAAAAATGATGTATAATAGATATGATTTTTTGAAAATCGCATCATACAACATACTCAGGAGGGTAAAAATGGACGAAAAATTATTAACCATAATGGAAAACAACGGCGATCTTTCTCTTGAACAGCTTGCCATTATGACAGATTCCACGGTAGATGAAGTAGCAGGAAGGCTCGATGATATGAGAGATAATGGTGTTATTCTCGGAAAGAAAACCATCATCAATTGGGAAAAAACAAGTAAAGATGTTGTAACAGCGCTGATTGAACTCAAGGTAACACCGCAACGCGGAGAGGGCTTTGATAAAATAGCAGAAAAAATATACAAATTTCAGGAAGTCCAGTCACTTTACCTCGTAGCAGGAACGTATGACCTTCTCGTGACAATTGAACATGATACCATGCAAAAGGTTGCACATTTTGTTTCAAGCAGGCTCGCAACAATGGACTCTGTGGTGGCAACAAGCACACATTTTATTTTGAAAAAATATAAATACGAAGGTTTTACTTTTGTAGAAGAAGAAAAAGATACAAGACAGGTGATTACGATATGACATTTAATGCGGATAATTTTATTAACAAGACAGTAACAGATATGCAGCCCTCGGGAATACGTAAGTTTTTTGACATTGTTGCTCAGATGAGCGACGCCATTTCACTTGGTGTCGGTGAACCGGATTTTATCACTCCGTGGCACATAAGGGAAGAAGGCATCTACTCTCTCGAAAAGGGTCGTACCTATTATACTTCAAATGCCGGTCTTTTGGAACTCAGAAGTGAAATATGCAACTACGTGAAAAAGTTTGACCTTGATTATATCCCATCCGAAGCTCTTGTTACCGTCGGCGGAAGCGAAGCCATTGACCTTGCAATGAGAACAGTTTTAAATCCCGGTGACGAAGTTATTATTCACGAGCCTTCTTTCGTTTGTTACAAACCCTGCGTTACACTTGCGGGCGGTGTACCCGTGACAATTGAAACCAAGGCTGAGAACGAATTCAGACTCACCCCTGAAGAACTCCTCGAAAAAATTACACCAAAGACGAAAATGCTTGTTCTCTCCTATCCCAACAACCCTACCGGTGCAACAATGAGCAGGGAAGATCTTGAAAAAATAGCAGAAATTGCCATTGAAAAAGACATACTTGTTCTTTCCGATGAAATTTATGCAGAGCTTACATATGTCGGTAAACATTGCTCAATTGCGTCACTTCCCCAAATGAAAGAACGTACAATTGTTGTAAATGGATTTTCAAAAGCTTTTGCAATGACCGGCTGGAGACTCGGCTTTGCACTTGGTAACGAAAAAATCATAAAAGCTATGACAAAGGTTCATCAATATGCAATTATGAGCTCTCCCACAACATCACAGTATGCCGCAATAGAAGCGCTCAAAAACGGTGAACTTTCCATAAACACCATGGTTAGTGAATATGACAACAGGAGAAAAGTTATTACTGAAGGATTTAACAGAATGGGCTTAACTTGCTATCAGCCAAAAGGTGCGTTTTATGTTTTCCCATGCATTAAATCAACAGGAATGACCTCGGAAGAATTCTGTAACAAGCTTTTGGAAAGTCAAAAGGTTGCCGTTGTTCCGGGAACTGCGTTCGGAACATCGGGCGAAGGTTTTGTGAGAGTATCTTATGCCTACAGCATAAAACAGATAAACACAGCACTTGAAAGAATTAAACTTTTTGTTGAAAGTCTTTGACAGGCGGAGGATAAAAATGAGCTTTAATATAGTTCTTGTTGAACCTGAAATACCCCAAAACACCGGCAATATTGCCAGAACATGTGCAGCAACAGGTTCAAGACTGCATCTTGTAAGACCTCTCGGCTTTGAAATTGACGATAAAAAGCTCAAACGCGCAGGGCTTGACTATTGGCATCTTTTAGACATTACGTTTTATGATGATATAAACGATTTTTTTGAAAAGAACAAAGACGGCAATTTTTATTATGCATCCACGAAGTCACTTTACAGACATTCGGATGTAAAATTTAAAGACGGTGACTATATTCTTTTCGGAAAAGAGACCAAGGGACTTGATGAAGCACTCCTTAAAGCAAACAAGGACAAATGCATACGCATTCCGATGATTGACGGCGCAAGGAGTTTAAATCTTTCAAACTCCGTGGCAATTGTCATTTATGAGGCTCTCAGGCAAAATGATTATTTTAATCTCGAAACAAAAGGCAGTCTTACAAAATTTGAGTGGTAGACATATTTTTAAATTTTATACAAATAATAGAAGGTGCATCTTTAAAATGATGCATCTTCTTTTTTCAGTTTAATTTTTGCACATATTTAAAGCGTGAGTTTTGTTAAAAATATATCAATGTGACAATCTTTAAAAAATGGCAAAAAAAACCTTGCAAAGTGACAAAAAATATTATACAATTAGAGTGTTATTTTATGTAATAAATTAATTTTTTATATGAGGTGAATGACATGAACAAAAAATCTATTGAAGACATTCAGGTTTCAGGTAAAAAAGTTCTTGTAAGATGCGACTTCAACGTTCCTCTTGATGAGAACAGAAACATTACCGACGAAACAAGAATCGACGGTGCACTCCCCACCATCAACTATTTAATCGAAAACGGTGCAAAAGTTATTCTTTGCTCTCACATGGGTAAACCCAAGGGCGAACCCAAGCCCGAGCTTTCGCTTGCTCCCGTTGCAAAGAAGCTTTCCGAGAAACTCGGTAAAGAAGTTGTTTTTGCAGCAGATGACAATGTTGTTGGCGACAATGCAAAAAAAGCTGTTGCCGAAATGAAAGACGGCGATGTTGTTCTTCTTGAAAACACCAGATACAGAGCAGAAGAAACCAAAAACGTTGATGCTTTCTCCGAAGAGCTTGCATCTCTTGCCGATGTGTTTGTAAACGATGCTTTCGGTACTGCACACAGAGCTCACTGCTCAAACGTTGGCGTTACAAAATATCTTGACACTGCAGTTTGCGGTTATCTTATTGAAAAAGAAATTGAATTCCTCGGAAATGCTGTTAACAACCCTGTAAGACCCTGCGTTGCAATCCTCGGCGGTTCAAAAGTATCTTCCAAAATTTCCGTAATCAACAATCTCCTCGAAAAAGTTGATACACTCATCATCGGTGGCGGTATGGCTTACACATTCATGAAAGCTATAGGCGAAGAAGTTGGTAATTCACTTCTTGAAGCTGACTACCTCGATTATGCAAAAGAAATGATGGAAAAGGCTGAAGCTAAAGGCGTTAAGCTCCTCATCCCCATTGACACAGTTGTTGCAAAAGAATTTTCCAACGATGCTGAACACAAAACAGTTGGAAGAGGCGGAATTGAAGCCGGTTGGGAAGGTCTTGACATCGGCGAAAAGACAATTGCTCTCTACTCCGATGCAATTAAGAGTGCAAAAACCGTTGTTTGGAACGGACCTATGGGCGTTTTTGAAATGCCTACATTTGCAAAAGGAACAAATGCAATTGCAAAAGTTCTTTCCGAAATTGATGCTACAACAATCATCGGCGGCGGCGACAGTGTTGCTGCTGTTAACCAGGCAGGTCTCGGTGACAAGATGAGCCACATCTCAACAGGCGGCGGTGCATCACTTGAGTTCTTGGAAGGCAAGGATTTGCCGGGTATCGTAGCATTGAAC
>JAFQBA010000030.1 GCA_017416845.1 Clostridia bacterium
CAGTGCGCAATTTTGATTATTTAAATTTCAAGAGCAAACACATGCACGACGCATAATATCGCTGAATCCCTTTGTTGTTATTGGTGAATATGTTCCGTTTGGAACACGAACAATAGTCGGATTACCTTTACCGCAAAATATTGGATTTGTATATATTACCGAGTCACACTCGTCTCCGCTGGTGCAGTTTATACCCTGAATTGTGGGGTCAACACTGTCAATTACCTCTCTGAACTTTTTGGCTGTATTAACAAGTGAATTACGTTGAATATTTATAAATGTAATTGTGAGGGGATCGTCATCGGGATGTGATCTGACATAATCATAGAGCTCTTCGCGAGTCATGTCGGTTCCGGCTATTCTGTTAAACTCAGCCATATGAAGAGGACATGCACAGCCCTTTCCGGGACGCATCATAAGACGAAAATCATCATCAAGCATTATTGCCGAGGGACGTGCGAGTGCAATCTGTCTTATAACGCCTGAAAAATGTTTTATAAATTCTTTATCCTCGGGGCATACACAACGATTGCTTTCACCATCGGTAAAATTAATCATTGTCTGATAGGGATTTGGCACAATTTCATAACCGTGTCCAAGACTCGCTTGAATGAGCACTCCGGTTTTTACACCGTGAGGCTCCAATGCATCACGATATTTTTTGTAAATCTCCACCAGAGGACCAACTTTATCCCAAACAGGATTACCTTCCGGAACAAGTTGCATGGAAAAAAGCGGACACGTGCTTATTCCGCGTTTATATTGATCAATAATATCCCGGCATCTTTCCTCAAAGTGATCATTTTTTAGTTGAACGATTGAATATGTATACATTTTAAACCTCCCTAATGTAGAATAAATGTTTTGTTTTCATATAATTGCTATTTATATTGTATATCAAATTATATTTTTTGTAAAGAATTTGCAACTTTAAAATAAGGACATTAATTGCGAAATAAGTCTTTATTTTAAAGTGAAAGAGAGTGACCGATTTATTCTATTGACATTACAAATAAAATGTGATACAATTACCAAAAAGTAACCAAATGGTTGGTTTTTGATTTTGAATAAGGAGTTTTTAATTATTATGTGGACTGAAGAAAAGCTTAATCAACTGCTCACAACGCCATCGCAGGCACTTATTGGTGATATTAAAAAAATCAAAGGTGATATAATGATTCTCGGTGCAGGGGGCAAAATGGGCCCCACGCTTTGTGTGCTTGCTAAAAATGCATGCAAGGCTGCCGGAATTGATAAAAAGATTTATGCCGTTTCCCGCGGAAGCGATAAAATTGCGGCTGAACTTATGATTTCAAACGGTATTGAGGTTATCAATGCAGATCTTCTGGATAAAGAAAAGCTATACAGCCTGCCTGATGTTGAAAATATAATCTATATGGCAGGAAGAAAATTTGGCACAGACGGCAATGAGTGGCAGACCTGGGCTATGAATGCCACACTTCCGGCTTTTGTTGCCGACAAATTTAAAAATTCAAATATTGTTGTTTTTTCATCGGGCAATATATATCCCATAGTTCCTGTTTCGGAAGGTGGTTGCACCGAAGCTGACCGTCCTCTTCCGAACGGTGAATATGCAATGAGCTGTCTTGCAAGAGAAAGAGCCTTTGAATATGCCGCAAATACCTTTGGCACAAAGGTGTTTATATATCGTTTGAATTTTGCCGTTGATCTGCGTTACGGTGTTTTGTTTGACTGTGCCGACAAAATAATGAAAGGTGAGCCAATAAGCCTTTCCACTCCCTGCTTTAATTTTATCTGGCAGGGCAGTGCAAATGAAATTGCAATCCGAGGCCTTTTGCATGCGGCATCTCCTGCATGTATTATGAATGTTACGGGTCCCGAAACCGTTTCCATTAAGAAAGCCTCTCTTGAGCTCGGGAAATACCTTGGCAAAGAACCCGTTTTTGAAAACGAATGCGGAAATGATGCATACCTTAATGATGCATCGCTTGCCATGGAAACATTCGGCTATCCTCAGGTCAGTGCGAAAACCCTTATCAGATGGCAGGCAGAATGGATTCTTGACGGAGGAAGAACTCTTGATAAACCCACTCATTTTGAAGAACGTAAAGGAAGCTATTGATTGGAGGATTATTTTATGACAAGACATGAAGAAGCCTTAAAAATACTATCCCGAGGAACGGTTATTCCTGCAACGCCGTTGGCTCTTACCGATGAGCGTAAGCTAAGCGAAGAAGGAATGCGTCTTTTGATGAACTATTATCTCGACAGCGGAGTTGGCGGAATTGCTACTGCCGTACATACCACACAGTTTGAAATCCGTGATCCCGAAGTAAACCTTCTTGAACCTGTTTTAAAGCTTGTGGCTGATGAAATAACAAAATATGAAGAAGCAAACAGCAAGGTTATAGTTAAGGTTGCCGGCGTTTGCGGACCTGTTTCTCAGGCAGTGAAGGAGGCAGAGCTTGCAAAAAAATATGGCTACGATGCAGTTCTTTTAAGCCCGGGCGGTCTCAACCACTTAAGCGAAGATGAAATGATTGAACGCACAAAGGCTGTTGCCAAGGTTATGCCCACCATCGGGTTCTACCTTCAGACTGCAGTCGGAGGCAGAGTGTTTAGCTATGACTATTGGCAAAGGCTATGTGCAATAGATAATGTTGTTGCCATTAAATGTGCATCCTTCAACCGCTACACAACTCTTGATGTTGTTCGTGCGGCGGCGTTGTCTCCCCGTTCGGACAAAATAACTCTTTACACCGGTAATGACGACAGCATTGTTGTTGACCTGCTCACAAAATATGAATTTGATAAAGACGGTGAAAAGGTGACAAAATGCTTTGACGGCGGACTTCTCGGTCACTGGACAATGTGGACAAACAAGGTTTGTAAAATGTTTGATTCCATAAAGCAGGAACGTGAAAAAGATGCCATATCTTCAAAATTCCTCACCCTTGCAGCTCAGGTTACCGATGCAAACGGAGTATTTTTTGATGCCGCACACAACTTTGCCGGATGCATTCCCGGAGTGCACGAAGTGCTTCGTCGTCAGGGACTTATGGAAAACATACTTTGTATTAATCCCGATGAAACTCTCTCTCCCGGTCAGATCGAAGAAATTGACCGCATACAAAAATCATATCCTCATCTAAGCGATGATGAATTTGTAAAAGAACATATTGACAAATGGAAAAAAAGGGTGTGAAAATATGGAACAGAGCAAAAAATCGGCAATCACAAGACAAAAGATTTTAGATTCGGCAGAGGCGGAGTTCGCGCAAAACGGCCTTGCCGCCGCAAGGGTTGATGCAATTGCAAAGAATGCCGGTGTAAACAAACAGCTTATATATGCACATTTTCAAAGCAAGGAAAACTTGTATTCCGTGATTCTTTCCGAAGTATACACCCGACTTTCGGAATATGAAAAGGTTCTTTCCGAAAGCTCCTTTACCGGCATGGAAACAATCCGTATGATTGTTATGGAATATTTCAAATTTCTTATGGATAACCCAAGCTTTGTAAGACTTATGCTCTGGGAAAACTTAAATGGTGCCGCATATGTGGGCGATGTAAAAATCAGTCTGTTTGCAGGTGCCGAAAAGCTCCTTAAACAGGGAGTTGAAAACGGGTTCCTTCGAAAAGACCTTGACATTGAACAGACGGCAATGTCTTTGAATATGTTCTGCTTTTCGGCATTTTCCAATATCCACACCATGTCCAAGCTCCTTGGTAAGGATTTAAGCATACAAGCGGAGCTTGAAAAGAGAGCCGACCATATATATGAGGTTCTTGTAAAATATATTTTAGCCTGAACGGAGAGGAAGAATAATTATGTTAAAAATTGCTGTTGTTGGAACAGGCATTATTGGCATTTCTCATCTTGAAATGATGGAAAAGACCGATTCGTGCAGTCTTTGTGCGCTTTGCGATGTTAACGAGGCTCAGGTTAAAGAGCTTGCCAAAGAAAAAAATGTTCCTTATTTTACAGATTACAAAGAAATACCGTCATCGGTTGATGTTGATGCAGTAATACTCAATCTTCCGCACTTTCTTCACTGCGAAGCAACGGTGTTTTTCCTTGAACACGGTGTTCATGTTCTTGTGGAAAAGCCCATGGCAAACACGGTTGAAGAGTGCGACAAAATGATAGAAGCCGCCGAAAAAAGCGGCAAAAAGCTTGCTGTGGGACACATTCAACGCTTTTTCCCCACAACTCAGTTTGTTATTGACAAGGCAAAGAGTGGGGAACTGGGCAGGCTTTGTATGTACAGCGAAACACGCAGTGTAAATTACTTTGCCGAGACTCGTCCCAAGTGGTTTTTGAGCAAAGAAAAAGCAGGCGGCGGCATCATGATGAATTTTGGCGCTCATGCTTTTGATAAAATTTTCTCGGTTTTCGGTCTGCAGGATGTGGAGGTTGCATCTTCCGTTGCCAACATCAAAAACGGTGCCGACATAGAAGGTCAGGCACAGTTTATTGCAAAGCTTTCGGATAATGTAAGTGCCGCCGTAACCTTTTGCGGATACAGCGCCGGTTCATATGATGTTTCATATTATTTTGAAAAAGGCATTATTCGTGTGAGTGACACCTGCACAGTGTATGAAGAAAACGGCAGTGTAACAGAAGCTGATTGCTCCGAATATCCCGAGTTTCCTATGCTTTGGCAGCTTGAGGAATTTTGCAAATATGTTAACGGCGAAAAATCCATGTGTCCCGACGGTCACTATGGCAGAGCCGTTATAAAAGCTGTTGAGCAGGTTTATGAAAAATCAGCAAACTGATGCTTTAATGAGGATGGGTACATATAATGAAAATCACAATTGTTGAAGAAGCAAAAATTATTGTTTCAAATCGCACAGGTATTCATAACTATTTTGGCTGGCCAACAGTGGCAAAACTTCCGGACGGCAGCCTTGCGGCAGTTTCATCGGGCATGAGAGCAAGACATGTGTGTCCATTTGGCAAGGTTACAATGAGCCTTAGCCGTGATGAGGGTAAAAGCTGGACACGCCCCATGATACTCATCGACACTCCGCTTGATGAACGTGATGCCGGCATTGCGGTGTCGGGAAAGAGAGTTATTGTAACATCATTTAATAATACAATCAAACAGCAAAGAGACTGGAATGCGGATTCTCATCAGATTCAGTATCATCCCGGTAACCGCAGACCAACACTTTATTCCAAAGAAGAGCTTAATGCCTGCACCAAGGGTTATATAGAAGAATATCTGAATTCCGTTGATGCCGAAAGTGCCGAAAGAGATTTTCTCGGCTCTTTGTACATTGTGAGTGAAGACGGTGGATATACCTTCGGAGATATAAAAAAAATACCGGTTACTGCACCACACGGACCCTCGGTTGCTCCCGACGGACGGTTTGTGTATGTTGGCACCACCTTCAACCCCGAAGGCGGAAATGACAACAATTTAGCGTGTTACGTTGAGGGCGATGACGGTGAATTCTATCTTGCAGGCAAAATAGAAGATGTGGGCTTTGCATACGGA
Organism: Clostridia bacterium; assembly: GCA_017416845.1. GTDB lineage: Bacteria > Bacillota > Clostridia > UMGS1810 > UMGS1810 > RGIG1828. The sequence goes on from JAFQBA010000030.1 coordinate 5,490, forward strand.
AAGGAAGTATGCTCATGTGAGCCTCACTGCCTTGTGCTTCCCGACGGAAAAATTATTGTTCACATAAGGGTTCAAAGCGAACCGGGCGAAAACGAAGACCATTCTTCCATTTTCACGCTTTATCAGAGCGAGTCAACCGATGGCGGAAAAACCTTCACAAAACCTCATCTCATCGTTGACGACATAAATTGCGGTGCGCCTGCACATCTTCTCAGGCTCAAAAACGGCACAATCATTTCAGCCTTTGGCTACAGAAGCGAGCCATACGGAATAAAGGTTATCTGTAGCTTTGATGAGGGGAAAAGTTGGAGTGAGCCGTGTATGATATATAACAACAATTCCATTGCTCTCGACATTGGCTATCCATCGTCGGTTGAGCTTGAAAACGGTGACATACTCACTGTGTTTTATGCCCGACCCGAAGAAGGCGCTCCGGCTGAAATTATGCAGGTTGTATGGAAAATTGAAGAGTAATTCCGAGGAAAACTTAAATTAAAATAATACCAAAGAGGTGTTAACAAATTATGTGGAACGATTTTGAATGTGAAAGATTTATTTTTGAAGAAAGACAGGCAATTATTGTATACCCCAAATGCCCCAAAAACGGAAAAATGCTTTTGAAAACAGAATATCTTGATGCATTTCCGGGATTTGACACAGCAATGCTTGAAAGGGGATATTGCCTTATACACATATCTCATCAGTCACGCTGGGCACCCGATAACGAAACGGATATAATGGCAAAATTTGTTGCATTTTGTGCAAAAAAGCTCGGACTATCGTCAAAGTGCGTAGTTGAGGGGCTGAGCTGCGGAGGACTTCAGGCGGCAAAGCTTGCCGAGCTTTATCCCGAAACAGTTTCGGTTTTGTATCTTGATGCTCCGGTGCTTAACATTCTCAGTATGTTTGGTCTTGGGGAATGCAAATGTGAAGGACTGGAAAAATTTCAGAGAGAGATTATTGCAACCTACGGTGTGAGCTCTTCCACAATTGTAAATTTCAGAAAGAGTCCCATCGACAATATGAAGCCCCTCATTGAAAACAATATTCCGGTTATAATGCTCTACGGTAATGCAGACACAACAGTTATCTATGAAGAAAACGGCAAGGTTCTGGAAAATTATTACCTTGAAAACGGAGGCACAATAAAGGTTATTTCAAGATCCATGTGTCCCCATCATCCTCACGGGCTGGATGATCCGTCTGTTATAATTGATTTTATTGAAGAAAACATTTGCCGGGTGTCAGGGGAGAATTGAAAAAAATGGAATATAAAGAAAGCCTTGAAGCATCAAAACAGCACAAAGAGATATATTTAAGCGGAATAAATGCTCTTATCGAAAAGAGACAAAAAGAATCTCACGCAAAAAGGGATGAATTTTCCAAAGACATTTTAAATAATCCTCAAAAATACCGTGAGGAGTTAAAACGAATTCTTGGTTGGCCGTTGACCGAAAATGTTGTGGATAAACCTGCCTCGTGCACAAGTGAAGCTCTTTATGAAAAAGACGGACTTTGTGCATATCGCATGAACTTCGAAATTCTCGACGGCATAAAGCTTTGCGGTATTTTCATAAAAAAAGACGACAAAAAAAGACCTCTTGTCATCACTCAACATGGTGCACTCGGAAGCCCCGAATGCATATGCGGATTTTATGAAACCACCGGCAACTACAACGATTTTGCTGAAAGAATATTAAACAGAGATGTGAATATATTTGCTCCTCAGCTTCTCTTGTGGGATGAAAACCAATATGATGTAAAATATAGCCGCAGTGTAATCGATGCAAAGCTCAAGCGTGTGGGCAGTTCAATTGCCGCCGTGGAGCTTTTTGGTCTTATGCGGATAATTGATTGGTTTGAAAAACAAAGCTATGTGGGAAGCATTGGCATGGCAGGGCTTTCCTACGGCGGATATTATACAATGCTCCTGGCGGCAATCGAACCGAGAATAAAATCAGCAATATCATGTTCGTTTTTCTGTGGCGGAGATGTTTTGAGAGAGTTTTGTGACATACACTATTTTGATCTTGGCAACAAAATGTCCTGGGCAGAAATCGTTTCTCTTGTTTATCCGCGTAAAATGTATCTTGCAATCGGAGATAAGGATATTTCTTTTCCTTTCACCGAATCGCAAAAGGAATTTAACAGACTTGAAAAAATCTGCCGCAAAGTCGGAACAGACTGGGTTGATTTTGAAATTTTTCACGGTGACCACGAATTTATTAAAGACGATGCATTCATAAAAAGAATGACGGCAGATCTTAATTGATGGAGTAATAAAAGTATATTTGCTTTTTTGCCAAAACCGCTTATTTCAAGGTTTTGTGGCACGTTACAATTGTTTTTCGGTGAAAAATAGTTTAGTTTTTTTGGAAGATAGTTGTTGAAACTTAATCAATGTTAATGATAAAATTTAATTGTAAAAAGTGAAAACTTTATGGTATGACATTTACAGAAAGGGTTGAGCTTCATTATGAATTTTTTGTATCCTCAATATTGTAACAATCCAAAATATGTTCAAAACGAACTTACAGACGAAGAATTCTTTTCGTGTATAAAAGAATCCGAAACCGATATTGTTGATTGTGCATCAAAAAAGGATTATGACAAGGCATGGGAGCTTTATTTAAAAAAGCTTTCCGATAATATCGACAAAAGATGCATATACAGGCTCACCGAGGCAGATGCCATAAAAGAATATGTTGAAAAAAACTTTTCCGATGAGGAAAAATCAAAAATATTAAAGCCTGCCGATAATCTGACAAATTACCGTTTTGCTTTGCACGAGGAAGATCCCTTCGATTTTTCCGAAAACGAAGTTCCGTGGAACTCAGACCTTGGCAATTCGCCCTATAACCAGCTGATTTTAACTTACATGGGTTATCTTGGGCAGCTTGGCTCGGCATACATTGTCACAAGAGACGATAAATATGTTAGATTTTTTGCAACACTGATTAACGACTTTATTGCTCACTGTCCTGTTCCCATAGCCGATGATTTTGCATATGAATGTTCAACCTACACACGTTTTGGCGCAGGCTCAAGACTTACCCATATCACAAGCAATTTTGCGGCAATGTTTGACAGTGAAGCTTTTGATACCGATATCAAAAAGAGAATAATCAAATATCTTGTTCAGGCGGCAAGATACATTCGTAAATATCATGCTGTTGACGGTAATCACGTTAACACTCAAATGGGCGGGCTCACCTGTGCGGCGGCATTCCTTGCTGAATTGAAGGAATCGGACGAATGGATGAGCTATGCAACCCAAAAGATAGAAAAAGAACTGGATGTAAGTGTGTATAAAGATGGTGTTCAGGCTGAAGCATCACCAAACTATCATATGGGTGTGATGTCGAACATGCTCAATCTCAAGGCACTCAGTCTTAACGGATGTGACGGTATTCCCGAAAGTCTCACCGGAAGAATTCACAAAATGTTTTTGGCACTCAAAGCCATGTGCGCACCCGATAATTATCTCGTGAATCTTGGTGACACACCGTGCATCCGCAACAGCAGCTCTTTGCTTAAGCTTGCATCATGCATGTATCCCGATGAATTCAGTGATGTGCCCGAGGCAAGAATATCTTTCCTTCATCTTTGCTTATTTGGAGCGGAGCTATGTAGTAAGCCCGGCAAAAATGCTGAGTTTAAAAATATGTTTGTGCTTGAAGATAGCGGTTATCTCAGCTACAAATCCGACGACGGCAAAAATGCCGATTTCATGTTTATGCACGCAGGTGACGGAATAAACGGTCACGCTCATGCAGATACACTGTCTGTGATTCTGTATGCAAATGGCAGAAATATTTTGCTTGATTCCGGAGTTGCGGAATATAACTGGGATAAAGAGAGAAAATATATTTTGTCCACTGCCGCTCACAACACAGTGAGGGTGGACGGAGAGGACAGCCACGTGAGAATGCTCCACTGGCTTCCCATGAGAACAGCTCCATGCAAAATATGGGTTTGTGAAGAAACCGACGATTATGTTTTGTTTTTTGCAAGTCACTACGGATATCACCGCCTCACAGACCCCGTTGTTCACACAAGAAAGCTGATTTATGTCAAAGACGGCGGCTACTATATAATTCTTGACCTCATGAATGCCGAGGAATATCACAGCTACGAGGTGTTCTATCATCTTCCCGTGGGAGAGGTTGTGTTTAATCCGGCAGAGGGTAGGGTTCGCACCGTGTTTGCTGATGCAAATGTTATGATTTGCCCCGCTGTGTGTTCCGATAACACCATTGAACTTACAAACACTCCCTTCTACAGAGAACATATGGAATCATATATGAAGCCCGTGGTTAAAATTTCTTCAAAATGTTCGGGCAACAAATATTTTGCAACACTGGTTATTCCTTACGCAAGTAAGGCACCGTCTGTGGAAATAAAAGAAATATCCGCTTTCAAGGACGGAAGAAGGCTTTCCTCCTTTGAAGCCACAGCCCTCGAAATCAGTGTGGACGGCAAAAAGAAAACCGTTGCAATCAACAATCTTTCAATCGACCCGAGAGAATATGTTAACCACGAAGGTAACCCCGATTCCGATGCGCATATGAAAGGCAAAAAGAATTCCGTTTCCATAGAATGCGCGGGTAAAGCGTTTAACGATGAGGTTAAAATATTTTAGCTGTCGGACAGTGCTCTGACGGCAAACAGATAATATGCGAGGTGATGAGATGAGCGAGCGTATTGAAAAAAGAAAAAATCATGTCATTACATCTGAAACGTCAAAAAGACCCATGTTTGAGATTTTTGTTAATAACACATACACTCCCCATCGTCTCAAACCGACACATTTTCATATTGCCAATGAAATTATGATAATAAAATCCGGAAAAGGGAAGCTCAAATGCCGTGATGAAATTTTCACCATAGGCTCGGGGGATATATTTCTGTTCAGAAGTATGGAGCCTCATTACATTTTTGAGATAGAAAGTAAATATCCGCTTAAATATGTAAGCTTTTCTTTTTCAAAAAACATCATTTTGTCCGAGTCGGAAGGTTGGCTCGACAAATCCTTTCTCGGAATCATTGAGGAAGGCACAGAACATTTTGACAACAAGCTTGCACTGAATACTCAGACAAAGACAACAATCAAAAAACTTGTTGCCGAGGTTGAAGCAGAGCTTAATGATTCTGATGCTTCAAACAGCTATGTCCTAAAGGCGAAGTTTCTGGAAATAATAACACGCATTTCGTCAAATTATGTTGCCGCGCCCCACAGCCCAATGGGCAATTTGTATCACAAAGACATCAGCCGTTCGATAATCTACATGAATCAGCATCTTTCCGAACCGCTCACGCTTCAGACATTGGCAGAGGTTGCTCAGATGGGTACATCTCACTATAGTGCCATTTTTAAAGAACTTATGGGTATTTCGCCATGGAGATATTTTTTGGAGCTCAGGGTAAATCTTGCCATCAAATATCTCACCGACAACGAAACCTACTACAGAATCACACGAATTGCAGATATGTGCGGATTTAACAATACCACAAATTTCAACAAAGCATTTAAAAACATAACAGGAAAAACCCCCACAGAATACAGAAAAATATATCTCAAAGGAGGAGAACGGTGAACAGAATTTTAGAAGAAAATAAAGCATGGATTGATGATGCCTGGCAAAAAATCACCTCCAAGCTCAGAGATAACAGCATACTTTTGAAAGATACAATCCCCTTTGTTACCACCGACGGCATCTATGATGACAAATCAAAAGCACCCGGAGCGTGGACAAACGGCTTTTGGCCGGGAATTATGTGGCTTATGTATGATGCAACCGGCGAAGAATCCTTTCGAATTGCCGCAGAAAATGCCGAAAATATTCTCGACAAAGCACTGGAGAATTTCAAAATTCTTCACCATGATGTTGGTTTTATGTGGCACATTTCATCGGGAGCAAATTACAAGCTTACCGGAAGTGAAAAATCCAAAAACCGCAATCTTCACGCCGCGTCGGTTCTTGCATCAAGATATAATGTTGATGCAGGCTTTATAAAAGCCTGGAACGACAAAGGCACCGACGGCTGGGCAATTATAGACTGTATGATGAACATACCGCTTTTGTATTGGGCGGCAAAGGAAACAAACAACGTGGCATTTCGTCAGATTGCCGACCGCCACGCAAAAAAGACAATGGAGCATCACATCCGTCCCGACGGTTCAGCCTATCATGTTGTGGAATATGACATATCAAGCGGCGAGGTTTTGGGATATCCGTGGACTCAAGGCTATGACAAAGATAACTCTGCATGGGCAAGAGGGCAGGGTTGGGCTATATATGGCTTTGCACTTGCATATCTTCACACGGGAAATGTGCAATATCTCGATACAGCCAAAAAATGTGCCAACTATTTCATTGCAAATGTGTGCGCTACGGGTTATGTTCCGCGTCACGATTTCCGTCAGCCCGACGAACCTGACATTATCGATACCTCGGCAGGAGCAATTGCCGCATGCGGACTCATTGAAATTGCAAAGGCAGTACCGGAGCTTGAGAAAAAAATGTATATGAATGCCGCAGTAAATGTTATGAAAGCTCTCACCGAGAATCATTGCAACTGGACAAAAGAAGAACAAAGCATTTTGCAGAATTCTTCGGCTTGCTATAACAAGGATGTACACCGCTCACTCATATACGGTGAATACTTCTATGTTGAAGCAATGTATAAGCTGAAAGGCTTTGATAAGCTCTTTTGGATGTAGGACATTTTTGATATAACCGCCGACAGGTGATTATATAGAATATTATTTCAGGAGGATGAAAAAATGATTAGTAAAAAATTTAAAAAACTTTTCTCAATTGTTTTAACAACTGTGTTTGTTTTATCAATCTTTTCTGTTCAGGCACTTGCAGTAGACTATAATGCCAGTGTCAACAGTAACGGCGAAGCTGCACTGTGGAAAGGAAGTAATGTACCGTATGCTTCTATGGTAAGCCCTGACGGAACACTGCCTGCTGTTTCTCAGATTGGTCTTATTCCCCTTACGGAAGCTGCAGTTTTGGAATATAGCTCCGGAGTTTACGGAAAGACTGCAAGTGATGGCGTATATAAGACTTATGACTATGCTACAAGAGATAATACCACAGATTTGTCATCAGGACGTGGGGCTTTTCAAAGAGGCAGAATGCCCAGCGTTGACGGTCAGGATGTTGTTTATGAATTCTCGTTCTTGTATGAAAGTTGCAGACATGTGACAAACAACTGGAACAGAACGCCAATTGTAAGAACCGGTTACAAATTATACTCAGCACCAAATGGCGGTACCCAAAGCTGGATTTACAATATGTTTTTTGTTTCCACCAACGGATTTTACTTCGCTACGGAGTCGGCAAGTCAGGAAGACAAAACCGTTGATATGAAGGACAATTTCACACTATATGAATTCGAACCAAAGAAATGGTATTCCGTGTCTCTTGCCCTTGATTTTGCAAAAGCCGATGATGCCGAAGGTACAACATATACACACAAAGCATACATAAACGGCGAGCTTTGTGCAACCTATTCCACAACCACACCTTATTACAGAGCAAGCAATTTGTGTACTTATCCTGCTAACGGGGCAGTGGTTTACTGGGATAACCTTCAGGTTTATACCGGTGCAGATTTTGATGTTTCCACATACAACAGTAGCAACAGGGCAGCGGAGTTAGCTTCCTCTGATTCGGCAATAAGCGTATCTGATGACATGATTAAGGTTATGGATACAACTGCAACAGTCGGAGATGTAAAAACTGCTATTGCCGCATCTGTTAAAGATGATGAAGCCGTGAGAGTGTATAATTCCGACTATAGCGCAGAGCTTGGCGATGATGCATCGGCAGTTGGTGCAAAGCTTGTTGTTGCACAAACAAGAACATTTTTGCAAAGCGTGAAAGTTAATGCAGTAGGTGCCGCCACTTCGTTGGAAAATAACTTAACCTACTATGACATCGTTCCGGACAGCTACATTTTTGACGAGCCTACAATCACAGTTGACAGCGAAGCAGGAACTGCCACCGGTAATGTTAAGCTTACAAACTACACAGGTGATGAACAGAGCTTCAAGGTTTACCTTGCGGTTTATGAAGGTCACGAGCTTGTTGGTATCAGCATTGCATCTTCCGATTTTGTTGCCGATGCAGATAAAACAGAAGCTGAATTTACAACTCCTTCGCTTGACTTTGCTTCGGGCAATGTTGCAAAGCTCTTTGTTTGGAAAGCAGACGGAATCACTCCCGAGCTTGTGAGCACAAGCACAAATTGATGTAATCAATCATTAAATAGCGAACAAACAATTTTTGCCCGCCTTTGCATTGGAATTTACAAAGCAAGGGCGGGCTTTTTAAAACAATAGGATGGTAAATTGGGGTTGGGAGTTTAACACAAGGGCATCGTAGGGGACGGCGTCCTCGACGTCCCGTGTCAATTACATCGAGAACAAATCTTAAATAATA
>JAFQBA010000031.1 GCA_017416845.1 Clostridia bacterium
CTTAGCAGCGTTTCAGATGTTTTTGTAGTATATATATCTTCACCGCAAAATCTTGAACATTTCAATCCGAACGGAGAAGAATGCAGGGGTACATAGTGAAACGCACTGAGAACACCATTGGTTTTTAAATAGTCTATTAAAGCGGTACGCTCATCAATATCTTTGACCTTTATATAAAACATATGTGCATTATGTCTGCAATGGTCAGGAACAATCGGAAGATTGATAACCTCTTTGTCTTCAAGGTCTTTCAAATATTTGCTGTAGTAATTATATATTTCAATTCTCTTGTCATTAATTTTATCAGCCTCAAGAAGCTGTCCGTATAAAAACGCTGCACCAAGTTCGCTTGGAAGATAGGAAGAACCTTCACTTACCCAAGTATACTTATCAACCATTCCCAATAAAAACTCTGCACGGTTTGTTCCTTTTTCACGGATTATTTCAGCACGGATATTGTTTGCCTCATCACGAACAAGCAAGGCACCGCCTTCGCCCATGGTATAGTTCTTTGTTTCGTGAAAACTGTATGTACCAAAATCACCTATAGTACCGAGTGCTTTTCCTTTATAAAAAGCATTTACGCCCTGTGCCGCATCTTCAACAACCTTTAGGTTATGACGCTTTGCAATTTCAAGTATTTCGTCCATCTCACAGGAAACACCTGCATAATGAACGGTAACAATAACTTTCGTTTTATCGGTAATTGCCGCCTCAATCAGCTTTTCGTCAATATTCTGTGTATCAGGTCGAATATCAACAAAAACAATTTTTGCACCTCTCAGCACAAAGGCATTGGCAGTTGACACAAAAGTAAATGATGGCATAATAACTTCATCACCCGGCTCAATATCACACAGGATAGCTGCAAGCTCAAGAGCATGGGTGCAAGAAGGAGTTAAAAGTGCCTTTTGTGCCTTATACATATCTTCAATCAAACAGTTGCAAAGTTTTGTATATTTATTATCGCCACAAAGCTTTTTTGAAGCTATTGCATCGGCAAGATATTTTTCTTCGGTTCCTACAACCGCAGGAATATTAAACGGAATTCTAAAACTGCTCATTAGTTTTTGTATCTCCTTTACAACTCTTTCTTCAAATCAGCGAAAGCATCTTCCAGACTATAAGCACACTCAAAACATAATTCGTTTTTTGCTTTTGTAACATCAAGAAAGCTGATTGAAGTATCTTCCTTTTTGTCGGTAAGCTGAACTGTTTCGGAAACAGAATTAAATCCTTTGATAACCGACTCAGCAAGCTGTTTCGATGTTGTGCCGATACCTGATCCTATATTGTAAATACCGGTTTTCTCGTATGCTTCAAGTGCTTTCTTAACTCCAAGACAGGCATCTTTCACATAAATATAATCACGTTTTCCTTCGGATTTTCCGTAAAGAGAAAGCTTTTCACCGCAAAGGGCATTCTTAACAAAAAGCTCTGTCATATATCCGCCTTCGGATTTGCCGATGACCTGAGAAAGACGAAGAATTTTAATGTTCATACCGTAATTTCTGTTATAGTATTCACAAAGCATTTCTCCGGTATATTTTGATATACCGTAATAATTTATAGGTGCAATATCACCACTTTCAGGTATAGGCGAAGCTTGACTGTTAGAATAAACACATCTTGAAGAAACAAATACAATATTCTTTATTCCAAGAGTTTTGCAAGCCTCAAGAGAATTCTCAACTATCTTTATGTTATCTTCGTAAAGTTCAAGTGATTGCTTTTCTTTTGCATTTACTTTCTTTGCCGCAAGAATAACCGCACTGTCGCATCCGGTGAGTGCCGTTAAAAGCTCGTTATAATCATAATTCACGATATTGCTTGATTTTCTTGAAACATCTGTTATTTCAAAATTTTCAGAATACATTGACTTGAATGTGCTGCCTATAAAACCACTGCCGCCGATAAGAGCGAGCCTGTGAGGAGCTGCAAAAATTCTGTATCCGCACTTTTCCATATATCCGTTCATTCTGCGAACCCTGTCGCCGTTTTTATAATAAAAGCACTTGATATCGCCCGTGTATTTCTCATACTTTGAAATATCAAACTCTGTGTCCGGAGCTTCACAGAAAAACTCTGTATGCATCGGCATGTCGCTTGCATTATATGAAATATCCGCTACAGTTCCATACAGAAAATGAGTCATTGTTATGTCGAGAAGATTAACTCCTGTATATTCCTTTATCAGACGCCACATATGGCATCCGTCAAGACGGGGTGTTACTTCTATAAGATACGGATGTCCGTTTTCAATTTTGATTTGAAAATATACCGGTCCGTTATTTATTTCAAGCTTAGAAACCGCTTCAGATACCAATTCTTCCACAAGCTGTTTTGTGCAGGTATTCTCATATTTTGACGGAAGGTGGTGTGCCTTGATAATTCCGCCGGGCAAGTTATTAAATGATTCACGGTCAGAAAGCATACTGAATATAACCTTTCCGTCATATACATACGCATTTACGGAAACCTCATCGCCCAAAACAAATTTTTCAAGAATAACCTGTCCGCTTTTTGAAAAGCCAATAGACTGCTCAAAGCATTTTTCAAGTTCTTCATAGGATTTTACCGAATATACACCACGCTGTCCCTGTGAATCAACGGGTTTTATCATTAACGGATAAAAATCTGCTTTTTTCGCTTCATCCAAATTTGAACAATACATAAAAGGCAAGTTAAAATTGCTCTTACCCAAGGCATCTCGCATCATATGCTTATTGCAACAAATTTCAGCCGTTTTGCTTGATACAAAATGAAACATATCAAGATTTTCGGCAACCTTACAAAATGTAGGAACTGCTATATCACTGCCTACGGAATAAATATAATCAATGCTGTTTTTCCTTACATATTCTTCAACCTTTTCGGTATCAATAATGTTTATCTGCTCGAAATAATCAAGCATAGGAATACCGCTATCGGTATTGGTGTAGCTGACACCATGTACTTCAAAGCCTTTGTCTTTTGCATATTTTATTAAATCAATCTGTGCATTACCTGCGCCCAGAATAAGCAATTTCTTTTTCAACTTCGGCCACCTCGTTTGCATCCCTTGTATCTGTCCGTATGATATATTGCGGTTCGTGCGTAATAATCATAAACATTCGTACAATATACTCTCCGATTACGCCAAGTGCCGTTATTATAAGCCCTGTGCAGAAAAAAACAGCAGAACACAAAAGGACGATTTCGTTTTTAATCATAATTCCGTATAAAAGTATGATTATGCTGATTACAGCAATCAAAACACCGATTTTTCCAACAAGTCGTATTGGCTTTGCTGAGTAGTTCAAAAATGCCGACCATAATTTCATCAGTTTCTTGAAATTGTAACCGGACTTTCCGAACTTGCGGTCAAAGTGTTCAATATCGGCATTAGCCACTTTTGCTGTTGTTCTCAAAAACAATCCCTGCAAATTTGTATATGTACTTTCGCTTTTCACAATTTCATCACGGACAAAACGGCGGATAATATACATAGGACACGCTTTCAAGTCTTTCGGCTTATCAATTAAATACCGTACCGTCATATTATGTAATTTACTTTCGATATTACGAAGCAGGCTATGGTGTCTCTGAGGAAATCTGCCATAAACCATATCATAGCCTTCTTCAAGCTTATCAATCAGCTTATAAATTTGTGAAGGGTGCGTCTGAAAGTCATCATCCATACCGAGAATGTAATCACCGTCTGCATATTTCATAGCTGCTAAAATTGCATTATGCTGTCCGCAGTTTTTTGCAAGGTCTATTCCTATCACATATGGATATTCATCGGCAAGCCTTTTAATCACGCCGTAAGTATTATCCTGTGATCCGTCATTTACAAGAATAAACTCATAGTCAAATCTTTCTGTTTTATCAAATTCGGCTGCTGTCTGAATTACAACCTCCGCAATAGACTTTTCCGAGTAGTAACACGGAATCACCACTGAAATTTTCTTTTTATTCATCATCTGTCACCATATATACATAAAGTACATCCTTTGCTGATTGAATCTTATCTACCTCTACAAGCTTCTTGTTATACAAATCCTTGAGAGTTTTGCTTATACCCATTTTAGGATCTGTACGTGTAACAAAGTAAACCTCACTGTCACGGCTCGTAAGTCCTTCAATAGAAGTGGTAAAGCCAAATTTGCCGTTTCGTTCATAATAGCTTGGCGAGCGTACATTCCATGAACCGGCAGATTCGGTATTCAAAACAGTTCCCTCATCATATGTTAAAAACACATAATTCGTGCAGGAAATAAAATCATTTGCATCATAAAAGAAAAATTTATCAGGGTAATTCTGTGCATATTTGTTCAACGCCTCAAGTCTGGGATTGATAGTCTCTCTGAGGACAGTCGATTTATCATCAAGGTCACTCTGCATATTTGAAACACCCGCAATAACAAGCAAAACTGCTGCACCGGTAATTATAAACTGCCAGGTCTTTGAAAACCGTTCTTCATCCGAACGCCTCATAAATCCTTTCATCGGGCACTCATTAACATCTATTATATCCGTCAATGTAAGTGTTCCGACAACAGCCATTGCAAGAACCATAAGGTCAACAAGTCGTGCCATCACACGGCCGTTAAATTCCAAAAAAGTAATTTCAAGCAACAAGCCTGCTACAGTAGAAATAAAAATTATATCCTTTTTCTTTTTGCGAGATGATAATACAATACAAGCAGCAAGCAGAATCATCACATATACAGAACAGTATTTTACGGTTTCATCATCGGATTTGAACCATCTGGATAAACCATTTTGAAAGGCATCAGCAATTCTTTGACCGATATGGTTTGCATTACTCTTTATTTCTTTCATATAATCAGCAATTTTCGTCATATTTTCAGTGTTCACGCTGTCATCAATATCGAGAAAACGTCTTGAAATTGCTCTGTATGTAACTTCGTTTATATCATTTGATACATAGAATGGCATGTTTTCATAATATCCGGGAACAGAATCATAATCATATACCGCTGCGCGTACTTCCTTAAACTCTTTGAATTCTTTATACTCCGGTCTGCTCCATGCGAGCATATCAATTCCGAATATTATGCCGCACACGGCAACAGCCGAAACAGCCCATAAAATATATTTTTTCAACGAATGCTTATCTCTGAGTATTCTTACCGCTATAATTAAAGCAATAACAGGAAGAAGCAAATAAAATGTTTTTGAGCGTACTGCAAAAGAAAGAACCGCACAAAATGTCGCAAATACAATATGTCTGCCATTATCTTTTTCAGGCATTTCGTGTATCAGCGCAATCGCACCAACCCCCATAAATGCCGAGGTAAGTGTAAACTGCGGCATGCATATATACTTTTGAATCAACAACAAAAACAACAAAAGGTACAGTACAATTCCAAGTGCAGTACATTTCTTCTCGTATGTCTTTTTTATCAAGTAATAACAGAATACACATGACGGAACATACATACAAAACATAGTGAAAAGACCATACCAAGGGATAAGGGTTGTAATGCTGTACAACCCGGAAAGAATAAGCCCCATCGGGTATCTCATAAACACAATATCTGCGCTGGGAGTTCCTGTGTAAGCACCTGATACTATTGTCATCATACGAAAATCGTCATTTGTATACCACACAGGCGGATTATTTGCAATTACGAGCGCAAAAAGCAAGGCGTTAAACAATATGCTGAACGCTAAAATACATCTTTTATATTTAATTTGTCCTTCAGTAGTTGTGAGATCAGACCATCGGCACATTTTCATTTTCCGCATATTCTTCAATTCCTTCGTTTTCTTCCTGCTCATATTCTGCATCATTTGATGTCTTTCTTTTTTTGAATATAAACGACTTCATAAAAAGTCCCAAAAACAATCCCAAGCCACACGCTATAATTAAATAAAGTATCATCTGAAATGAAGTATACTTTTCGGTATACATAAAGCTGTCATATTCAAGCCGCAAGGTGTAAATACTGAATGTGTCTTCACTTGGAGATGTAACGAGAATATTTACAAAAACAGGACCATCTGTAACCATAGAAGTAGGACCTAAAACTCTTACAATATCACTTCGGTCAGCCGGGTATGCCTGAATATCTAAATTAGTTATTGTTTTAGGAACAGATACTTCATAATATGATTTGTGTCCCGACAAACCATTGACCGGAACAGCACCGCCGTTTATTTTTATCTGGGAAAGAACAGCCGTATCGCTGATTGGTGAAGTAATATGTGCTTTTCTGTATAAATTCAGATAATAGCTTTTGCTTTTACCGTTGGTTTCCGTAACCCGTATTCTGTACTCAACTCTTGACCCTTCAGGAATAGTTCCGTCATCATTAAGTTCACCTCTGCATTCCACCTCAACTTCAGCATCGGGATTAATGGTGAGCCAGTTTACATTGGCTGCCTCAAAGGAATCAATGTCATTTTCTAAAATCGCATAATATGTAATACGGTAACGGCTGAATTGCGGTGAAAAAATACCGTTTTCCACATCAAGATACGAAAGTCCTGTCCACTTGACATTTTCAAGTGCATCAGCGCCAACAAAAATATTAAGCTCATAATCTACAGTTTCAAACTTCCCAAGAGGGTCTGAAACAGTAATGGTAACAAGATTACCTGAATCACCTTCAGCATTGATGGTGTCATCGCCTTGTATGGTATATTCAAATCTTTCATCCGTAAGTTCCGGAACAATAGAAAGATTATATGTGAATTTAGACAAATACACATCGTAATAATATACATCGGGTTCAAATTCATTCAAAAAGAACCCATCACCGACAACAATATTTTCCACCATATTTCCTTCCTGTTCAGCAGATACCGTCACCGGCAGAAGACATACAGAAAGTATAATGACAACTGTGATAAATCTAACTATTTTGTTTGTTAATCTTTTTATACACATAATGCAATTCCTCACTCAAAGAATTATAAAACAGTTTTTACTGCAATCAAAATACACAAACAAACGCTTATGTACTTTGATTGCAGCACTTCCCGGAAGGGAAGCGCTGCATTACACTAATTAAAAATTGAGAATTAAATCATAATATCTCGTTTCGCCATAAATCGTTACTTTAACGGCTACTGTCAGGCTGTCCTCGTTACCTTTAGTGATTGTATATGTTCTGTTGTCGGCATTGTACTTAACCTTATTACCGTTATAACTCTTCATCCATACCTGAGCATTACCCTTCAATTCTGTCTGATCGATGAAAAGCTGAACTGAATCACTTGTTGCATCCATCGTAACCGTTTTAGCTGTGTGGTCAATTACGGCAACAGAGGCATTCTCTGCTTTTAGTGTATTAAAGCTCCAATCGGGTGAGAAAACAGATATAATTGTATATTCCTTTTCAACACCGCCGATTGTTATGATACCTTTTACCGAAACCTCTTTATTCTTTACAAAACATACCTTGTAGGTTCCGTCAGTATGATTAGACTTTACACGGTTACCCATAAAGCTTGTAAGAACAAGACCGCCGTCTGCAAAAGTATTCTGCTCTTTATAGAGAGTTATATATTCCGCACCTTTTTCTGCATAAATGCGTATAGTCTGTGCTTCATGGTCAATTTCAAATTTTTCGCCGTTATCACACTTTATTTCGCCGAAGTTAAATTCCGACTTTATAATTCCGTAATTTACCTGCAAATCATATATTTCGGTAACACCGTCAATCATAACCTTTGCACTTACAGTAACGGTTGCATTGTTTATTGTATAGATTCTGTAAACACCGCTCGCATCGTATGTAACCTTGAAATCGTTATAATTATTCATACGAATCTGTCCGCCGGGGATTACATCTTTCTGATGAACATAAAGAACAAGATTATCTCCTTCCGGAACATTAACGGTTATTTTTTTGTTTTCGTGGTTTACTGTGATATTTTCACCGTTACCTGTTCTAATGCTTTCAAAGTCAAAGCTTGATGGTTCGGCAGGTTCATCCGGCTCTGCAACTTCAATAATTTTAAACTTCGCCGTGTATGTTTTATCTTCAGTTATGTCTTCAACAACAAACTCTTCTGTATCGCAAACCTTTATGTCGCCTTCAAACCAGCCGATAAATTCATAGCCTTCGTCAGCTGAAGCCATAAGTGTCACAGTTTGACCTTCTTCAACTTTTGCAGTTCCTTGCGCAACACCGCCCTCGGTAGCGAATGCAGTTATGGTGTATTCATTAACAACCGGAATATCAGGAATCTCAGGTACTTCAGTCTCAACGGGTTCTATTTTCATATATTTATATGTCATAAGGTCATCGAAGGTAACATCGTCCGGACATTCAGCAGCATCCGCACCGTTAATGCTTGCAGAAACAAGAGCCGAATGACCCTCTGTTATCTGAGCAAAAGAAGTTTCGCCTTCCTCTATACCTGCAACATATAATGCACCTGCATGGCCTTTTGCAACAATATTTGCGTTGTCAAGTTCAAGAAGTACCGCAAAGATACCGAAGCTGTATTCATCCTCACCATCGGAGATTGCTGTAATGCTTGCATCTTGCACTGTAAGAAGAGCCGGAGCATAAAGTGCAACACTCATGGCGTCGCCGTATTCACTGCTTGCAGGTCCGGCTTCCAGTATGAGACTTCCCGTTCCGCTAAAGGAAACATTGCCTGCAAGGTACATAGCACAGCTAATGGAGTTCTGATCCGAAACATAAATACTGTTGTCTCCTTCAAGGACTATGCTAAGTGTGTTATTTTCATCTCGGTCTGAATAGAAGAATGCAATACCTTCGTCTCCGTCAATACCGCCTCTGCCGAAATAATTGAAATTATTGAGAGTAAGAGTATTTGTTTCGGGGTCATAGGTCGCACTGCCGCTGATTGCGGAATTGTCGGTGCTGTCTATAACGAGATTATCAGATGTGAATTCATGTTCTCCACACCATATATCGTAGTGCTCAATTACAACCGGCTCAATCTTCGCATATTTATATGCGGCAATATCCATTCCTGAACCGTATTCTGTAGCATCTGAACCGTCCTTGTTGTTGGAAACAAGGGCTTTGTGACCGTCAATGGCATCTTCAAAAGAAGTGCCGGAGAATAAGTAGAATGCTCCTGCATCGCCTGAAGATGTGATATTTGCATTGTCAAGCACAAGACTGCCCGCTATTATTCCATATGCATAATCACAGTCAATATCCGTTATCGCCGTGATAGTTGAATCCTCGACGGAAAGTGTTGAGCTACACATTATCGCATTCGTTACTCCATCAATATCATAGTCCTCACGAACTCCGTCAAAAGATGCACGAGCCGTAAGGCTTCCGCCTCCTGATATTTCCACACTGCCCACAATGTACACCGCACATGAGAGTGAACCATCAGAAACGCAGTCAATGTAATTAGTACCATGAAGAACAAGCTTTCCACAAGGTGCATTGGGGTCTTCTTCGGGATTGCTGAAGAAAAGACCTATGCCGGGTATGTCACGATCCTCTTTCGCACCGCCTGCACCTGTATAACTGAACTGAACAAGCGTAAGGGTGTACGTTTCAGGGTAAAAGGTTGCATTACCGCTTATCAAAGGATTATCTGCTCTGTCTATTGTGAGATTCTCTGATGTAAACTGAACGCCTCCGATCCAAACATTGTAGTATTCAACGGCGTCTTCTATAGTATATGTAACATCGCATTTTGTACCGTTTTTGCTGATATGTGCTGTATGCTCTCCTTCAGAGGTACTGTCGGTTTCATATGTAACTTCAAGCGTACCTCCTTGCCAGTTTTCGCTGTATTCAACTGTACATTCCTTTTTGCTGCCGTCAAAAGTAAGATTTGTCGGTGCTTTTAATGTTGCCGTTTCATTGTGTGAACAGCCGTTTACACAGGTTTCGACAATGCTGTTGTCGCTTGAAGAATATGTGTAGCTGTGTCCGAGAGCAGTACCCGCACTAAAGGTATTTGCTCCCACTAAACCGCAGGAACAGATGTAATAGTAGGTTGCAGGATTTTCGCAGGTAGCGGATGTTGCCTTATACATCTCTGCAGTCAGCTTGTTTTCATAAGTATGTTCATGCGCCGATGCGGTAATAACAATGTCGCCCGTTATCTCGGACGCAGGAATACTAATAACACCAAGAGAGGATGAGTATGAATACTCACTGCTGTTAAGTGTTGTACCATCTACTGAAACACTTACAGACGAGGGAAGAATATAACCGTCTGCCGGAATTAACTTCGCCGAATATGCCGATCTGTAGTATGCTGTATGGTCTACCTCAAAAGTTAAGTTCGTAAGATTTTTTGTAACAGCCACAGTAGGACGGATAAGATTCATTGTATAGGTCGCTGTCTTTTCAGAAGCACCGCTTGCGATGCTGTCATCCATTATGAAATATGTATT
The DNA here is from genome assembly GCA_017416845.1 of Clostridia bacterium. Classification (GTDB taxonomy): domain Bacteria; phylum Bacillota; class Clostridia; order UMGS1810; family UMGS1810; genus RGIG1828. Next base: position 10,361 of record JAFQBA010000031.1, read on the forward strand.
TGCCCAAAAAGTCACTTCAAGCGTAAGATCAGTTGTTGAAATTTTGTCGTAAATATCGGTAGGAATAGTAATTGCAGGACTCCCGTTTGAATTGATAATCTCAACACCCTCGATTGATTTACCGTCAACATCGGTAACTGAAGCCTTTGTGATATAGTTCATATAAGTAAGACCAACATTGTCATCTCCGCCGTTGACATATTCAAAAGGCATTGCAGCATCAAATCCGTCTTTTGTAAGACCTGTAACAGTAAGAGGTACTGTTACGGCTGTTGTTGTGGGGAGAGTAGGAATATTATCTGCGGTTACTTTAAGACTTTCAAGCGGATAATACACATTGGATGGAGTGAACATATCGGAGGAAGGATACCCACTTTTGTTCTGACCAATGTTAAGTGCACGTCCGTAAAGCTCACCCGATGTTTTATTACCCGAAGCATCGCAGTAATAAAATCTTACAGAACCCCCGAAAGTCCTCACGCTTCCTATTTCACTGAAAAGTTCTGCGAATACAGGTGCATCGGAAACCTTAACAACATACGTGGCCTTTTGGTTGACATTTTCAAGAATGTAAGGAGTAAAATACAATGTCAACATTGTATTTCCGTCAATCTCATACGTATCCCATCCGTTATTTTTCACAGCTGCAACAATAGATTCCGACGGAAATGCAATTTGTATTCCCGAATTTCTGATATTACTGTCAAGTGTAGCAGAATCCACCGAATCATCAGTATTCCACTCAATGAGCATATATCTGTAGTCGTCATCAGCAGATGATGTACCGCTCAAATACATATAATCATCACTGCCGAAAGTTGTAGTATTCGCTGATGCAGTAACCGAAGCAACAGAGAACATTGCAACCATTATACATAGCAACAGCAACAGTTTTAAAATTCTTTTCATATCAAACGCTCCTTTACAATAGCAGTTTTTACTGCAATCAAAATACACAAACTAACGCTTATGTACTTTGATTGCAGCACTTCCCGGAAGGGAAGCACTGCATCGCAATGACTAAAAATTCACAGTCATATCATAATATCTCGTTTCACCAAAAATTGTAACCTTTACGCTTACTGTCAGACTGTCCTCGTTACCTTTAGTGATTGTGTAACTTCTGTCATCCGCACTATACTGTACTTTGTTTCCGTTATAGTCCTTCATCCATACCTGTGCATTTCCTTGCGTTGCCGTCTGGTCGATATAAAGCACAATTGAATCTGACGATGCGTTAACTGTTATTTTCTGTGATTCGTGGTCTATTTCCACCGAGGATGCAGAATCAATCTTTAATGTATCGAATTTCCACTCGGGATAAAATACTGTGATAATGGTATATTCTTCTGTAATGTCGTTTATCGTAAGCTTACCCTTAACGGAAACCTCTTTATTCTTTACAAAGCAAACCTTGTATGTACCTTCAGTCAGGTCAGACTGCACTCTGTTACCCATAAAGCTTGTCAAAACAACAGTTCCCTTAATTTGGTCATACTGTTTTCTGTAAAGCGTTACATAATTTGCCCTATCTTTTGCATAAATTCTGATTGTTTTTGTTTCATGGTCGATTGTCATACCCTCTGCGTTATCACACTTGATTTCATCAAAGTTGAAGTCGGGTTTGTCTGCATTGAAATCAGCAACAATATCATAAATAAGAGTTTCATTTCCGATGATCACCTTTGCAGAAACTATAATCGGGTCAGAACCTAATGTGTAAATTCTGTATACACCGCTTGCATCATATGTAACCTTGTTTCCATTGTAGCTCTTCATGCGGATTTGTCCGCCCGGTATTGCATCTTTTTGGTGAACATAGAGAACAAGATTGTCATCGCCGTTGTCCACTCTCACATAAATCTTTTTGTTTTCATGGTCAATCTCAGTAACGCTTCCGTTCTGAGTACGGATTGATGTGAAGGGAGTCTCTGTCTCTCTGATTCCAAACTTGGTTGTCAATTCGTATTCTTCTGTCACACCGTCAACCGTAACATTCACATAAACTGTGATGTATTTGTTATATAATGAATATATATTGTAAATTCCCGTGGAATTGTATGTAACCTTGTTTCCGTTGTAGCTCTTCAGTCTTATCTGTCCGCCGGGAATGATGTCCTTCTGATGCACATACAGAACGAGACTGTCGCTATCTGTTACTTCAACCGAAATTTTCTTATTTTCGTGATCTACCGTAATGTTTTCGCCGTTACCCGTTCTTATGCTTTCAAAATCAAAGTCTGAAGGCTCTGTGGGTTCATCAGGAATTTCAGGTTCGTCGGGTTCTGAAACTTCTATAAAATCAAACTTAGCGGTATATGTTCTATCCTCTGTTACGTTTTCTACCAAAAATTCTTTCGTATCACAAACCTTTGTTTCACCGTCAAACCATCCGATAAATTCATAGCCTTCGTTCGCTGTTGCCGTAAGTGTCACACTTTCGTCGCTTCTGATTGTAGTGCCACCCGAAACTGTTCCGCCCTCAGTCGATTCTGCAACAATACTACATTTTTTAACGGTCTGAATCTCAACATATTTTATTGATTCATCCACAAGTGAATCGGCAAGTGTGGTAACATTTTTTTCGGTTTTCGCGTCAGAACCATCTGCATTCGTACTTAATTTCACATCCATTACAATGTTTGCCGTTGCTTTAAAAATTTTATTGGAAGGGAGAATATTTCCATAATCGTCAGCTTTATTGATTAAACGCAATGGATTGTCGCTGTAACATATTGTATATGCTCCATCGTCTTGAGTTGTTATCATTGTCCCGCAAACCTCGATAATTCCCGAATAGAGAAACGCTTTTCCTTGCTCGCTGACAATCCGTACAGCATAGTTTGCAGCTGAAATAAGATGTCCGCTCAAAAGGTGAAATTCGCCTTCTTCTACAAATATCGGAAGTGCAAACATTTGTCCTTTATTCTGTATAGTCGCACCATCCACATACACTTTCCCACCTTTGATATTGACAACACCGGAGGTTATGGTATACGTGGGTGAACCGACAACGCTTCCGCTTCCTGTTATATTAAGTTGTCCGCCTTTGACCTCTACAACCTCGGTCTTTGCACTCAGAGTTTTCCCATTTGTGTCAAGCACAAGGTAATCATCTGTATTTGTAAGACAAGCCTGTGCTGCACAATCTTCAAGTAATGTTATTGTTGCTTTGTTGTCTTCGGTTGTATCCAAAGCTATTGCTGCACTCCACGCTTCGTCAATTGTGGAATAATAGTTTGTGCTTCCGTCAAAGCTTACACTTACTGCACCGCTTTCCGCAAAAGCTACTGTGGTAAGCATTGATATCGCCATTATCACGCCGATAATCAGCGCCATCACTTGTTTTGTAAATCTTTTCATGATTTAACACCTCTTATTTTTTTATATTCTCCGTTTAATATTCTTTCAATCCATTGCGGATTATTTTTATACCACTCAATTGTTTGCTGAATGCCAGATTCAAAGTCGGTTTGCGGCTTCCAGCCAAGCTCATTTTGGATCTTACCTGAATTTATTGCATAGCGTCTGTCATGTCCCGGTCTGTCTTTTACAAAAGTTATAAGACTTTCGGGCTTTTTAAGAGCTTCTAAAATAATCTTTACTATTTCAATATTGGATTTTTCATTGTTTCCGCCAATATTGTAAATTTCACCAATCTTACCTAATCTCACAATTTTGTCTATGGCACTGCAATGGTCTTCAACATAAAGCCAGTCACGAATGTTTTTGCCGTCTCCGTACACGGGCAGGCTTTCATTTCTTTGTGCCTTTTCAATCATAAGCGGAATCAGCTTTTCAGGAAACTGATACGGTCCGTAATTATTTGAGCATCTTGAAATTGTAACCGGTGTACCATATGTTCTGAAATAGGCAAGACACAAAAGGTCTGCCGATGCTTTTGATGCTGAATAAGGACTTGAAGTTTTAATCCCCCAGTCTTCTTCAAATTTCAAATCAGGTCTGTCCAAAGGCAAATCACCGTAAACCTCATCGGTAGAGATCTGATGAAACCGTTTTATCGCGTATTTGTTTACTGCATCAAGCAGTACCTCAGTTCCTATTATGTTTGTTTTTAGAAATATTTCGGGATTTTCGATAGACCTGTCAACATGGCTTTCCGCTGCAAAGTTGACAACACAATCAATGCTATATGTTTCAAACAAGCTGTAAACTGCTTTGCGGTCACAAATATCGACTTGCTCAAAAGTAAATCTGCCATCATTTTCAAATTCTTTCAGGTTATCATAGTTTCCGGCGTAAGTTAGTTTATCGACACATATGATTTCGTCTTCAGGATACATTTTTAATATGTATCTTATGTAATTGGTGCCGATGAAACCCTCTCCGCCGGTTATAAGGTGTCTCACGCTTCATCACCAGCCAATCTTAAAATGTATTTTCCGTATTCACTGTTTTTGAGTTCTATACCCAAGTTATAAAACTGCTCATCAGTAATAAACTTATGTCTCCATGCAATTTCTTCTATACAGGATATGTAATAGCCCTGCCTTTCCTGTATCATACCAATGAAATCTCCCGCCTCCTGAAGAGCACCGGGACTTCCTGTATCAAACCATGTCATTCCGCGCCCGAAAAGTTTGACTTTGAGTTTGCCTCGTTTGATATATTCATTATTTACTGCTGTTATCTCAAGCTCGCCCCGTTTTGAAGGCTTTATGTTCTTAGCAATCTCAATAACATCATTATTATAGAAGTAAAGTCCGGGAACTGCGTAATTTGATTTCGGCTTTTCAGGCTTTTCTTCTATTGAAATCACATTACCGGATTCATCAAATTCGCACACACCGAAGGCTTCAGGATTTTTAACCGGATAACCGAACACCGTTGCTCCGTCAAGTTCCGATACTGCTTTTTGTAAAATCTCAGTAAAACTCTGTCCGTAAAAGAGATTATCCCCAAGAACAAGGCATACATCGTCTGTTCCTATAAATTTTTCACCTACAAGAAAAGCATCTGCAAGTCCTCTCGGCTTATCTTGCTTAGCATAAGAAATATTAAGACCAAGATTACTTCCATCACCAAATAATTTTTTGAAAGCAGGCAAATCATTAGGAGTAGAGATAATCAAGATATCCTTTATATCTGCAAGCATAAGAGTTGACAACGGATAATAAATCATCGGTTTATCATATACCGGAAGCAGTTGTTTTACCAATACTTTTGTTGCGGGGTATAATCTTGTTCCGCTTCCGCCGGCTAAAATAATTCCTTTCATTTGTATTCGTCCTCGCTAAATTCTAATTTATTATCTTGAGCCACCGCCTCGTCCGCCGCCGGAGAAACCTCCGCCACCGCCAAAGGAAGCTCTGCCACCGCCGCCGCTTGTTCTTCTTGCCTGCATTGCTCTTTGTGATGAGCGATACATACTGCGGTAATAGCTATGGGCAATTATCACATTTCTGTTATAGGTTTCAAGCTCAGGTATATTCTCTGGATAAACCTTTTTGAACTGCTCAAGAACCTTATCGGCAATTCCGAAAAGTGTGGCATAAACCATATATTCTTTCCGGATAATTGTTTCTGTTATTTCTCTTTCTGCAATCAAGGTAAATTCATTCAGATACTTTTTAAGACCGATAACCTCAGAAAGTTCTTCTTTACCTTTATCACTTAAATCCTTAATGCAGTTACCTGCGCCGCCTGTAAATCCGCCAAGAGTTATAAACTCTTGCTCTCCGACATTTTTTACACTTTCAATAACTTCATTGATTTTTTCAGGATTTTTGTATGAATACTTTTCAGGTTCGATATAGACTTTGTTTATCATAGAAAGAATAAGAGCGCCTATGATTAAGCTTTTTTCATCTGCAACATCGAAGTTCTGTGCAAGGTAATGGGAAACTTCAATTTTTCCGTCATTGGGAACATCTCTGAAATATCCACACTCTTTGTTGAATTTTTTTATCGCTTTCTTTCTCTTAACAAAAAAGCTGAAAATCCATATAACAACTGCCCGGAAACCGAACATAACAACAAAACCAATACCGCAATAATCGCAACTAAAATAATGATTGTCATAATAAAAATTCCTTTATATCACAAAAATTAATTTTAATAACTTACTTACATTTTATTCGTTTCGCAAATTCTTTTGCCTGTTGTTTTCTCTTTTTAGAAAGTTCTGCCGCAAGACATTTCGGACATCTTGTAAGTGTTTTTGAACGACTTCGTACCTGCGTTTGCCACGAGTGACCTTTTTCGCATTTCCACCATACCGGAACAGAACTGCTCGGGCTGACGGTTTCGGGAGTGAACGGCAGATTTTTTTCCTTATCCCATTCATCCAGCAAATACTCTTTGCCTTCCTTTACACAATAATCTTTCAGTGTCAATTTTATCACCTTCAACATTTTATAATTTCTAACATACAAATGTATCACTAAAAATAAAAAACACATATGGCGATAACCATTACAAATTACCGTTAAATGTGTTTATATTTCAGGCATATTGAAAAAAGGGCAGATTTATACTCTGTCTGTCTGTCAAGATTTTGCCACTTTCTAACATTTACTGTCAACCCCTTTTTTATAAAAAATGTATTTAATTCTCGGCATTTATGCCAAAATACAAATAATTAAAATTGTTTTTATCCTATATCTTGAAATTTCAGATATCATATGCTATACTAATTATACACCGTCCCTCAAGGTGCGATGCAATAGTTTTTGTCAAATTTCTTCAAAAACTTTTAAAATTTTTATTATGTGTTTGAAATGAGGCTATTTTTATGAATAATAACAACCTGTTTTCAATAGGTGAAATCGCAAAAGCAGTTGGAATCACACGCAAAACCATATTGAATTATGAGATTAAAGGTCTTATTGTGCCCGACCAAAAAGACGGTACTACAGGCAACAGATATTACACCATTGACACGTTTACACAAATTCGTACAATCCGTGTTTTTCAGAATTTAGGTCTTTCGCTTGATGAAATCCGTGAATACTTCAACGATTCTTCTGATTTGAACCCTATGTTACAACGCCTTGAAAAGATGCGCGATGAACTTAATCTTACAATAGAAAAATTGAAAGAGCGAGTACGTTCCACAAATGACGCTGTTAAAGAAATCACGATTGAGCCGCAAACCATTTACTGCCGTACATATAATTCTACTTCAATTGCAGACAAAACAAATCTTTTACGAGATACAGCGCTTGAAGCAATGAGATCGCACGGAACTGATACAACAAGGCGAATGTATTTTACCGAACATTCCGCTAACACTCCCGAGGAGGTTTCATATTGTGTTGCCATACCGCCTGAAAGCAAAGGCGAATATGTAACCATTATTCCCGAACTCAAAGCAATTTCAATCTTTCATCACGGTGCTTATGAGGAAATCCCTGAAGCACGAAAAAGACTTCTTTCCTATGCAGAAGAAAACAATCTGAAACTGACAGGCGTGTTCCGTAACATTTACATTGAAGGACCTCCGCAGCATAAGGATAAAAGCAAGTTTATTACACAGATTATTGCAATAGTTGAATAAAAAAAGAAGGAGTTGCCCACTAGAGCAACTCCTTCTTTTTTTATTCTATTTTTGCGTGATACCCCTGACCGTCTTTGTAAACCTCAAACTGCACAGGTTCACCCGATTTCCACACGGTTACAACCGGTGAATCAAAGATCTCGCGATCTGCTGTTGATTTTTCTTTGTTAATCGACATATACCCATTTAGGTTTGCAAGGGTTAATTCTAATACATCTTCGTTATCACAGTATGACACGTAATCTTCAAAACCCTCTATTGTTACCTTATACAAATCGGTTATTACCGAATACCCCTCGGATAAATCATTGTACTCTCCGAATTTTGCCAGTTCTCCATTAGAGAGAACTAATCTGAAATCAATCTCCTTGTTATTATGGTTGTCAAAATCTAATTTATTGAGATTTCAACATCGCGTGTGTAGCCTGCTGATTTTTTCAATGAGTCCTGCTCATTACGATAGCCGTACGACATCTTACAAACCCTTGTAAATTAAGGATTTTGGCATTTTTTTCTAATGCCACAATGCCATTCGTTGCCCAAGCTTTTAATGTTTTTTGTGGTTTTTGATGATTTTTCTTTTATTTGGCATCAAAGTGTTTATTGATTATGGACAAATATATATTTATATGATATAATTATTACATATGTAAAAATTATCACTTTTAAGAAAGGTGGCAAAGTAGTGAAAAAGAAATTATTACTGACGTCTTTAGTTATTTGCATCGGAATATTAGTTTTTGGAGTTATAAATGCATCGGCAGAAACAGAGGGTTATTTTACATACACAGTATCAAACGGAGAAGCAACCATCACCAGTTGTGATAAATCTGCAAGCGGAATTGTGACTATCCCTGATACGTTGGGAGGGTATCCGGTTACAACCATTGGATACAATCCGTTTTATGACTGTGATAATATAACCGGTCTTGTATTTGGTAAAAATGTGAAAAGTATTGGTTCATATACAACTTTGGGTTGTGACAATATTGCTTCAATTTCAATGACTGACAGCGTGACTTCTATTGGTCAATATGCATTCGGTAATCTGGATAAGCTTGAATTTATTATACTGAGCAAAAACATTACATCTATGGGAAACGGAGTTTTACAAAATTGTAATAATTTACGTTGGGTAGTTTTGCCTGATAAAATAACAGCATTAGTCCCTGATACATTTTCGTATTGCACAAATTTACAAAAGGTTTTTATCCCGAAAACGGTAACAAGTATTAGTTATTATGTTTTTCAGCAATGTAACAGTTTGACCGATGTGTATTTCGGCGGCAGTCAGACTCAATGGAATAATATATCAATTACAACTGATAATACGTCGTTATCTAGCTTAAAGACCGCCTCAATTCATTATAATACCCCAGCAAGATACACAATCAACTATAATGCAAATGGCGGGAGTAATGCTCCGGTAACACAGACAAAAATATATGACATCAGCACATACTTATCGTCTGTAAAGCCCACAAAATACGGATATACTTTCAGCAAATGGAATACAAGAGCAGATGGAACAGGTACTTCTTACAATAGCGGTGCTACTTATTCTGCTAACGCATCGGCTACACTTTATGCACAGTGGATACCTAATCAATATACAGTCAATTATTATTCAAATGATGAAAAAAATCTTTTGCTTGCTACGTCATACCATACCTACGGAGTTACAAGGACGTTGTACAAAAACACGTATTCCAGAGCAGGATACAGATTTTCAGGATGGGGAATCAGCAAAAATTCTACAGCACCTAAGTATATGGATGAAGAAAGTGTGCTTAATCTTTCAACAAATAATGGTGCTGTTATCAATCTCTATGCTATTTGGGAAATAGAGACATATACTGTAACATATGATGCTAACGGTGGAGAAAATGCTCCCGCTTCTCATTCGGCAAGGGCTTTTACAGATACAAATTTATCTTCCGATATTCCTAGGCGTGATGGATATGTTTTTGAAGGCTGGGCGGAAGATGCAACTGCAGAAACAGCACAGCATCAACCGGGTGACACTATTTCTGTTGGTTCTGCGGATATAACTTTGTATGCAGTGTGGAGAAAATATATTGTAATAGCAAGCGGAAACTGCGATTTCAATTTAACCTGGAATTTATATGAGGATGGTACACTTGTTATCAGTGGAATAGGAGAGATGACATGGATAAATTATTCATCCGCACCATGGCGTGAATATAGAAACTCTGTGAAAAGAGTTATCATTGAAGAGGGTGTTACAAGCATCGCTTCTTATGCATTCTCTGATTGTACCAATCTTACGGATATTGACATTGCCAAAAGTGTAACAAGCATTGGTGATGGTGCGTTCGGTAATTGTACTGCTCTTACCCATATTGACATTTCCGAAAATGTAACAAGTATCGGTAAATATGTATTCGGTTATTGTGACAGTTTAAACAGTATACTTGTTAATGGTAACAACGCATATTATTCAAGTGATGAAAGAGGCGTATTGTATAACAAGGATAAAACCATTCTTATTCAATATCCTGCAGGCAATACAGCGATAAGCTATGTTGTTCCCGAAAGTGTCATAAGTATTGGTGATTGTGCATATCGTAATTGTACCAATTTGAGTAGCATCGATATTGCTGAGAATATTACAAGCATTGGTTATGCGGCATTCGAAAATTGCTCTGCTCTTACTGTTCTTGATATTCCCGAAAGAGTCATTAGTATCGGTAGGTTTGCATTCAGTGGTTGCGCTGGTCTGACTGAAATGTATATTCCTGATGGTGTTACGAATATTGGCAATAGTACATTTTATAACTGTGTCGGTTTGACTAGCATCAATATTCCTGATAATGTTACAATTATTGAGGGGCAGGCGTTTCAAAAATGTACAAAATTGAGCAACATAACATTTGGAGAAAATTCAAAGCTAACAAGTATTGGAAGTAATGCCTTCTCCGGTTGTAACAGTCTTATTGACATTGATATTCCTGAAAGTGTAGTAAGTATTGAAAGCTGTGCGTTTTATAATTGCAAGAGCATACAAAGTGTTGGCATCTCTAAAAGTGTACTTAGTATTGGAAATTGGGCATTTGGCTATTGTGATAACTTAACGGACATAAGTTTTGCAGAAGATTCAGCACTTACAAGCATTGGCGAATATGCATTTTCCGATTGCCTCAAGTTGACTAGCATGAATGTCTCTAAAAGTGTAACAGACATTGGTGAATATGCATTCCGAAATTGTACTAATTTAACAAATATAATCTTCGAGGAGGAGTCAAAGCTCACAAGCATTGGAAAATATGCCTTCCATAGCTGTAAAAATCTCGAAGCGACATATTATCACGGAAATAAAGAGCAATGGAACAATATATCAATCGGAAGTAATAATGATCCTCTGATAAATAATGTGATTTTTGTGAAATATACAAAAACAACGATTTCAGAAGACGGCAAAACTTATGTTGTCAATCCTGTAAATGTTGATGAAGGCGTTACTGTGATTGTTGCCCTTTATAAAGATGATATATTTGTAGAAATACAAAGTGCAATATACAAATCAGTAGCATTAACATTTACAGCCACAAAAGACTATGACACCGTAAAAATTATGGTATGGGAAGACTTGTACACTTTAGAACCTATAACAGAGCCGGAAATAATTTAATAAACTAAAAACGTCTTGCTATAAAACCAAGGCGTTTTTACCTAATCAAAAGATATTGCCCAAAATGGCAACAAGATTTGGGCAACAAAAAGCCGTTCAGAGCAATCTGAACGGCTTTTTTGGAGCTGGTGATCGGACTTGAACCGACGGTCTATTGATTACGAATCAATCGCTCTACCGACTGAGCCACACCAGCATTTATGGGGGTTTTACAACCCCGAATATTAAAATGTAATGGTTGTCAAAATCTAATTTATTGAGATTTCAACATCGCGTGTGCAGCCTGCTGATTTTTTCAATGAGTCCTGCTCATTACGATAGAGATACTCGATTAAGCGGGTTACACTACACATATAGACACTCATGCATTATAAGAGAGCAACGGATAACTCCGTTGCTCTCTACAAACAATAGGCGCTTTTTTTCTACGCAAAAACTTGCGTAAATTGGTGTAGTAATGGTGTAGTAAGGTGTCGTAAAACCTTCAATAACCTTGATTTTAAGCCATTTATTTGTCTAAAGGCTTCATTGTTGGGAACAACAGCACGTCTCTGATAGCTGCAGAATCTGTAAGAAGCATACACATTCTGTCGATACCAAAACCGATACCACCCGTGGGAGGCATACCGATTTCAAGAGCTCTCATGAAGTCTTCATCGGTGGTGTTTGCTTCTTCATCACCAAGAGCAAGAAGCGCTTCCTGTGCTTTAAAACGTTCTCTCTGGTCAATGGGATCATTGAGCTCGGAATAAGCATTTGCCATTTCCCAACCGTTCATAAAGAACTCAAAACGTTCAACATATCCGGGGTGACCGGGTTTTTTCTTGGTGAGAGGTGAAATCTCAATGGGATGGTCCATAACAAATGTGGGTTGAATGAGATGTTCTTCAACAAATTCTTCAAAGAAGAGATTGAGAATGTCGCCTTTCTGATGGTGTTCTTCATATTCAACATGGTGCTCTTTAGCTGCTGCACGCGCTTCTTCAACAGTATTAATTTCGTTAAAGTCAACACCGGAATATTTTTTAACTGCATCCAGCATAGTAATTCTCTCGAAGGGTTTCCCGAGATCCATTTCGATGCCGTTATACACAATTTTTGTTGTACCGAGAACTTCTTGCGCCACATGACGATAGAGGTTTTCGGTGAGATCCATCATGCCGTGATAGTCGGTATATGCCTGATAGAGCTCCATGAGTGTGAACTCGGGGTTGTGACGTGTGTCAAGACCTTCGTTTCTGAACACTCTGCCGATTTCATAAACTCTTTCAAGTCCGCCAACAATGAGACGTTTGAGATAGAGTTCAAGAGAAATACGAAGTTTGAAATCTTCGTCAAGAGCATTAAAATGTGTTTCAAAGGGTCTTGCAGCCGCACCGCCTGCATTGGAAACAAGCATGGGTGTTTCAACTTCAAGAAAATTCTGAGCATTGAGATAGCTTCTGATTGAAGAAATGATTTTTGAACGCTTGATGAAGGTGTCCTTAACATCAGCATTCATGATAAGGTCAACATATCTCTGACGGTAACGAAGGTCGGTATTTGTCATACCGTGGAACTTTTCGGGCAGAGGCTGAAGTGATTTTGAAAGCAAAGTCACATTTTCCACTCTGATGGAAATTTCGCCTGTCTGTGTGGTGAAAACTTCACCGGTTCCGCCTACGATATCACCAATGTCGAGTTTTTTGAAACGGTTATATTCATCTTCACCCAAAATATCTTTTTTTACAAAGAGCTGAATCTGACCCGACATATCTGCCACATGAAGAAAGCCAACCTTACCCATGCCTCGTTTGGACATGATTCTGCCTGCTACAGTCACCTTCTGACCGTCAAGTGCCGAAACCTTTGCCATGATTTTTTCAGGTTCGTCACTGCCTCGTTTGGTGATTTCACGTTCTTCCTCTGTGTAGTTGTCTTTTATTTCGGCGGCGGTGTGGGTTCTGTCAAATTTTGTAATTTCAAAAGGATCCATCCCCGCATCCTGAAGCTCTTTAAGCTTGTCTCTGCGAATCTGAAGGATTTCGCTGAGATCGGTTTCCTGAATATTTGTGTTGTTTGTCTGTTCACTCATTGGTGAATATCCCTCCGCTTTTCAGTTTGGTAAAATTATTTTGAAATTTCAATGATTTTGAGTTCAATAACTCCTCCCGGTGTTTCAACAGGAACAATCTCTCCCACTTTTCTGCCAATAAGCGCTCTGCCTATGGGAGATTCATCGGAAATTTTGTTTGAATCGGGATCTGCTTCGGTTGAACCCACAATTGTGTAGATTTCTTCTTCATCAAAATCCGCATCATAAACCTTAACTTTTGACAAAATGCCAACTGCATCAGTGTCAACATCTGCAACGTCCACAACCTGTGCATTTTTGAGCATTTCTTCAATTTTTGCAATTCTTTCTTCCATATTTGCCTGAGCATCCTTTGCGGCATCATATTCCGCGTTTTCCGAAAGATCGCCGAAGCCTCTTGCAATTTTGATTTTTTCTGCAATTTCTGCCCTGCCGGTTACCTTGAGATATTCAAGTTCTTCCTCAAGCTTTTTGAGACCGTCGGGTGTAAGTACTACCGGTTTTGCCATAATTTCAATCCTAAACCTTTCTGACTTTTATTTATTATTTACTATGTGAAGCACAGATGTTGGCATAATAATATTATCATTCTATTATATCACAAAATTTAATATTGTCAAGTGAAATCACCTTATGTATACGCAATTTTTATAAAAATATTCCATTCAGTAAATTTCCCTAAATAACAAAAGGAATGCAAAAATTCCTTCTGCATTCCCTCATGTGTTTAAAACCTGTTAATAATCAAGATACTCAGGCACGGTAGCGTAGTGAGTGCATAAAGGGCTTATTCTTCCGAACATAGCCTCTTCACGATATACTCTGACCTGCTGCTGAACCGTTTCACCGGATTGTTCCGGATCGTCAAGCCATTCATTTGAGCAGGAAATATGAGCACCTCTCAATTCATATTTGAATATGCTCTTTATTGTGTCTTTATCAATATACACACTGCCCCCACGGTTAGTTGCCGGCAGTGATACGGTATAATCAACTCCGTCAACGATTACAATATCCGATCCTACTGTTATAACAGCCTCATTAAAATATTCACTGCTTCCCATATTTTTGAGGGTTACAATACCATTATCATAGGAAATATCAATCAAACCCTCAACACCGTTGCTTATGCAATGCGATTCAACCATTGATCTGAGACCGAAATATCCCTCATTGAAGTAATTAATATCTATGGGAACACATGTATCCTGATAATGCCAGCACATTTCCTCCTCGTTTTGAAATTCATCGATATTCACTCCAATTTCATTTTCAGGAGACGGACATTGACGCTCAAATGTAGCATATAATTTTTTATCGATGATATTTGCATTGCCCCATATAATCTCATAGCCAAACGCTTTTTCAAGGAAGGCAAGGTCAACATAAATCAGATTGTCAACGGAAACAACCGGATTTAATGCTGTGTGAGAAACACCATCCACCTCAAAATCAACCGATCCTACGGTCAGTTTTATTGTATCAAAATTCTCGGTATTTTCGGAATCGGAAATAACAACCGTTTCGCCATCTCTGCTTATGCTGCACGGATGAAGATTATTATGCAGTTCGTATAAAATCGAAGAAAGAGACACATAGAATGTTTCTTTGGCAGAAGGAACGTAATCACAGTACACAGTCAGATGATAACAGTCATCATATTTGTTTTCGTCATATACCATAAGGGTATTATCTTCAGTAAGCTCAGGTATTGCTATAACAGTGTTTTTGTCTGAGCCATTATATTCATAATTTGCCGAAAGCTTTACTTTTGCACGCTTTGTTGTGCCGTCCTTTTGGCTGACATTAAAGGAAACATTCGCTTGTGAAACCGCACTCTTTATCACGTCATCACTGTCGGTTTTAGCATAAACCTCAGCGCTGAGCTCTGCATCATCCGGGAATATATTCAAGATATCAGCTATAAGCCCTGTATTATCAAATCCCAAATCATCGAATGCACCGTCCATAACCATTAAAACGTTGCCGGTTACAGCAGGTAATATTTCACTGTAAACAGCTTTTATCTGAGCATCAGACATGGTGAGTGTATAGCCGTCTTTCCCGGTGACAACCGTAGAGTTTGCACGGTACAAATCCTTTATGCCGTCTGTAAACTGATTTATATAATCAGCATTAGCATACTTCTTTATCTCTGCCAAAACAGTTTTATCGTCATAGCCTTTTTGTCTCCACGCTTCCGCCACATCAAAAAGGATATATTTATCTTCGCCGGAATTAAGTAAAATTATTTCAAATTTCGGATTCGATTCATCACTTATATCGTAGCTCAGCCACTGTCCGTTTTTTGATCTTACCGTCATCTCAAGGTTTTCATTCATTTTGAGCGGAACATACACCTCAGATATGACAGCAACCTTTCCGGAAGAATAATCATCACTGAAATCATAGTCAACACAGTACTCAAACTCAGCATCATGCAAAGCACTTACCATCGAAGTAAAATCATTTCCGTAAAATTCATCGTTGTCTAACTCCATGTTTTCAAACACTGTCAGATCATCACATTCAAAGTTCATGCTGATTTTCACAGAGCCATTTTCGAAATCAGGAATCAGACTATCATAGACATCAGCATAAGCCGTTATGGAAAACAGCATAAGTAACCCCATAAAAATTGCAATAATCTTTTTCATAAATATTCCTCCTTTTAATAAATTTTACAGTTTAATTATACTATATGTCTGTTTATTCTGTCAATAATTAATGATGTGAAATATGATAATGTAAATACTGTAAAGCAAACTAAAAGCTTATATACAACTTTTCATGGTTTAATTCAATTTATGAAAGATTTGAGTCTATGCAGGTTAGTGCAGCCGAAAGTGTCTTTATAACCAACTATTACTGCGACGATTCGTACAAAGTCGTCAAAACCCTCTTTCAAAGAAGCCCGATATCATTTATGGTATAGCGCAGTGCAAGTTGCTTATTGAAAAACCAATCACTGCACTTAACGGGAACTGTTCTTAAATGGAAATAACAAGAGCGGAAACTATGGTTATGATATATAACTATTTTCAGAAATGAACACAGAACTTAATCTGTGATTAGAATTATAATTTGATTTATTTTAATAATTACCATGACAAAAGGCTGTAATAAAATGAATGACATCATTTTATTACAGCCTTTTTCTGAAAAATTATCAGTTATTCTTATAATCGGCACATCTTGCACAGATGTAGAGGAAATCTGCAAGACGGTTAAGATATTTTTGGGCATTGGTGTCGAGACGATGAAGTCTTGTTGCACGGCAAAAATCTCTTTCTGCCCTGCGAGCCACGGCACGAGCCACATCAAGCCTTGCGGAAAGCTCGCATCCGCCATAGAGCACAAAGCCCTTTTGGCGTTCGAAACCGTTTTCCGCAGTGTCTATTTTCTGTTCAAGAAATTCGATGTCGCCGTCGGTCAGGCGATATTGACTTGAAGCATTTGAAGCCACACCCGCCATGAGCTTTATGAGAGTAGACTGAATGGAGCTGAGGTCTGAGCTCATTGAAACATCTGCCACTGCTTTGGCAAGACCGAGGTGAGCGCTGAGTTCATCTATTGCACCGAGAAGTTCGATTCGGTCATCGGTTTTTGACACTCTTGAATTGTTAAGCAGAGCGGTGTAGCCACCGTCTCCGGTTTTGGTATATATCTTCATATATATTCCTCTTTTTAGCTTTCCCTATTTAAGGGGCATCTTTTTTATTATTCTTGCACTGTTTGCACCAATTTTTCGGCACTCTTCGTGAGTTGGCTTGTCATAGTATTCCACAAACTTTCCTTTTTGAACACCTTTCATGGCAAGGGCAACACTTCCTCTTGAAATGCCTATTCCCGAGCCCATCATAGACTCATTGGCGGCATCAAAGGAGAGTGTGGCAAGGTCTTGAAAATCTTTTTCAAAAACTTCGAAAAACACGCCTTCTTCTTCAATGCCGGCGCATATTTCTTTTAGCATTATGTCATCGTGACGATTTGTATAAACGAAAATAGAAGGTCTTTTGACAATCATTTCATCTCTCCTACATATGAAAGCACGAGTCCCGTTGCAACTGCATTTCTCGGTCCTTCGCATCCTCTGATATTACCTCTGCCGCACACAATGCGGTAGTTTGCAAATTCTTCAAGAAGCATTTCGGGGATTTCAAAATCCTCGGCACTACCGCCCACGAGAACAACATTTGAAACATTTTTCAAATTGCCGTCCGGCGCAACGGTTTTAAGGGCGCGGAACGCATTGGTAACAAAGACCTTTCGTTTGGCATCGCGTCTTACCTGAACGATTTTTTCCATGGGGATGTCTTTTTCCATGCGGATTAAACCGTTTTCGGAAAGAAGCACAACCCTGCCGTAAAATCGGGGGTCTATGGAATCTTCAACAAAGGTCATCTGACCGTTTTCCAAACGCATGTGGAAAAGGCTTTCAACCTTTGCAAGGGGATATCTTTTTATTTGTTCTGCCATGTGACGGTCTTCAAGACCGAGTTCTGTTTGAATGAGCATGGAAACAAGCTCGCCTGCTCCTGCCTGGTGAACCATGGAGATTTCACCGTTTTCATTTATTATTGCCGCATCGGTTGAACCGCCGCCCATGTCGAGAATTGCAAGGGGGAGCTTTGTTCCGGGGGTGGTGACTGCACCAAGCCCTGCCATGATGGCTTCAACTCCTGCAACAACAACATCGGTACCGAGGTCTTGCCTTAAACTTTCGGCAATTTTCTCCATGGGGAGATGGTGAGTTTTTACCATTGCCGCAACACCCACAGCCTTTTCAAGGCAGGTCTCGCCTGCCAGTGCACCCGAAATTTTAACCGGGGCAAGGGTATCCACCGCAAGTATGTCGGTGATGTGAATGTCAGATTTTTCAACCGTACCCAGGTCACTCATGCCGGTTTTAATTCGTTCAAACATATTGCCCACATTGGTGCCGCTTTGACCGGTGATGTCGTTGATTTTGCCTGCATCGGCAACTGTTTTCATAATCTTTTCGGCACCTTCATCGAGGTTTACCGAAATATCCTTTTCTCCGCTGAGGTATATTTCACCTGCGGGGAGAACATTTTCTTTAACATTGCCCGCCGGGGTTTTGATGACAACCGCACTGCGTTTGCCTACAAGACTCTTTGCAATGGGGGTTACTTTTCGGGTTTGTTCGGCATCAAGATTTAAAAGAGTTGCGATGCCATAGGGGTTTGAGAGCATTCTGACACCCTGACCCTCAAGAGCAACCTCAATTGCCGCAATTTCACCGTCGGGAACTTTGTCTATTTGTTTTACCTCGTCTATGACGGGTATCTTTTTGTCAAGTCTGTTATACACAAGAACCGCTTCGTCCGCCTGAAGAATAATTCCTTCAATATTTATCATACCGTTTATACGGTTGACAACGGATGCGATGTCTTCATAGGAATAGCGTGCGGGAACAACAAGAATGTAGGGTTCATTTTGTCTTGCACTGCCAAGATTTTGAAAACCTATGAGTTTGCCCACAGCCTGACCTGCACCTGCAGGTGTGGAGGGGTTGTGACCAATCATTGATGAATCAGTGATGACCGTTTCGGTGAGAGTTTCCATGGCAGTGTCGCCGATTACGGGGGCGGCTTCGTTGAGACGGATAAGTGAAATATCCGAAACATCCTTCCCTATTTTTGCCATTGCCTCTTTGAGAGCCGATTTTATTCCATGCACATTAACAACCGTCCCTTTTGTTCCGGTTGTTGGGCACGAAGCACTGGCGGGGAAAGTGACATTTCCAAGATTGTCAATTTCTCCGATACACACTTCTGTTGTTGAATTGCCAATGTCTACTCCGGCAATCAGTCTCAAAGCAATACTCCTCTTTTCTCATAAACTTCTGCGGCTTCCATAACAAGACGCGCACAGTTTTTTGCATCATATTTGTCAAGCAGTTCTTTTGCCATTGTAACCAGCTCCAGCTTGGTGGAACGGTTTGGTCTTAATTTGTCATACATTTTGAGTATCACATCGTCGGGAACATCCACAAGCTCGGATGCACGGGCAAAGTTAAGCTCCATGGGCTTGCTTCCTGCCTCTTTTGCAATCTGCCCCTGAGCATTGAGAGTTTCTTTTGAAATCTTGATGTCATCGGAGCTGATGTGATTCTTTTTAACCTCGTCAAGAGTTATATCTGTAAGGCGTTTGCCTGTTTTAGATGTTATTTTGTCTTTTTCATATTCACCCAAAGGATAACGCATTTTTTATTCCTCCCATTCTATGATGCCCATTTCGGGATCGAGCTGTTCGGTTTCGGCAATGTGCATGATTGCCGCTTTAACCTGATATTTGGGACGTGTCATGGGGTCGTTTGTACACGGAATCGGCACAACCTGTTCTCCCTTGACATATTTTGCGGCATTCTGACCGATTTTACGGTATGTATCGAGATTCATGAGCGGTGCCTGAGGGAAAAGCTCAAGATTTGAAAGCGGGTAGAGATCTTTCTGATGAATAACCGTTGTACCCTTGGACTGAATGCCCACGCCTATTCCCGAACCCGAAAGCTTTGCAGCCTCAAGAGCCATGAAGCAAACATCGGATGTGTCGAGAATTTTTACCACTCTGGGTACCATACCCTCTTCTTCAATGCCGGCTTTAACATTTTTGATAACATCTTCAAGAGGAATGCCGTTTATCGTCTTTTTTATTTCTCTCTGAAAAGCCGCACCGACACCGATTACAACTTCTTTGGGATCTGTGCCGACCTTTGCCTTGGGATAACCTGCATAGGAGGTTTTTTCAGGGTTTATGCGATCCTGACCTGCAAGGGAATTGACACAGGATTGCTTTTTGGGTGCATCGGCATTAAGCTGACGCATAACTTCTTCTGTTATTTTTCTGATTAATTCTTCATTTATCTGCATAACTGCCTCAAGCCCCCTTTAAATATCTTTAGGATCTATAATATGAGGAATGTTTTTGATTTCTTCCCAGCGTTCACCCTCAACACGGTAGCCTGTTCCGGGTCCCATGTAGTCATTGGGGGTGTTTACACCTGAAAGCACATTGAAGTTGCGGTCCAAAATTGCAGAGGTCTGCATGTAATCGCCGACAACTCTTTGTTTGAGCATATTTAAAACGCTTGATGCAACATCTTCATAGCCCGATTCTGCAAGAGCCTTAACAACGTCAACACCTGTGATGTTGCGCTTTAAAACATCTTCGGCACTCATGAGGTCGGCTGTTACATCACGTGAGAGTGTGTCTTTACTGCCGTGAGCATAGGTTACGGCTTCAACCTGTTCGTCCGAAACGGAAGTAAGACCGAGATATTTGAACACAGCCTGAACAGCCTTTGCGGCTTTGTTTCGTACACGGATTACTTCTTCTTCGGTGACGGGGCGAAGACCACCGTCAACCTGCATATCTCTTTGCAAAACATTGTAATCGTCAAAGTCTTCGGCATCAAAGTTTGAGCCTGCAAACATATTATCGTAGTTTGGTTCTGCCGCATAACCGGAGAAAATGAAGTCCGTTCCGGGGAGGAACTGAAGCATTGTTCTGGCGGTACGGCGCATATCGGAATTGGAAAAGCTCTGGTCATTTGAAGATGCAACCTCAAGACCGAGAAGTGCGGCAACAAGGTTTTCGCTCATAACCTCACGGATACCGCCGGGAACAGAACCAGGAATACCGATACAGCTAACGGAACCGTTTTGGATACCCTGGCTTCCTGCACCTTTTGTAACATAGAGACAACGGCATTCGAGATAGAGCATGGATTTTTTCTCACTGTAGCCCATGAGAACCTCGGAGCCTGCACCGGAAGTGAAACGGACTTTGAGACCTCTTGAAGCATATGCCGAGTTGAGGAATGCTTTTGAATAGGGAGTGTCGTCACCGTCCACAAACACCTTTTCGGTGCCATATACCGAAAGAGTTTCGGCATAGGTGGTGAGACCGCGGATACCAAGTTCAAGCTCGGTTGCTTCTTCGGCTGAACACTGAGTGAGCACGCCGGGGCGACCAATTTGTGAACCGATTAAAAGTGCCATGGCACTAAGGGGTGCATATCTTGCAACACCCATGGTTGTTTCTTCTTCGGCAAAACCACGAAGAGCGCCTTCTGCCGCATCTGCCGCAAGCTGAACGGGGTCGTCTTTGAGGTTTGTGATGTGAGCCTGGTTACCGGGCATTTTTCTCGCTCTGATTTTTTGCATACCCATCATAAGCTCAACAACATTGAGATGGTTCATAACCTCTGCCATTTTAGCAGGGGTTATGCCGCTTATAAGGTCTACAATTTCCTTTCGGGAAACATTTATGTCAACAATCATTCGGGCAATGTCGAGAGACGGGGTTGCCATTGACTTTTCTGCACGTTCAATGTCTATTGCATAGTCTGCAATGAACTGATCGATGAAGTCAAATTCATCTCTTGTTTTTCCGTCAAGCTCGGTGATAACACCGTTACTAACCTTGACAGACGGCTTTGGATCGTAGGGACTTTTCATGGC
This sequence comes from Clostridia bacterium, assembly GCA_017416845.1. Taxonomy (GTDB): domain Bacteria; phylum Bacillota; class Clostridia; order UMGS1810; family UMGS1810; genus RGIG1828. The sequence goes on from JAFQBA010000031.1 coordinate 32,095, forward strand.
AACAAAACCCATTTCGGGCCATTCATGAATGTATCCGTCTAAATTGACCGGTCTTTTGTCGAGTGCTTCAATTCGTTTTGATCTTTTCATATGCTGTCACCTCTGTATTTCAATTTCAGCAAAATATTTTCCATTTAAAACATATATTTACACATATATAATTATAGCTTTAATAATCATAACACAAAAACAAAAAAATATCAAGTGTTTTTTGCAAGTTTTTTTGGGTTTTGGCATGAAAAATCACAAAAACAAAGAAAATTCAACCATATGCAGGTAAAAAAGATAACAAAAAACAAAAAAATCAAAGAGGCTTTTAATATTTTACAATCATGATTATATATTGCCATAACGAAAATGTGACATAAAGAAATTCATGTTAATTTCTTTATGTCACATTAAAGTTTATTTTCTGCCAAATGCCCTGAATTCGAGAATTGAGAGCCACTGTTCGTTGGTAGATGTTCCTTTGCCCACAATTCTTAAATATCTTGCAGTTCTGTCACCTATTGGGAAATACTCATACTTATTGGTGGTTCCGCTTGACTGTCCCGAGAAAACCTGAGTCCAGTTTTCGCCATCATCGGAAATTTCCACATCAAAGATTGTTGCTCTGGCATTACCATTGTAGAATGCAAGAACCACGGTGTCAATCTTCTTTGTTTCACCAAAGTCAAAGGATATCCAGTTTGGTGTCGCACCGGCTGATCTTGTTTCAAAATTGTGGTCAAGTACATTTTCGGGAGGATTGTCTTCCTCGGTTAGCGATTCAACATCTGCCCTTATTGGAATAACCTCATTGTGAGTCATATCGAGAGCCGTTTCGGGAGGCATTGTAAACTTGATAACCTTTTCAACACTTGAGCCGTCTTTGGTGAGAATGACAGAAATGTTTCCGGGCCAGGTTTCGGGCTCTATGATTTCAAGATCATAATCACTTTCAATCTCAACTTTAGGCTTTGGAACAAAGCGGTTAGCAAGTCTTACAGTATATACCGATGCCGAAGGATCGAAGTTTTCAATCTGTTTACCGTCTATACGAAGATCTTTGAAAACATATTCCTTAAAGTTTGGAACAATGGTTGTCAGAGCTTCGCCGGGCTCATCAAGCTTCCATTCGGCAAGCTTTTCCACCCTCGGATATTTAACATCAACATCATAGGCAAAGCCCGTGGGTGTGAAGCAAACAGTGAGATTAACATCGGTTGCATCTTTGAAGTTGCAAACAATTTTTGTCACTCCGGTATTGGGAGTCTGACCTTCAAGCTGATAACTTTCGGGCAGAGGCTCTGCTTTCATGGTTTCAAATCTGCCGTCTTCGGAGAGGATTCTGACCTCCATACGGTTGCCTGCTATTTCAAGCATTGCCGATTTGCCGTCTTCAGAAAGAGTTACATTTGCCTGAGTGTGGAAGCCCCAGTGAATCCACGATGGTTCAATGCACTTAATTTCGTCCTGCAAAACAACAGATGTTCTGTTGTTTGTCATCTTCATACCTCTCACAGCACTTGAAACCTTGCCTTCATATGCCGCGGTTAGATCTGTGATTGCATAGGCACTGCATTCATTGGATTCATATTTTTCCATGTAACAATATGCAGCTTTAAGCTGATCATAAAAATCTGTTGAAGGATTGATGATATAACAATTGTTACCCTCTGCACGGTTACGGTATTTTTCAAAATTACCTTTGAGGTTATAGTTTTCGGTACCAAGGTCATAGACAAAGCGGTTACCGTAAGCATCAATTACAAAGGTTCCTGCATCAAGCTGACCGTTCAAGGCGGCATTGTGACCCGAATGAATACCTGCATAAAACATTGAATCGGTGTCCCAGGTACTTCTCATAGATACTGATTCGGTTCCACGATAGTAGCTGTCAAGAGGTAGTGTAATGTCTACTTCATCTCCGGGAACATCGCCACAGAAAAGAATTGAATCGGCATCACCGGGCTCGCTGTACTGTTCCATATGATTTATGATAATCTTTTTGAGAGAATCATTTCCGAGACGCTCGGCAAAATATACCATAAATGGAGATGCATAGCCCCTTTGAGGTGCATAGTTAAAGTTGAAAATACCTGTTGAACCGGACATTTCATATAGATAGTGACCGGCATATTTGAGACCGGGAACATTAAAAAGTCCGTAGTCCGAGCCCGATGCGGAATTGAGAGCCGCCATAGCATAGATCATTGTGCTGGCAGTTCCCGTCCAGTAGCCGACACCCTCATACCAGGAGCCGTCGGGAGCAAGCATATTAAATGCCGCCTCAATTGAAAGCATTGCCTCGGTGAGAACGTCTTCGCAGATTTCTCTTGAATCCTCCTCATCACCTATGGCAAGTGCCGACATCATGGCACCCGAATTTATAACTGTATTCCAGTTGTCACCTGTTGCCGCCTCTGACCAATGGAAACCACGGTCTCTGGGAAGGAAGAGATAGTCCTTCATAAGTTCGGAATATGCCTTTTCACGAAGACTCTTGCGGCATTCTATTCTTAAATCTTCGGAGAGATAGTCATACATCCAGTCGTAGCAAAGAGCCACCGCCTGCATATATCTTCCCACGTCAAGGAAGTGGTGAGGGTTCCAGTCAGGGAACGAAAGAATGGCTTCAAGTTCTTCCACAACACGGTCGGCATATTTTGTTTCGCCCGTAACGTTGTAGACAAAACCGCAGGATTTTACTATGTAGATAAGCTGATTTGCCTGGTCGCTCATTCGGCTTCCGTCGGTTTTACCGTAGGTAGAAACTCTCTTTTTATAGTAGAATTCTGCATCTTTTTTAATTTCCTCAAACCATTTTGCCTTTGTGGGGTCGGTTTCTATCTCCTTTTTAACGGTTTCAAAACCGTTATTGTCCATAAATATACGGGGATGTGATTTGTCGGGATGAAGCTTTCGTACATTGGCAAGAATTTCTTCACCAACAGGTCTTTCGTAAACCATTTCACCGCATACCGCACTGAGATAGCTTAGATTATCACGCCAATTGAGGTCGATTTTTTCATCACTCAAGACGATGAGTCCGGTTTTATCCCAGAAAACTTCTTTATCTGCAAGCTCACCCATTGCTCTTACGGGGATAAAGAGACGGTCGTGACTGATTTGTGCCGGATGGGAAAGCGGCACCTTTTCACCATCTACAATCATTTGTTCATTCTCTGCCGTGATGTCTATTGTTTTTCCGTTTAAGGAAATGTGAGCTGTACGGCTTTTGTCGTCATAGTCCACTTTGCCGCCGAGAGCCTCAATGATAAATCTTGAGGGAACAAGGGTTGTACCTGCCTTAACATAAGGAACAACTTTTTTGTTGTTTTCGTCAATCGGCTCTGAATCACCCTTTATAAGAGCATTGGGAGCATCGATGTAGAGTACAACGTTATTTTGCATTCCACGTTTTACCATGTCGGTGCTGACGGGGGTATCATAGCCGAGAAGAAGCTCCCATGAAGTGTTTGAAAACTCTTCATCTGAAAGAGGACGGCTACCGTCATACACCTTTATGTTGTCAACATAATATTTGGAGCGGCATCCGGGAGCGGCATATCTTGTGCTGAAAAGAAGAAGTGACAAGCTTTTGAATTTGTAGCCAAGAGAGCTTTGGAAATCTATGTTTTTGGCTCTTCTTATGCCGTTTACCCACACACTGTAGATTCCGTTTTCAAGATCCATGGCAAGGTCAATTTTATAGAATTTACCCTCCTGCATTTTGGGAAGAATCTGAGAGCCGTCGGTTCCGATGACCTGACCTGAGCTTGTAATCTGAATGGGATAAAGCTCGCTTCCACCACCATTTGGTGATCTCATAGCTACCATTTTTGAACAACCTGCCACATCTTCCACCATAAGGTCAACCTCAATGATAACCTTTCCGGAGGGATATACGTCAAAACGCTTTACAACAGTAGCGTCATCCTTTTGGCTTTCTGTTGCATTAACGGTTGTGAGGGAAGCTTTGTTTCCGTTGCCAATATCAACAATGCCTATTGTGTTGTTTTTAGGTCCGAATTCAAGGGATTTTACAAGAGAACCCCTTGCAGAATCAAAGTCCTCGCAAAAATAAAGTACGTTTTTGGAATTGCTTTCTATTGTTGTATCTCCCTCTGTTGCATATGCAGGAACAAGAGATATGATCATCGCAAGAAGCAACGCAAAAGAAACTGATTTTTTTATCATTATATTATTTCACCGCCTTATTGTTTACAGTAAATGTAACCTTTGAACATACCTTCATACTTTCGCCAAAATAAGTTTCGGCACAGATTGTGTGCTCACCGTCATCTACGGTTTTTGTGTCAAAAAGATTTGTACCACCAAAAGGATTTATAAAATTACCCTGCATAATGTGAATTTCAAGCGGATCACTGTAGGGCGGAAGTGTGTAGAGAGGCTTTCCGTCAAGGGTGAATGAGAACACCGTCGGCGGCACGTCGAAGCCCTCTGCCATTGCACAAAAGAGAACCGTTCCCGAAAGCTCCTGACCGTCTTTAACCGAAAATATTATTTCGGGATTCGGCTTTGTTTCTTCACTCCCCTTTAGCGCTCTTATGGAGTTACCGTATTCAACACCTGCGAAATTAAGATTTTGAATGTGTTTGTTGTAGAGCCAGCGATAACTGTATTTGTGAGAATCCATGAGAGAGTAATATTTGAAAGTATGAACTTCACGGTCATGAAAATAGACCTTTTTACCTCTTTGAATTTGAAAATCATAGTCATAACGGGGAGAAACATGACTTTTCACCTCGCTTGGCTGATTGTCCATAATGTCGGGATTTTTAATTATTTCACGAAGGGATGCGTGCTCCCCGTTTGGCAAAACAAAGTAAAGACCTTTTCTAACATCCATATACCACCACTTACCGCCGGTGAAAACCTCACACGTAAGATGACCACCGGATATGTGGGTGATGATTCTTGCAGGAATGGAGCAAATTTCGCAAAGGGCACACATAAGCCTTGAAACGCATTCGCAAAGGTTTTCCCCTTTTTTGATGAGTTCCTCCTCGGTGCCGCCGTAAAAATATACCCTGCCGTCAGTTTTTTCGTAAGAGTGACATATAAAGTCCATAAGCTTTAGTACTTTTTGGGTGTCGGTTTGGCATCCAGAGGTTATCTCTGACACATATTTTTCAAGCACGGGACGTGTGCCGGGAATGTATTTTATATCGCTTGGGGGCAAGTAGAGAACATCCTCTGTTTCATCACAAAGAAGAATCTGCTCATCACCAAGAGCAGCATCAACCGTTTCAAGATAATTTGCACGCATGCTCAAAAGATTTGCCCTTATGCATCTTTTTTGTGCTTCGTCGTGATGGTTTTTAAAAATATTATCTCCGGTGTATTTTTTTAAGATTTCGCTATTCATGTAGCCTCCAGAATTTTAGTGGAAATTTTTATGAATCTGTTATTAATCCGATTCAGGTTGTTGAATCGGTTTCAAGCTCTGACTGCTTCATTTGCTCGGGAGATATGCCCCAGTAGCGTTTAAAAGCCATCCAGAAGCCCGTGTAGGATTCGTACCCCACTCTTTCGGCAATATCAGAAAATGGCAAATCAGTTGTGAGAATCTTTTTGCGGGCATATTTCATACGAAGTTCCAAGATGAGCTTTGAATAGGACTTTTTGTAAATCTTTTTGATAAGTCGTCCGGTGTGTGCCGGAGTAAAGTTGATGGCTTTTGCCACATCATTTAAGCTGATGTCACGAAGATATCTGCTCATAATTATTGTTTCGAGCATAATCTGAGTTTCATCGGGTGATTTTGGTTTTTCGTGATGAAGGTTTCCCATTCCGTTGCCCACCGTACTTGCCATTTCAAGAAACAGCAATGTTAGAGCCGACTCCATTTTGTTTTCGCTGCCAAAGCCCCGATTTTTGTAGGCATCAATAAAAGCATCAAAATAGGTGCGGATTCTCAAATCATTTTTGATTATCGTTGTCCGTCGGGGAAGATTTAAAGAGAATGGAGCTTCGTTTTCCTCGTCATGACCATGCTTGAATGACATGAGAATCCCAAAGCCTTTGCACGCTTTGTCATTTTTTGGAAAAAAGTGACTGCATAACGCAGGAACAATACACAAAGAATTTTCGCCAAGGATATATTCTTTGTCATCGGACACCAGCTTACACTCTCCTTCAAAAATGTAGTGAAGCTCAAAATCAGTATGTATGTGAGCCATGTCGGTGAGGTGATAGTTAAAGTCGGTAATGCCGTTTGTAAAACTGCATTTGACAGTCATATTTTCAATTTTAAGTGTTATTGAACTTAAATTCCATATTTTGTCATTCAAGAAATCACCCTCTTACAATTTAAAAATCATCGAAGCATAAGGGACTTTTCGCTAAGGAGTGCATATTGGTCTCTTATGTCAAAATCAAAAATTTCACCCTTTGATATTTTGTCGGTAATGAAGCTTTCAAGGTCTTTTAAATATTGAAGCATAACCGACATATTGCGTAGATACCACACGGCGTTTGCTTCAATTTTAACCATTTGTGCAAAGCTCATCATTTTTTCTCTTTCGACTATAAGTTCTTTCACAGTAGCTAAAAGCTCGTGCTGTGTGGTGTCTGTGCCAAAGGACTTATACAAATTTATGAGAGTTAAAAATTCATTTGTATCGGTTTTATATTGGAGTGCATTTAATATCCACATATCAGCCATAGGAGATTTTTCAAGATGTGATTTAAACACATCAAGAGCAAATCCTGCCTTTTGGTTGACATTTTCAAGATAGGTAATATATTTTTCTTCATCGTCGAGAGCAGATACAAATGCCTCTGAAGGATAGTTTCTCGGATAAGGAAGATTAGCACGGAAATATGAATGCATATAGTATTCAAATACGTTATGCATATGGTTTTCCTTGTTGTCATGGCGCATAATTTCGCTCATGGCAACAAATGCCTCTGTCAGCTTTTTGTGGTCAGAGCTTTCAAAGCTATATGCATATTTTTCTTCGAAACAGTCATTTTCGAGACCCTTGGTATTCCAGATTACATCTGCCTGATAAAGAAAGTTTTTGTCGTAGCAATAGTCAAAGCCTGTGTAAACTCTGACACCTTCAAAGTTGAGGTCTTTGGCAAGCTTAACGCACTCTTTGATGTTTTGGTTTGTTTCGGTGGCAATGGACCACTGATAATACCCTGTCATTGGCTTCATTGTGGAACGGAAAATGTTATTAACATCCCCTTTTCTTCCCTCAAAAAGCTTTTCGCCTGCATCATAGCTCCACCAGTCAATAACCGCAACATCATAGATGTCTTCGTCAACAAAGCGTTTTTTTAGGTCTTCATTGATTGTATCATAGCTATAGAGAAGCATATCCTGATAGATATAAATATTTTTTATGCCCTTTGATTTTAAGTATTTGCATATTTTTATAATATATCTGATAACAAGCTCTTTTTCTTCATAATTTCTGCATTTTTCGCATTTGCAAAGATGCGAAAACTTCTTTTTCATGTCACTTCGGTCAATCCCTATGGAATCTAAAACCTCATCAAGACCTATGGAAATTGATTTAATGTCATGGGGATTCATATATTTTTCCATGATTTCATCATAAAGTCCGCACATGAAATCAAAGGTTTCTTCGCTTTCGGTGCAAAATCCAAAGCCGGTGTCGTTGCCGTTTTTATCCTTTGCTGAAAGCTTTGGGTATACCCTCGGAATTAGGGTGTTGTGACCGAGTGAGTTAAACATGGGTTCAACATCTATGCATCTTTTTTTGCCGTATGCAACAACCTCACCAAAGAAATCCTCCGCAAAAATCGGCGGAAGAACATTTTCCTCTGTTACATAATCCCCTTTTTTGGGAGAATAGTATTTCCGCGGTTTGGGTGTTTTGAGCCCGGGATAATTTTTAAACGGAACAAAAAGATATTCCTGAAGCTCATAATCATACTGCACCGGCCAGCATCCGTAGAGGGATACTATGATTTTATTGTATTTCATTTTTGCAAAATAGTCAATCATATCAAACCAATTCTCTTTTGTGAGAAATTCGGTGCCGTAGCGACTTTCAATAAACTGACCTCGGTCGGGAAACTCAGGATAGTCACAAATTGAAACTACGGGAATTGAAACTGTGCCGTTTTTCTTTTCAAAAAGCTTCGAAAGAGTAACAAGACCATAGAATGCTCCCGGAATGTCTTTTGCCGTAACCTCTGCCCCATCCTTTGTCACTTGAAGGGTGTAGGCTTCATTGCTTTTTATATTTTTAAGTTTTTCGTTATTTTCACAAACTCTTACCGTCACCAAAAAAACTTCACCGTTGCCGCTTTGAAATCCGAGCTCCGACAAGCTCTTTTTTACATATCGGGCACCGTTTGAAAGAATTTCGTTTTCACGGTTAAAATCGAACTCAACCGCTTTTTCGGTAAGATTAATTATATCCCCGGTGCAGGAAAACTCCTGCACCGAAGGAATGAGTTTTATTTCTGTATTCATTTTTGCTAAACCTCTTAATGCTTTGCTTCTATTATCAACAGATTGTTGACTTAAATATAAAGTATTATTACGCCTCTTTGTCCGCTTCGTGAATAAGCTATGGCTTTTGTACCGTAGCCAGCGGTTTTGTAGTCGGTAATGTCATTTACGCTGCCGACTCTCACCTTGTTTTCACGCTCGTCAGAATCGTAGGTGTAGATGGTGTATCTTCCGCTTCGGAAGGCTTCAAGCTCCTCATAGCCAAGGTCTGTTGTACCTTCGGGAATGGGACCTAAATGCATCTGGATAACTCCGCCTGCCTGATAATATATTTCGCCCATGGAAACACGGAAGGTTTCAAGAAGCTTTGATGTGTTTTCCCATTCGCCATAGCGGAACTTATCATTTTCGATGTCATAGTATAGCTCAATTGCAGTGATTTCACCAAGATTATTGGTTGCGGCTTTCACAACGTCACCGCATTTGAGATTGTGTTTTTTTGAAGAATCAACCAATGATGCAATGTTAAGGACTTCATTGTTTCTTGCATAATAGCTCCTTTCGGCTCCGTCTGTCATGAGAGTGATTCTTGTTCTCGTTTCACCCTCGAGGTCGATAACCTCGGAAACATCACTTACAAGGGAAATTGCAAGGTCTGACGGAACACCCGCTCCGCCGGGTTTCACCTTGCATACTGCCACTTCGGAGTCGATGTATCTGTCAACCGAGCGGAAGCATTCGAAGGCATAGTTATTGTCATGAACAAAATAGGTTGTTCCCGAAATTCTGTAGTCATCGTCAGTGACACCCTCACCATAAGGAATGAGGAACACCTTTGCCGAAGTGCTGACAGGCACCTGAGCCGAGAACATTCCCACATCTCTCCATGTGAGTTTAAGTTCTGCTCTTGGATTACCATTGGAGTCATAATAAGACGAGAAGTTGCGTGTGAGAGTATCTGCACTTTCGTCTTCTCCTTTTTTGGCAGTGTCAATATAGTATACATTACCGTCTGAATCGCAATCAAAACGGATAAGCTGTTCTTCTATGGCATCAGCTTTTTTTAAGGATGCAAAGGCATCGGAAGCCTCCATTGTTTTGCCGTCAACCTTGACTTTTTCGCCAAGCTTTGCTTCAAGCATTTTTCCTTCAACAGTAAAAATTTTTACCATGTGATAGGCAGAGAGTCCGCCAAGGGTTTTTCCTGCAACAAGATAGCCGTACTCACCGCGTACTTCAACATCCTTTGCGGCAATTCGTCCGTCAATGGTGATTCGAAACGCTCCCTCAAGACCGGGAACAATTCCTTCGTTTTTGGAGAACTGCCCGGTGGTTCTGTATTCTTTGCCGTTTATTGTAACGGTGTGGGTACCGTCGGAATTTTTTGAAACTGTGTCTATTTTGCCTATTTCTTCGGTGTTTGAATAATAAGCAACAACGGTTTTTCCGTCCTGACTTCTTGAGAATGAAATAACATCACCCTGAGCAAGCTCGGAAAGAGTCATATCATTGCCGTATTCATCTTTAAAAATAATTGTGTAATCGGGATCGGGCATATCCAGAACAAGATTATTTTCAAATGAATAGTAGTCATAGACGGTGCCTGTTGAAACATCAATACCAGCCACAACGCAGGCATCGAAGATGTTGATTAATGCAACATCATATTTGCCGTCTGAGCCATTGTCGATAAACTTAACAGTGCCGTATTTTCCAAGGAAAATATCGGGTGTAAAGCTTTCGATGACAGCATTGTTATACATTATTCTTGTGCTTAAGGTAAGCGGAATTTTGTATTCTCTGCCACCTGCTTCATACAAGATGGTATTGCCGTCAAATTCAATAATTGACTGAGCATCAACAGTTAAGGTTTTTGTGTTTGGGCAAGTGAGTGCCACAACCTCGTTTCCTTCAGCTTTGTAGTAATACTCAGCCTCACAACCCACCATGTCATAGGAATTTGAGGTTAGATCTTTGAAAAGATGGCCGTCAACAAGTATTCTTCCCGAAGGAATATCGGTTGAGGGAAGCATATTAAAGCCTTTTACACCCTGAACCACACCGTTTGAAGTATAGATGCCGTGATAGCGAGAAAGCACTGTTTCACCTTTGATTTTGTTGTAGTTGATGCTTTCGCCTATGGAGGTTATGTCCATAATGTCAATATGAAGTGCATTGTAGAGGAGAATGTGCAGGTCGGATGTGGTGATTGAACCATCCAAGCCTGATTTAACACCTTTTAAAAACCCGTTTTCGGATGCAGTGGAAACAAATCCCACCGGATATGCACCTCTGTGATTTGCATAAACTCCGTATCCTGCCATACACACAGCCATTTTTACGGCTTCATTGTAGGTTACATAGTCATTTGGTCTTGCATTTCCGCCCGACAGAAGTCCCAGGTCATAAGCCGACTTCATTGCAGGATAGGCAGGGTTTGAAGAATCCATATCCGAAAAAGGATTCTCACCATTTTGTGAGTCGGATGTTTTCACATTCATCATAGCTACCATAACAGATGCAAGCTCTGCTCTTGTGGTAAACTCGGAAGATTCATCCGAAACAAAGCCAAGCTGACAAAGGAGGTCTGTTTCAAGGCTGATATTAATTTCAACGTCTTTAGCTTCTTCGGCATAAACCGAAGATGTCATTGCAAAAGCCGTGAAAACCAAAACCAACGAAAGGAGAAATGATATTAACTTTTTCATGCTGCACTGCCTCCCATCATTAAGATTCTGTAGATTATAACAGCTGCCTGAGCCCTTGTGGCATTGCCCTTTGGCATAAATGTGCCGTCGCCCATTCCGGTTATAATGCCTTTTTCATTCATAGCATTTACAAACTCGATTGCATAGGCAGAAATGTCATCATCGTCGGCAAAGTTACTGTTGGAATTTTCGGATGCAATACCTGCACTGCGACCCGCCATTACAGCCATGTCTTCCCTTGTTATGTATGAGCCTGCACCAAAGATGCCGTCTCCTACGCCCGAAACAATTTTGTCACGTACAGCCGCACCGACATAGGGAGCAAACCAATCATTTTCACCAACATCTGCAAAATCGGCTTTTGCACTCTCTGTTTCGATGCCCAGAGCAATCACAAGCATTTTCACAAATTCTTCTCTCGTAACAAGATCATTGGGAGCAAAGGTTTTATCGCCCCTGCCGTTTACAATGCCTTTACTTGCAAGATATTCAATTGCATCTTCTGCCCACGAAACACTTTCAAGGTCATTAAAGAGATTTGAAGAGTCAGTAGTGGGAGTCGGATTTATAATCGGGACAGATGGCGTGATGCTTACGCCTGAACCGTAGCCTCCTCCGCCACCACCGCCCGATGAAGGCTTTTTGTCTGCATTTTCTTTCTTTTTGGCTGTTTTGACTGCATCGTCAAATGCTTCTTCAAGGTCTTTGACATTATCAAAGGTTTCGCCTGCAATTTCGTCATTAACCTTATAGGGGTCTTTGAGCTTGTTGTAATCTGAAAGGTCAAAGTCAAGCCAACCATTATTATCTTTTATAATTTTTGCAACATTAACGCTGTTTGTTACATTTGCAATTGCAACCAAAACGGTGCTTTCGGCAAATGCATCTTTAACATCTTTAACACTTTGGCATTTAAAATCGGTGTCGATTTTAGCAAATACTTTGTCTTTTAAAGCTTCTTTTAAACCGTCAAAGGTTTCATAAGAGTCGTGGTTTTCAATGTTAATGTAATCTGCATATTTTTCAAAATAAGATTTGACTTCGTCATTGCCATCGGCACGATTTATGCACTGAGGAACAAGGGATGCATAGTAGCTTTTGGTAAATTCGCCCACATTATCAAAGGAATCATCCGAAAGCTCTGCCCTCTTTGAGAACATTTCAGCGGAAAAACCGTCAAATTCATCCTCAAGAAGGAGCAAATCGGAAATGTCCAAAGCGAGAATGTCGGCATTTTCGCATATAATTGCTTTCCAGTCGGGAGCATCACCATTGAGAAGTGCAAGTACACCGTCAACAATTTCTTTGGCATAGAGCTTGAATGCGTTTTCTGTTGTAATGCATCCCGAATTGTCATTTATCATCACAGAAAAACTTCCGTTTGCACCGGGAAGGTGAATTGCGAATCCGTCTGAAGGTGAGTTTTCGTCAAATTCTTTGATATATGCCGCATTTGAAATATCGGCATCAAAATCATCCTTGGTTTTTCCCGGTTTAAGCACTACAAGCCGCACAGGAGCAGAACCAATTCCCGCACCTTTAATTGTGACCGATGATGCATCGGGATCTGTTTCAAATTTCAATGATGAAGCATCGGAGTCTTTAAAGCTATCGGGCTGTGTGCCGAAGCTTACCTTTTGTCCGAGAGTGTTCATTGTTGCCAGTCCATCCCACAGATAGCTTTCAACATAGCTTCCCTCGGGTGCTTCAACACTTACAGATGCCACAGCTTCGGATTCGTTTGCATAAAGCTTTTCGCACACTGCACCGGTCATGGTGTTGTTTTCATCATAAACCGTGAGAATGAGAACCGCATCAAAGTCGGTTGCGGCATTAACCTTAACCGAAACGTCGGCTTTGGCAAAACCGTCTTTCACATCAAGTGAAATATCGGAGATTTCCCACATGGGAACGGTTTTTATTTCAAGAGTCTTATCGAGAGTGTTTCCGAAAATGTCTTCAATGTCTGTTATTTCAAGAGCATATTCTGTATCGAAGTCCAAAACAGAGGCTGTGGGAATTGAAAGCTCGGTATCGCTCAAAAGAACTGAGCCTTCAAGTGCAGAGCCGTCTATGGAAACTGAAGGAATGTCTTTTAATGGGTTTGAAAATCTTACCACAAGGTCATATTCGGGATATATTTCCCCCGATACATTGAGCTTTGAAACGGGAGAAGCGTTTAACTTTTGAACCGAATATACGCCAAGGTTATCAAGATATGACACGGATGAAGCATCGGAGCCTGAAGCATAGAAACCGAATGCACCGTACGGAACAGTTACATTTGAAATGTCTGCTTCGCAGTCGATATTTAAAGATTCACAAGTGACTTTGACTCTTGCACTTTTTGTGACAGAATCTGCAATCACGCTCACCTTGATGGATTCGTTTTCGTCATAGAATCCAACCTCCATGCCGTCTACGGTTATTCTGCCGTCATTTTCAAAAACGAGAATGGGGTTTTCCGAACCGAGACCCACACTGCGTTTGGCATTTGTGTCTGCAAAGGTCACCTCGGCATCAAAGCAGAACTTTCCGCCCAGAGAAGTTGGGAATTTGTATTCGATGCCTGCAGATGTTGAGCCCGAAGATGAGAGAGCAAGCATTTTTTCGCCTTCTGCTTCGTAGGATGTCAAAGTGTTTTGACCAACCTTTCCCCCAACAAAGGAAAAGCCTTCGGGAGCTGTTTGTCCGTCAGCGGATGACACAAATTCAGAAAAATCGTCAGTTTCACAAATGGGATAATACACTTCGTCAATTTCGCGGATTCCCATGTTATCCCAGTAAGAACTTGCTGGGGCGAGATTTGCTTTGCCCTGATAGTAGCCTGAGCCATGGTGAACATAAATAGCTGTCATATATTGGGGTTTGTTGCCGTCTGAACCGTATACCTTGTTGGTATATATATCATAATAAGCAGTCATTGATGCGACAACATTGCCGTTTTGGATAAGCTGTGCCTTTGCAAGTTTGGTGTCGATGTTATAAAATACTTTTATATCGTACCATTTTCCGGTTTCGACTATGTATTTTGTATCTTTGTTCAAAAGATAAAGAGCTCCGTTTTTTTCACGGATCTGCATAAATGAGTTGCCGTAGTGATAGCAATCATACACACCGAAAAATCTTCTTTGATTGTAGTCATTGAGACAAAAAGAAGTGTACATTTCGATGCTTTCGGCAAACATATCTTTGGGAAGCCCCATACCGAAGCCTACGCCGCCGTCTTTTGTGGCACGGAGATTAACGCAGGTGTTACCTGCGCCAAGGTCTTTGGCAAAAACACCGCTGTATGGGGTTTTGTCATCAACGTAGGCTGTGGCACTTGGAAGTCCAAAGCCTGCGGGTGCGGTTTTGCCGTTTGCCGCACCTTTAAAATCGTTAAAATCAAAAAAGTAACTGTCTTTTGCTTCATCGGATGCAAATGAAATTGTTGCCGGAGCAAGCATTGACACGATGATAGAAAGGCAAAGACAGAATATTTTTATTTTTTTCATAAAACTTACTCCTTAACATAGGGATTTAGGAATTAAAATAGGAGTTTATCGGGATGGTTGAGATGAATTCGTAGGGGAGGGTCTCTGCGCCCTCCCGGTGAGAAAACATCGATATATACGGGAGGGCACGGAGACCCTCCCCTACAACTTCCTTGCGTTAAACACCCCGACAAAC